>CAMDMY010000044.1 GCA_945902775.1 Chryseobacterium gleum | reverse complement strand
GGGCTATTAATCAACGTTTCATCTTATTACCTATTAATAGGTGGCAAGACGATTACGAACGTGTTTTATTAGGTGGCTTAACATGCGATAGTGATGATTACTATAATTCAGAACAGCATTCAAATGCTATCTATCTTCCAAAATTCAATAAAGACAAACCTTTGTATTTAGGATTTTTTAATACGGGTGCGTATCAAGAAACTATAGGCGGTTTTGGAGGTCTAAAACATTGTTTAATCCCTGAGCCTAAGCATATTCTGATTAAAAGAGATGAAAACGGAAAGCTTCAAACAGAAATTTTCTCAGAAGAACAAACAGCAGAAGATTACTTAAAAATTTTAGGCTATTAATAAAATCTAAAATTTGAGTGTTTTTTATTGAAATAGTAAGTCAAAAATGACTAAATTCGCAATCCGTTAAAGTAATTACACTAATTGACGCTTGACAACAAAAATGAAAATAGATAAATTTTATTTACAATCTCATACAAAATTTGCAAAATCTCTAACAGATTGGGCACAAGAGTTTCCTTTAGAAATAATTGAGTTTCACGAAAGAAATATTGAGGAAATCGACCAAATGGACGGTTTGTTAATCTTTACAGAAAATCAAACTATTGAAAAAGAAGCAAGTGAATTAAGAGATATATTCGACTTAAAACAAAAGCCTATCCAAAAAATAGATATTAATGGAACTTTGGTTGTTGGAGTTTCTAATTTTAATTTTTGGCTAGAAAGAAACAACTGTAAAAATATTTTAGTAGTTGGTTCTGATCACTTATTAGAAAATCCGAATTTAGAAAGATTCCTTTCAAACATTAAAATAAAATAATTTAGCTTATGCTAAACAAAAAATGCTACCCAATTTAGGTAGCATTTTTTATTCAATGAACATTTAGGTTATAAATTAAGGATCAAGTCATATTTTTGTGGGAAACAAAAATATTTTCACATCGATTATCAACTATAATTTAAACTTATCAATCAAGCTTCGATTATCATTCTCTTACTTTTCCTTGATGAAAAGTAAGCAAAAATCAAGGATCTTTCTAAGGAATTTTTCACTTCATTTAGTTGATACCAAATGAACTTTCATCGCTAGTGAAGTGAAATCGCACGTAAATACTTTCCTTCACGCTCTCTTTCGCCGAAAAAGCGAAACGCGATTTCGGAAAAATTTACAGCTAATTCGGTAGAAAGACCAAATTCAAACTAGAGCTCCGCAAATAAATGTCTATTTTGTCTCTAGAATCCAAAAAATTAGTCCCCATTTTTTTATTGATCGTAAATAAACAACTATTTCATTTCTATACACATCTTCTAAAACTTCTCTTTTTCGAATCAAATAACTATTCTCATTATAAATTAAAACTTCTGCTGGCGTAACCTTGCTTTGTATTTATTACTCATAGAAAAACCATACTCACCAGCTGTTTTCTGTCATAGAAAGATTGATATTTATTTTAATGGCTTATAGATAACAGAATTATTAATATATTTAGTCCATAAATATAAAGAAATGAAAAACTATATAAACGTATTACTTTTAATTATTCCTTTCTCGCTTTTTTCTCAGCAAGTACATGAACAAATAATTAAATCTGAAATTAAAAAAGTGAAATTGTTCTTGACATCTGGAGAAATACTTCAAGAACAATCTATTAAATTAAATAAAGGACGAAATAAAGTCGTCTTTTCAGGAATCTCAACATTTGCAGACCCTCAATCGATACAATTCAATAGTGATGGAGAATTTAAATTGGTTTCAATTTCAACTGAAATGGATTTTTTAGCTGCCGAACAATTAAATCCAAGAATTTCTTCAATGAAAGATTCGTTAGAAAATTTAAATGAACAGTTAAAAACGAATGATAACAATCGAAAATCGTACGATGCAGAATTGTCTGTTTTAAATACAAATAGAGATTTAAAGGGTGATAATCAAAATCTGACCGTTGCTCAAATAAAAGAAGCGGCTGAATATTACAGGGTACGTACGTTTGAAATCAATCAAAAATTAACACAATTAAATAAGGAACAAAGGAAGACTTCTAATCGTATTGAAAAATTAAAAAAACAATTAATTGAAATCAATTATGATGAAAACAAACGTAGTAATCAAGTAATTATTCTAATTGATGTTAACAACAACACAACTCTAAATAGCACGTTAAAATATTTGGTTTCTGATTGCGGTTGGGCTGCAACGTATGATCTATCAGCAATTGATTTAAATCAAAAAATAAATCTTAAATACAAGGCAAAGATTTATAACAATACTGGAAATGAATGGAAAAATATTGATTTAATTCTATCTACAGGTGATCCACGATTAACAGCTTCAAGACCAGACTTAAATCCTTGGTATCTTAACAATCAAGAGTTACGGAATGGATTAGCTAAACGAAATAAAAATGAGTATAAATCCGAAGAAGTAAATTTTCAAAATGAAGCTATACAAGAGATTACCATCGCCAATCAGAGAGTTTATGATAATTACGTAGTAAATGATGGAGAAACAATTGATGATTTTGATAAAAAAACTGTTTCTAAAAAACGTCAAGATATCAATCAAAATGGAGTAATAATACGTCAAATTGAAATATCGGAACTTTCAACAGAATTCATTATTGCAACTAAAATTAATTGTCCTTCAGATTCAAAACCTTACGTCGTCGAAATAAAGGAAATGAATTTAGATGCTTCATTTTCTCATGTTTCAGTTCCCAAACTTGACAATGGTACATTTTTACAAGCACAAATTACAGGATGGCAAGAATTTGATTTAATTCCTGGTCCAACAAATGTATATTTTGGCGGACAATATGTAGGTCAATCAGAAATTGACACTAAAAATATAGAGGATACACTTTCATTGTCTTTTGGTAGAGATAATAAAGTTCAAACTGTACGTAAATTAAAATCAGAATTGAGTACAAAGAAAGTAATAGGAAATACGAAAAAAGATTCATATTTATATGAAATTTCAATTCGAAATAATAGAACATCTCCTATCACAGTAGATTTATTTGATCAAATACCTGTATCTAAAAGTAGCGAAATAATTGTTTCTGCAGATGAAACAACAAAAGCAAATTACGATGAAATAACAGGAGAAACTTCATGGAAAATAATTTTAAATCCTGGTGAAATTAAAACTGTTGAATTAGGATATACGGTTAAATACCCTAAAAACATTTTTATTAACGTAAACACATTTAGAACTATAAGTTGTCCTTCATTTTAATTATTTACTATTCATCACAATTATTTATGATTAATTTCGTTCTTGAATTTTAAATTGCATTTTGAAGAAGGTTTCTATTCTATTATTCTCACTATTAATTGCTTGTAATCTACAAGCCCAACGACCAACACGTCTGTCTAGAACAGAATTTGGAGTAATGGTTGGGGGAACGTATTATTTAGGAGATTTAAACCCTATGAAACAATTTTATAATACACAACCCGCAGCTGGATTAATCTATCGATTCAATATTCATTCTAGATTAAGCTTAAGAGGTAATTTCATCTATGGAAACGTTGGTGCAAATGATGCTCATTCAAACTCTTCATTACTCAAAAATAGAAATTTAAATTTTAAATCATCCATTTTTGAATTGGCAGGTGGTGTAGAGTTCAATTATTTGCCTTTTGAAATTGGTCATGACAAATACAAAGGAACAGCTTATCTATTAACTGAATTGGGTGTTTTCCATATGAACCCAAAAACTTCATTCAATGGAGAAGATATTGCTCTTCAACCACTTGGAACAGAAGGGCAAGGAACTAGTTTGTCGTCTAAAAAGAATTATAGTTTAACACAACTTTGTATTCCAATAGGTGCAGGAGTTAGAATGACATTAGGAAAACGAGCATCTCTAAATGTAGAATTTGGACTTCGAAAAACATTCACAGATTACTTAGATGATGTTCACGCTGAAAATTTTGTAGATCCTTTAAAACTGGCGGATCAAAGTGGAGGCGCTAGTTCTGACGTTGTAGCACTATCCAATAGAAGTTTAGACGGAAATATTCACGGAAAAAGAGGGACTTCGACTACAAAAGATTGGTATATCTTTTCAGGAATTATGTTAACTTTTAAACTTGGAGAAAAATCAACATGTTTTTATCATAACTAATAACTATTTGATTATTAATTATTTAAATATTTAGGTCTACTTTGTCAACTCTTTAAAAACCTCCTCTAACGTTTTTTCTTCTGTTCTTAATGTTAAGACTAATAAATTATTCGTTTGAGCAAATTGAGCTATCACTTTTCTTAGATCTTCCTCTCCATTTCCTTCAAGTAACCAACCTTTATCAAACGATTCAACTTTAGCAACTTGACTAATTTTAGCTAATTGGTTTTTAGAAACAGTTCCTTCAAATTCAACATACACCGTTTGGTGACCTTTTTCAATTTGAAGAATAGACGCTTTGTCATCCGCAACAATTTGACCTTTATTGATAATCACAACCCTATCACAAATCGCTTCAACTTCCTGCATAATATGCGTTGAAAGCATTACTGTTTTTTGTTTACCAATTTGCTTTATCAATTCTCTGATTTCAACTAATTGATTAGGATCTAATCCTGAAGTGGGCTCATCTAAAATTAAAACTTGTGGATCGTGAATAATAGCTTGCGCTAAACCAACTCGTTGACGGTATCCTTTTGATAAGGCACCTATTTTTTTATTTTGTTCAACATCTAATCCTATCGCTTTGACCATATCAGAAACACGGTCGCGAACATTAGACATTTTATAAATTTTAGCTACAAATTCTAAATATTCCTTTACATACATGTCCAAATACAATGGATTATGCTCCGGTAAATAACCTATTAATTGTCTTGTATCTAATGAATCAACGTCAACAGGTAAACCACATACTTTTACTTCACCTGAAGAAGATGGAATAAATCCAGTAATAATCTTCATTGTAGTAGATTTACCAGCTCCATTTGGACCTAAAAACCCTACAATTTCTCCCTTTCCAACAGAAAAAGTAATATCGCGAACAGCAGCCTGCTCACCGTAATATTTTGAAAGATTTGTTACTTCAATAGACATACTTCAAGAATTTGAATTGCGAAGATAGGAAAAAGACTACAAGACTACAAGATTCAAGACTATAAGATTCAAGACTTATACACTTCCAACATCAGTCTTTGAGCGAAGCGGTCGTTCGACTGAGCTCACGTCGAAGTCTTTTGTCTTGCAGTCTTAAAGTCTAATTATTATCTTTACAGACTATGGCGTTAAAAGGGAAGGTATTAAAATCAACAGGTAAATGGTACAATGTTGAATTAGAAGATGGTTCTTTGGTGAATTGTAGAATTCGTGGTAAAATGCGAATGAGTAATTTACGAACAACTAACCCTATTGCTGTTGGAGATCAAGTAATTGTATCTGAAGCTACTGACGAAGATGGTAACCGAGTGATTGAGGATTACGAAGAAAGAAGAAACTATATTGTTCGTAAATCAACGAACTTGAGTAAACAAATGCAAATATTAGCCGCAAATGTGGACCAAGCTTATCTTTTGGTTACAACTGTTGCTCCTATCACTCATTTAGCTTTTATTGATCGTTTTTTAGTTTCTGCTGAATCATTTAGAATACCTACAACAATTCTTTTTAATAAAATTGACACATATACTCCTGATGAACTTGAATACATTGATGCTTTGTGTTATTTGTATGAAAAAGTTGGGTATCGATGTTATAAAATATCTGCCGATAAAAAAGAAAATATTGACTTTTTAAAAGAGGAAATTAACGGAAAACAAGTAATGATTTCTGGTCACAGTGGCGTTGGTAAAAGTACACTTGTAAATGCTTTAGATTCTACTTTAAATTTAAGAATCGGAGAAATTTCTCAAGCCAATCAACAAGGAAAACACACTACTACTTTTGCTGAAATGTTTAAGTTGGCTTCTGGAGGTTACATCGTAGACACTCCTGGAATTAGAGCTTTCGGAGTTGTAAACCTTGAAAAAGAAGTCATTTCACACTATTTCCCAGAGATGAGACATTTCTTAAATGAATGCAAATACAACAATTGTCAACATTTAAATGAACCTAAATGTGCTGTTAAAGATGCATTAGAAACTGGTGAGATTTCAGAGAGTCGCTATACAACTTACGTTCAATTAATGACGGAGGATGAAAATGAAATTCACCGTAAAAAAGTGGAACATCAATGAGAATCATTTTACAGAGAGTTTCAGAAGCATCTGTAAAAATAGATGGTAACATCAAAGGTGCAATCGAAGGTGGTTTGCTGGTTTTACTCGGAATTGAAGCCGCTGATTCAGAAGTAGATGCTGATTGGCTCATTTCAAAAATTTCAGGACTTCGAATTTTCTCTGATTCCGAAGGAAAAATGAATCTTTCTATCAAAGATATAAATGGAGCATTTTTAGTGATTTCACAATTTACTCTTTTTGCTTCTACTAAAAAAGGAAATCGACCAAGTTACATTCAAGCTGCTCGACCTGAACAAGCTATCCCTTTGTACGAATATTTTGTATCTAAATTAAAATCTGAAACAAATCTGATAGTCGAAACGGGAACTTTTGGTGCTGATATGAAAGTTTCATTAGTAAATGATGGTCCTGTTACAATTTCAATCGATTCAAAAAATAAAGAATAATGCTGTTTACAACGCTCGACTTTTTTATTTTTTTACCGCTGGTTTTAATTGGATACTACGCTATTAATCAAAAATATAGATGGGTTTTCTTATTAATCGCTAGTTACTTTTTCTATGCTGGTTGGAAAATGTCTTATCTTGGTTTAATCATACTTTCAACAGTTATCGATTTCTTTGCTTCGAATTTAATTTATAAAGCAAAAAATCAAATCAGAAGACGATGGTTATTAGCCTTCAGTTTAATTTCCAACTTTTCGCTTTTAATCCTTTTTAAATATTTTCACTTTCTAATCGGAGGAAGTTCTTGGTTTAAACAACTTGCAAATACAAACGATGATGCGATGTGGCTTCAATTTGTGTTCGAATACGGAATTCCTGTTGGGATCTCATTTTACACCTTTCAATCAGTTAGTTACACAGTTGATGTTTACAGAAGAAGGATCGAACCCGAAACGAATTTAGCAAAATTTGCGCTCTACATTACCTTTTTTCCTCAATTAGTCGCAGGACCAATCGAACGATACGAACATCTTCATCCTCAGATATTTAAGAAATTCAAACCGAATTGGCAACATTTCAGAACAGGTCTACAAATAATGCTTGGTGGATTCTTTCTAAAAATGACCATTGCAGACAATATCGGAACATTTGTAGCCCCTATTTTTGAGCAACCAGAAGCCTACTCTATCTTTACTAAATGGTTAGCAGTTATTTTGTTTGGAATTCAAATCTATACTGATTTCAACGGATATACCTTAATAGCAATTGGTTGCGCTCAATTTTTCGGCGTACAATTGATGAACAATTTCCAACTCCCTTATGGCTCATATTCCCTGAAAGAATTTTGGTCGCGTTGGCATATTTCACTTTCAACTTGGTTTAGAGATTACGTTTATATTCCTTTAGGTGGAAGTAAATCGAATAAATTCAGGTGGTTTTTAGCCATTTTTGTTACCTTCTTTTTGAGTGGGCTATGGCACGGAGCAATGGTTAACTTTATCTATTGGGGAATTTTACACGGAGTTTATTATTTGATTGAACAAGCTTTCTTTCCAATAAAAAGAGAAAGAGTTTTACCATTCTGGGAAAAAGTAATTCGATGGGTTTTCACTATGTCTGTAGTTAGTTTTGGATGGTTATTGTTCCGAGTTGATCAAATGCGAAAAGTACAATTGTTTTTTACATCCACAATTCATTCATTTTCTGACATTCATTTTGAATATTCACTTTACATTCCTTTAGCATTATTTATTGTCTATGAATTAATTATACGAAAAAATAGACCGGATGAATTTTTAGCTAACAAATCCTTACTAATTAGATGGACAATGTATTTACTTTTATTTTCGTTCATCTTATTATTTGCAAATACAGGCGATTTACCATTCATTTATTTTCAATTTTAATATGCAAAAGGTAAATTATTTCATTCCAAGAATACTGATATTATTAACTTTCACGGTAATTGTTTCACTATTTTATCAATACTTTATATACCCAAGAACCATTGAATCAGAAGGCTGGCTAAAAACGATGGGAGAAAATACCTATTCGAAAAAACCAGACATCATTTACTTTTCAGCCTCTCCAAATGCTGCTTATTTTGAAGGAGATATTGATAAAAGAAGCATCTCTGAAAAAATTCAATCCTATTTAAAATACGATAAAATTGAAGCAATGGATACTGGAGCAATTCACGCAGGAATCTTCTTACACGCTCTCCAACAAATGCCAACCAATTACAAACCCAAATTAATCGTGATGGATTTAAATCTTCGAAGCTTTGGAAATATGTGGATCCAATCAGGTTTAGAAAACTCACTTCAACGAAATTTAGTTTATTGGAATAACTATCCTGGTCTTATAAATAAAATTAGAGCATCTTTAAAAAACTATTCTTATATCCCCTATCACGAAAGATCTGAATTGATTCAATACGATGAAAAATTTAAAAAATTACCATTTAAAGATTCTTGTCAAACAATTAAAAAATGGACCGATTCAATTCGAAACAAACCCAATTTTGATCCAATCGGAGCTGAAATGGTGATTCATTTTGGATTTCAAATAGATGTGAAAAATCAAATGTTATTGGAATACGATAAAATTGTAACCTATTGTAAATCAAAACACATCCCTCTTATCTTTTTAATTCTACCTGAAAACCTTGAAGGGATGTCGCTTAAGGCTGGCGAAAACTTAAAAAAGCTTTGCTTACAAAATGCTGCTTTTCTTAAAAAACATTTTTCAAAAACAAATATCCAAATTGTAAATGATGTTGATATGTTAAATTCGTCCTACTATTTTGAAGACTTCCCTACAGAACATTACAAATCAGAAGGTCGTGAAAAGGTTGCTAAATCGGTTGCTTCAAAAATCAGAAAAAATCACAGTTCAGACAATTAATATAGTATAAATGGAAATAAAAGAAGCTCAAAAAGTCGTTGATAATTGGATTAAAGAGTATGGTGTAAGGTATTTTAACGAGTTGACAAACCTAGCAATCTTAACAGAAGAAGTGGGCGAAGTTGCTCGAATAATCTCACGTCGTTATGGAGAACAAAGCGAGAAAGAAAGTGATAAAAATAAAGATCTAGGAGACGAATTTGCTGACGTACTTTTTGTACTTATTTGTTTAGCTAATCAAACAGGAATTGACCTAGAAAGTGCTTTGAAAAAAAATCTTGAAAAGAAAACCACTCGTGATGCAGATAGACATCATTCGAACGATAAATTGAAAGAGTAAAGCTCATCACTTTTAATTACTTATCTTTACCTCGACTTTTGATATAAAAGATTCATCAAAACAGAAAAAATGTCACTCAAAAAATACAACGAAGTCCTGCAAACAGCTTTAATTGATGCAGGTTTTGAAAATCAAACAGAATTCCAAAAGATTTTTATTTCTAAAATTAAAGAAGGAAAAGATTTTATTGGAATTGGTCCGAATGGTGCAGGAAAATCAACAGCGATAGCTTCGGGAGTTTTACAACGTCTTGATAAACAATCTAAAGATGATGCGCCAAGAGCAATTGTTATTGTTACAGACAAAGTGAAAACACTTGAAATGGAAGCTATATTCGCTCGTTTAGGACGACGAATGGATTTAATTACCGAAATCATTCACGACAAAGGACATAAAGTACAACAAAGAAATGCGTTGTACACTGGTGCTGATATTGTTATTGGAACAGCTAAAAGATTATGTGAAATGTATATTTACAATGGTTTAAATTTAGCAAAAGTAAAGACAATTATTATTGACGATGCGGAAGCAATTTTAAAAGCTGGTTTACAAACTGAAATTTTAAGACTTTCAGAAAGTATTAATAAATGTCAGTACATTATGATAAATGATGTTTATACAGATCGAATAAAAAATACAGCTGAATTATTAATGAATTTTCCGATCGTATTTGAAGTTGAAGAAGAATTAAATTCTGACAAAGGAGAAGAATAAAAAACAGATTATGCAACATTTAAAACAAGATACATCTAAAACAAAAACACCCAAAACAGTTACATTATCTTCTGTGTTCAAAAGCATCATTTGGCCTAGAAGAAAGATCGTTTTATTTGGTTTAGTTTTAATCATAATCAGTAGATTAACAGGACTATATCCTGCCATTGCTTCTAAACAATTATTAGATATTGTCATTCCAGCAAATGATTTCGGGAAATTAGTTGAGTTAATTGTGATGGTTTTTTTAGCTGTTGCTATTCAAGCAGTTACTTCTTTCTTTCTAACTAAAATATTAAGTGTAGAAGCTCAAAATTTAATCTCACAATTAAGGGTACAAGTTCAAAAGAAAATGCTTTCACTACCAATTAATTATTTCGACAATAACAAAAGTGGTGCTTTGGTTTCTCGTATTATGACCGATGTTGAAGGAGTTAGAAACATCATCGGAACTGGATTGGTTCAATTAGTTGGGGGGACATTAACATCTGTTGTGGCTTTAGTTTTATTGATAAAAATTAATCCCTGGATGACAATTTCAACGATTGTCCCTATCGGAATTTTTGCTTTTATTGCCATGAAAGCATTCAAGAAAATTAGACCTATCTTCAAAAAACGTGGTCAATTAAATGCTGAAGTTACAGGACGATTAACAGAAACGTTAAATGGAGTTCGAGTAATCAAAGGATTCAATGCAGAAGAACAAGAAAATAGAATCTTTGAAAATGGTGCTGATGAATTATTTCAAAATGTAAAAGCAAGTTTGACTGCGACTTCATTAATCACCAGTTCTGCAACCCTTTTACTAGGAATCGCTTCAGCAATTGTCATGGGATTAGGTGGTTACTTTATGATTCACAACCAAATTACAAAAGGTGAATTTTTAGAGTTTATGACTCTTTTAGCCTTTATGATTGCTCCAATTATTCAAATGAGTAATATCGGAAGTCAATTAACAGAAGCTTTTGCAGGATTAGATCGTACGCAAGAGATTATGAATATGACTCCTGAAGATAATGCCGATGAACGTCCAAATCAAATTCAAAACTTAAAAGGGGACATCGTTTTCGACAATGTGTCATTTAGTTATGAAGAACAAAAAGAAGTCATCCACAATATTAGTTTCAAAGCACCTGCAGGATCTGTCACAGCTTTAGTAGGTTCATCTGGATCAGGTAAATCAACAATTGCAGGATTGGTTGCCACATTCTTAAATCCTACTTCTGGTACTATTACAGTAGATGGACAAGATTTATCGAAAGTAAGTTTATCTAGTTACCGACAACATTTAGGAGTTGTTTTACAAGATGACTTCCTATTTCAGGGAACTATTAGAGAAAACATATTATTTCCACGACCAAATTCAACGCAGGAAGAATTGGATTACGCTGTTAAATCAGCATATGTAAACGAATTTACTGATCGTTTTGATGATGGTTTAGATACTATTATTGGAGAAAGAGGAGTAAAACTTTCTGGTGGTCAACGTCAGCGAATCACGATTGCTAGAGCCATTTTAGCGAATCCAAATATTTTCATTTTAGATGAAGCTACTTCAAATTTAGACACAGAAAGTGAATCATTGATTCAATCAAGTCTATCTGAATTAATTAAAGACAGAACCACTTTTGTAATTGCCCATCGATTGAGCACAATTCGTCAAGCGGATCAAATTTTAGTTATTGAAAACGGACACATCGCTGAACAAGGAAATCACGATGAATTGATTGCTAAACAAGGAAGATACTACGAATTGTTTACTTATCAAAGTAGAATATAGAATTCGAAATAAATTGATTTAAAGTAAGTTATAGAAATTTAGCTTCCTTTTTTATACCTTAATTTAAAATTTTAGTGTTGAAATTCAACATTTTTAGTCCCATAAATCAAGAAAGTTTCTCCATTGTAGTTAACTGATTTAAGAATTTTAAAATCTTTTTCTAAATCAATATTAATCTTTTTAAACGATTTTTTGATCAATGAATTTTTCTGATTTAAACGAAAACGTGAAGGAATAATAAGTAGTAAATCATCTTTATGAATTGGTTTTGATTTTAATAATAGTACATCTAAATTTTTAAAATTTTTCTCTTCCAACCAGTTAAATGGATATGGAATTTTATTAATTAATAAACTACACCCTAAATAATCAGCTAAAAGAAAAACATAATGACTTGGATGAGGCTTAAATACAATTAAATCATTATTTAATTCCATCAGTTTTTTATCCACTTTTACATTCTTTAAAGCTGAACAGTTTAATTTTTCTGTTTGTTTGTAAATCGGTGTATTAAGTCTATAAGGATGGAAAACTAAATGATTTGATACCTGAATAAAAATTACAATGGATAAAAATAAAGTGCTTAAAACTTTATAAATAGTAGGGAATTCATATAACAAGATGTAAATACTTAATCCCAGTAAACTACCATTAAAAATAAAATGTACATATAAAGAATTATTAGTTCCTACACTTAATGCAAACGATAAAATAAAGAATAAAAAAGATATAAAAATGTTCCTTTTAAATAGATTAATTTTAAGTACGTAGGAATTGAATACAGTGAATACTAAGAAAATAAAATAAGGAATAAAAAATCCTATAGGATGGGTTATTATTTTTAATTTAAAAAGTAGTAATGAATAAATTATAAACGTAATTATTATGAATATTTTACTATTAATATTGTAAAATCGATGTATTAAACAAAGTAATAAAATTGATAAAATATAATACTTAGAATGAGACAAAATGTGAATAAAACCGTAGTATAGAATTGAAAAAGAGTTCTTGATGGTATGTCCGTCTACTATTTTCAATCCATTTTCAAAAGAATCTATAGAATCAAAAAAGATTTCAAAAGTTTTAAATAAAGAAATTAAAGCTAATAAAACTCCTAATAAAAGTAATTGAGAATTAAAAAAAACAGCCTTTAATCGATTGCTTTTAAAATAATTATTTAAAACAAATAATACTCCAAAAAAAAGTACTATTGAAAATATAGATGTAAATTTAGTTAGAATAAGTAGTGTCAATACAAAACCTAAAATTACAGGTATAATTACTGATTTTTTTTTAAAATAAATAAATTGAAGAATGACAACACTATTGAACAATATAATTGTCATACTATTGTATGAAAGAGTAGGAGGATAAAAAGCATAAGATAGAATTGAAAATAATGCAACAAAAAGTCCTGATTCAATTTTTCTTTCAAATTTAAAATAGGCTCCTACAACGTAACCTAAAAAAAATGAACTTAAAAGTGTAAGTATAACGCGAATGATTCTTGAAATGATAATGCTATTTGAACCAATAAATTGATAATATATTCTATGAAAAAAGGAAACTGAAAGGTTGGGATCTATTTTATTATAATATCCAATAAAATAATAACTCTCATCGGTTAAATCAAATCCCTTATTTGAAATCCAAATTAATAAAAAAACCAACAGAAATAGAGATGCAGCTAAAATGTAGCTAATTATAATATCGGAGTTTACTTTAAATTTCAAATCTGTTGATTTTATTAGAAATTGTAAATTAATGAATAAAAAACCAATAACATAGTTAAAACTACCTCCTCATTTTCAACTTCCCAATTACAACTTGATCAATCGGAAAAGTGAAATCATCTTCAGATAATTCGTTAATCGCAACCCAACGCTGTTTTTCGCCATCCTCTAGTAATGGGAATTGATACGTCTCCTGCCCTATTTCTTCGCATTTATTATAATTTACAAAATAATAAAAGCTTAATAATTGGTGGTTTTCATTAAAAGCGGAAGCTTGAAAAAAATCATTTACATAAAATAAATCTTCAACGGTAACATCAATTGCTAACTCTTCAGAAAATTCACGAATTAATGCATCAGTTACTCCTTCTCCAAATTCTAAACCACCACCTGGAAATTTTGTAAATGAAACACCACCTCTTCTCTCATCTGACAGAAGCAATTCATTGTTTGAATTTATAAGTAAACCGTAAACTCTTACGTTAAAAGATTTCATTTTTTTAAAAACCTATAATAACAACATTTTATAACGTTGGATTGTGTTTTCCAAACCAAAATACAACGCATCTGAAATCAAAGCATGACCAATAGAAACTTCTGCTAATTTTGGAATGTTTGATTTAAAAAACTTTAAATTATCCAAACTTAAATCGTGACCAGCATTGATTTCTAATCCCAATTCAGATGCCAAATTGGCAGCTTTAATGTATTCAGAAATTGCTTTCTCTTGATTTACTTCAAAATCTTCTGCGAATGGTCCAGTGTATAATTCGATTCTATCAACACCTGTTTTTGCTGCATATTCAATATTTTCAAGATTCGTATCAATGAAAATAGAAGTACGCACTCCCATTTCTTTGAATTGTTGAACCAAATCGGTTAATAGTGACTGATGTAATTTAGTGTCCCAACCCGCATTAGAAGTCAATACGTGAGGAGGATCGGGAACCATCGTTGCTTGAGCCGGTTTTAATTCTTTAATTAAGTTTATATAACGTGCATCGGGATATCCTTCGATGTTAAATTCAGTTTTAACAATTTTTGACAAATCATACACATCTTTCGTTGTAATATGTCGTTCGTCAGGTCTTGGATGAACCGTAATACCATCAGCACCAAAGCGTTCACAGTCAATAGCTAATTGAACAACATTTGGTGTATTACCTCCCCGAGCATTACGAATTGTCGCAATTTTATTAATATTTACACTCAATTTTGTCATTTGGCACACTTTTTACGGGTCAAAAGTACATACTTAACAAGTAATTTACTAATTTGGCAACTACAATGAAAGCAATAGAACTCATATCAGAAGATATCCCGCCATTAACTCACACTGACACAGGTGAAAAAGCGTTAAGATGGATGGATGAATTTAAAGTGTCTCACTTACCTGTTTTAAAAAATGGGAATTTTGTAGGTGTTATATCCGAATCAGACATTTTAGATAAAATGGATGTACAAGATACATTGGATAAATTATTCGATCACCTTCCTCGTCCGTACGTAAATGAAAATTCACATATATACGAAGTTTTAGCTAAAATTTCAGAACATAAATTGAGCGTTCTTCCTATTTTGGATGACAATGAAAAATACCTTGGTTGTACGAGTATTCATAACTTGATAACTAAAATTGCAAACACTGGTTCAATAAAAGAAAGTGGTGGAATAATTGTTTTAGAAGTAAATGCAGTTGATTATTCAATGGCTCAAATTGCTCAAATTGTAGAAAGTAACAACGCTAAAATTTTAAGTTCTTATATTATGTCTCCTTCTGATTCAAATAAATTGGAAGTTACATTAAAAATAAATCAAATTGAATTGGATAGAATCATACGAACTTTTGAACGATATGATTATACAATCAAAGCTTCATTCCAAAAAAGTAGTGGTGATGAAGATGTTCAATTTAGATATGATGCGTTGATGAATTATTTGAACTTTTAGAAGTATGAATGTCGCTATTTACGGTAAAAAAATAAATAAACAAACTGCTGCTCATTATGTTCAGTTTTTAGCGATTCTGAAAGATTTTGGCTGGAACCCTATTTTAGAGAAAGAATTAAAAGACCAGTTAATTAAAAAAGTAGGTATAGCGTCTAACTATGATGAATTTTCAACCAGAGCTGAATTTAAATCGGGAATTGATTTAGCTTTTAGTATAGGTGGTGATGGAACTTTCATTAAAACAGTCAGTTATATTCGTGATTCTCAAGTTCCTATTTTGGGAATTAATACTGGGAGACTTGGATTTCTTGCTAATATTTCAACTGATAATTTGGAAGAAACGATGGAACTTGTCAAAAATAAGAACTATGTTTTCCAAAAAAGATCATTATTAAAAATAGAAACAGAAAGTGACATTTTTGGAGAAGAAAATATCGCTTTAAACGAAGTTACACTTCACAAAAAAGATACTGCATCGATGATTACTGTTCATGCTTCATTAGACGGAAATTATTTAAATTCATATTGGGCAGATGGTTTAATCGTAGGAACACCTACTGGTTCAACTGCTTACAATTTAAGTTGTGGTGGTCCAATTGTGACTCCTGGTTGCCAAATTCATTTGTTAACGCCTATTGCTCCTCATAATTTAAATGTTCGTCCAATGGTTGTTCCAGATCATATGCCTATCATACTGAGTGTTGAAGGTAGAGAAAGAACCTATTTAATTAGTTTGGATGGTGATTCTAAAAGTATTCCACAAGGCGAAGTTGTTACAGTTAAAAAAGCGGATTTTATGATAAACGTTATTAAATTCCAAGATAATAATTTCCTTGATACAATTCGTAA
Organism: Chryseobacterium gleum; assembly: GCA_945902775.1. Classification (GTDB taxonomy): domain Bacteria; phylum Bacteroidota; class Bacteroidia; order Flavobacteriales_D; family Crocinitomicaceae; genus CAIUKX01. The sequence goes on along the minus strand of CAMDMY010000044.1, from coordinate 7,739 downwards.
TAAAATGTTATGGGGATTGGACAAGAGGAATTGATAATTGATAATTTGAATAATAATAAATTTTAATACTATGAAAAAACACATTTTAAAGATTTTCACAATTGCTTTCACTGTTTTAGTTCAGAACTTTACAGCAAATGCACAAGATTCAAAACAACCTTACCCGGATGGGATGTATGCTCAATTCAATACAAATAGAGGGGTTATTGTTTGTCAATTGGAATATGAGAAAACACCTATGACCGTTGCTAATTTTGTTGGTTTAGCAGAAGGGAAATTTAATGCATTGGGAAATGTTTACGACAAACCTTTTTACAATGGGTTGAAGTTTCATAGAGTTATAAAAGATTTCATGATTCAAGGTGGAGATCCTGACGGAACAGGTTCAGGAGGGCCAAAACATAAATTTTACGATGAAATTGTTCCTGATTTAAAACATTACCGATCTGGAATTTTGTCAATGGCTAATTCAGGTCCGGCTACTAATGGAAGTCAATTCTTTATAACACACAAAGAAACTCCTCACTTAGATGGAAAACACACTGTTTTCGGACATGTAATTGTTGGACAAGATGTAGTAGATAAAATTGAGCAAAACGATACGATGAAAACCGTTGTTATTCTTCGATATGGAAAAGCTGCAAAATCATGGGATGCATCAAAGTCATTTGAAACTACTTACAATAAAATAAAAGCAATTGAAGATGAAAAAAATGCTCAATTTGCTACAATTGGAGCAATGTCTGAAGATCAATATAAAAACTTTATGTTCGAAGAATTAAAGAAAAAATATCCTACAGCACAACAAAGTCAAAGTGGATTAGTTTACCTTATTGAAAATCCTGGAACAGGAGATAAAATTCAAGCAGGAAACAATGTCTCTTTACATTATAGAGGAACTTTCAGAGCAGATGGAAAACAATTTGACGCATCGTATGACAGAGGTCAACCAATGGACTTCATCTACAAAACAAATCAAATGATTCCAGGTTTCGAAGAAGGTATCGCAATGTTAGCTAAAGGAGGAAAAGCGAAATTAGTAATTCCTTACTACCAAGCGTATGGAAAACAAGGTCGTCCAGGTGCTATCCCTCCCTACTCTGACTTAGTTTTTGATATTGAAGTTGTAAATGTTTCAATCCCTAAAGATTATAAAGCTGAAGGATTAGCCTTTTTAGCTGAAAACAAAAAAAACAAAGATGTTATTGTTACACCTAGTGGATTACAGTACATTGTAATGAAAAAAGGTGCTGGAAAAAAACCAATATCTACTTCAAAAGTTACGGTTCATTACCACGGAACAACTCCGGATGGTACTGTTTTCGACAGTTCGGTTGACAGAGGTGAAACAATTTCATTTGGTTTAAATCAAGTAATCAAAGGGTGGACAGAAGGTCTACAATTAATGGAAACTGGTGCAAAATATAAATTTTTCATCCCTGAAGAATTAGCATACGGAGCAAATCCTCCACAAGGAGGTCAAGGTCCAATCAAAGCGAATATGCCCTTGATTTTTGAAGTTGAATTATTCAGTTTCGAGAATCCAGAAGCTCCAAAAGCAACAGAAAAAGAGAAAAAATAATACTTTTAAAATAGATTGAAGCGGGAAGATTAACACTTCCCGCTTTTTTTGTTTCAGAAGCTCTTAAAATCAAATAGAAACCGCTACTTTTGTGGGAAATAAACAAAAAAGACAATGCCAACAGATTTTATCAAAGAACTTCAATGGAGAGGAATGATTCAGGACATTATGCCTGGAACGGAAGAACAATTAGCCAAAGAAATGACGACAGGTTATGTTGGTTTTGACCCTACATCTGACTCCTTGCATGTTGGGAATTTACTCCCAATTATGTTGTTAAAACATTTGCAATTAGCAGGACATAGGCCAATTGCATTAGTTGGAGGAGCTACAGGAATGGTTGGAGATCCATCAGGTAAATCTGCTGAAAGAAATCTTTTAGACGAAGAAACGTTAAATAAAAATATATTAGGTGTTGGAACTCAATTAAAACATTTTCTAGATTTTGAAAAAGGTGAAAATGCAGCCATTTTGGTAAATAATTTTGATTGGATGAAAAATATGTCATTCATCGAATTTATTCGTGATGTTGGAAAACACATTACCATCAATTATATGACGGCGAAAGATTCTGTAAAAAAACGTATCGATACAGGATTGTCTTTTACTGAATTCTCTTACCAATTATTACAAGGAAACGATTTCGTTCATTTATATAACAACTATAATTGTAAATTACAATTTGGTGGTTCTGATCAATGGGGAAACATTACAACTGGAACAGAATTAATCAGAAGAAAAACAGGTGGTGAAGCATTTGCTTTTACTTGTCCTCTTCTTACAAAATCAGATGGTGGTAAATTTGGGAAAACTGAATCTGGAACAGTTTGGTTAGACCCTGAAAAAACTTCTCCTTATTCTTTCTACCAATTTTGGTTAAACGCAAGTGATGAAGATGCTAAAAAATTAGTTCGTTTCTATACTTTGCTTTCTAAAGAAGAAATTGAAAAATTAGAAGCGGAACACAATGAGGCTCCACACTTACGTATTCTTCAAAAAGCAATTGCTGAAGAAGTGACAACACGAGTTCATGGTGAAGAAGCTTTAAAAACGGCTATTATAGCTTCTAATATCCTTTTTGGTAAATCAACTTCAGAAGATTTGAGATCACTTTCAGAAAAAGACTTTTTAGCTGTTTTTGACGGAGTACCTCAAGCTACTATAGCAAAACAAGATATTTCAAATGGTCTTTCAATTGTTGATGCACTAGCGGGTAAAACAAACTTTTTAAAGTCAAATGGTGAAGCTAGAAGAGAATTAACTTCAAATGCTATTTCTGTAAACAAAGAAAAAGTAAACGAAGAATTTACATTATCAACTTCAGATTTAATTAACGATAAATATGTCTTAATCGGAAAAGGAAAGAAAACCAATTATATTTTGATTGCAGAGTAATTCATTTTCAAATACTTACAAAAGCTTCGTTAAAGAATTATTTAACGGAGCTTTTTATTTTTATTTAGACCAATGAATCAATATATTCCGCCAATGTATAATCCAATTCCGTTATTTCATTTTTATCATGCGTAAATAATTCGATTTGCATCTGACTGCACTTGAAAATGGAGACATCTGGATGATGACCTATATTGTCAGCATGTTTTGCAATTTTCAATAAAAACTCCATCGCTTTGGTTTGATTTTCGAATGAAAATTGTTTTGTCAATCGATTATTTTGTAGTTGCCAACTCATTTGATTTCCATTTTTTTGTTAATTGTACAATTGATTTAAATAATTCATCAAAACTTTCAATAAAAAAGTAAAATTGTTGCATTTCGGAAGTGATAAAAGGTTGATCTAAAATCGATTCAATCTCAAAAAATCGTTTTTCAGTTGCTTCTTCCAATGAAGATATGGCTTCTCCAAAAGATGACAAAATACCTGCACCATAAATTTTCATACCTTCTTCTCTGATCAAACCAAATTCGATAGTAAACCAATACAAACGTTGCATCATAATTAACTTTTCTTTATTCTCTATCATACTTTTTCCTAATTTTCCAAATTCTTGAATAAAATCAGAAAATACTTGATTGGAAAGTAAAGGAACATGACCAAAAATATCATGAAACATATCCGGTTCTTCTAGGTAATCCAATTTTTCCATGGATCGTAACCAATTAGAAGAAGGAAACTTTTTATCAGCTAAAAGAATAAAAAATTCATCAACAGGAATAAGCCCTGGCACACAATAGATTTCCCAGCCAGTTGATGATTTAAACCATTCATTAATAGATGTGAAATTTGGCAAAATTGTTGGATTTAGTACAACTTTCATGTCCTCTAAAGCATTCAAAAAATGAATACTCGCTTTATCTGCAAGGTTTACTATTTGTCTTTCAAACAAAGTAGACCAAACTTTTAAATCATCTGTCGTGTAATTTTCAAATTGCTGTTTCATAATTAACTATTTTACATTCTTTATCGTTCGTTTGAATTGAACGTTCTAGTAATTTATTTGCTGTAAACCTTTACACAAGGGGTTTTGAGATTTTAAACGTTATATGTAAGTTTCAGACAGCCCAATTATATTCTGTTTTATCAAATGTAGAAACAAAAAAAATATCTGACACATTAAAGTGATATATATTCTATGAAATCATAATGGATTTTATTATATTTGTATGAAACGGTTCGCAAGAACTTAAAACAAATTAAACTTACAGATATGTACAAAGCAACTGTTACGCCAACAAATGCTCAGATTTTAATTCCTAACTATTATGTTGGTAAAAAAATAGAGGTGCTTGTTTATACTGTTGATGAAGTAACAACTGAAAATAACACTAGTACTTCTCCTAAAAGAAAACCTAGTGATTTTGTTGGTTGCATTTCAAAAGATTCAGCTAAACAAATGTTAATTGATGTTTGCCAAAATCGTGGAGAATGGAACAGAGGTATTTAATTGATACAAATGTTCTAATAGAATACCTTGGTAATACTTTACCCATCGAAACTAAAAAGTGGGTGGATGAAATCATTGACCAACAATTTAACATCTCTGTTATCATTGGAATGGAAGTTTTGGGACATCCAAATGTTAATGATGTTGTTCACGATTTTATGAGCCTTGCAAATGTTATAGATATTAACAAAGAAGTTTACTACAAAACGATTGAGATTCGTAAAAATCATAAAATTAAGCTTCCAGATGCAATTATAGCTAGTACTTGTTTGGTGTATAACTATACACTTGTTACAAGAAACACATTTGATTTTAAATCCATCGAAGGTTTGACTCATTTTAATCCTCATACACTGCATTAATAACCAAACATACTAACCATTAATCTTTTCGCCTTTCTCTGCCATATCCTAAAGGGATCAAACCCGAATGTTTGGGGGAGCAAAAATATTTCTACATCGATTAACAACTATAATTTAAACTTGTCAATCATAATAAGGTTATCATTCTCTTACTCCTTTCGCTAACGCTTAGTCTTCGAAAGCAATGCTTACTCCTTTCGCTAACGCTTAGTCTTCGAAAGCAATGCTTTCTCTTCTTGATAAAAGAAAACACTGTAACGCAATTACGTAGAAATTTACAGCTACTACTATAAAATAATCAATTAGAACATCCTTGAAATCATTTAATATTTCATTTTCAAAATTTAGTATTCCACTATTTCACCACAAGTTTTAGTCTTGATCCCGTTCTAGTAATTTATTTGCTGTAAACCTTTACAGACTGGGTTTTGAGGTTTTAAAAGTTACATTTAAGTTTCAGACAGCCCAATTATAGTATGTTTTATCAAATGTAGAAACAAAAAAAATATCTGCCACATTAAAGTGATAGATATTCTATGAAATCATATCTGAATTTATTATATTTGTGTAACCAATTAATAATTAGGTTTATGACACTACATCCACAATTTGTTACTGATAGTAATGGTAGAGCTGTTTCGGTTCTTCTTCCTATAAAAGAATTTAAAAGTATTCTTGAAGAACTTGAGGACCTAGAAGATATTAAGTTATACGATAAAGCTAAAAAAAATGATGATGGTGTTCGTATTCCTATGGATGAAGCATTCAGAAAAATCGAAGCTAAACGTAAACAAAAAAATTGATGGGTTATACTCTAAATTTTAGCAAACGAGCTTTTAAAGAGTTAGCCAAAATTAATGAACCTTATTACACTTGCATCAAGGTTGCTGTTACTAGCTTAACTGACAATCCTAGACCTCAAGGTTACAGAAAACTAAAAGGTCGTGATGGTTACCGTATAAGAGTTGGTGACTATCGAATCATTTACGATATTTTTGATTCAGAACTAGTAGTTGATGTTATTGATTTGGGTCATCGTAAAAATATCTACGAATAGTACTTCACCCGCTACGCTGGATTTGAAATTAGTAGTATTATTATACTGCTTAATTAATTCGGCCGTTCCTCTGGAACTCAATGCTATGTTTATTAGTTTACACAACGGATTTCATCCGTTGTTAAAAATTCGGTCATCCCTCTGGGATTTTTATACAAAAAAGCTTAAAATTAAGTTCAATAGGAACGCCAAGTATACTCTAAAAAGGTATTCAACACCCTGCTTACTATTTTACACAACGGATTTCATTTTTTGTTAAACATTCGGTTATCCTTCTAAGATTATAATAAAAAGGTTAAAATTAAGTTCCAGCGGAACGGTCGATTTGATAATGACGGACATAAGTCCGTCAACCAAAAAAACTATCAATATCCAAAGTTCTAGAGGAACGGCCGAATTAACAATCGATAATAAACATTAAGACTACCCTAAAAGGCATTCAACACTCTGCTTACTAGTTTACACATCGGATTTCATTTGTTGTTAAACATTCTGTTATCCTCATAGGATTGTAATAAAAAAGTTTAAAATTAAGTTCCAGCGGAGCGAGGAAACTATCAATAATCAAAGTTCCAGCGGAACGGCCGAATTAACAATCGATACTAAATAATTAAGACTACCCTAAAAAGGCTTTCAACACTCAGGTTATTAGTTTACACTTCGGATTTCATTTGTTGTTAAACATTCGTTCATCCTTCTGGGATTTTAATAAAAAGGTTAAAATAAAGTTCCAGCGGAACGGTCGATTTTATAATGACGGACATAAGTCCGTCTGCCTCAAAAACTATCAATAACCAAAGTTCCAGCGGAACGGCCGAATTAACCTTTGCTTCTAGAATTCTAGACAAGATCTAAACTTGATCCAAAAAAATCTCCATTAGTTTTTTACTAATGGAGATTTATTATTTGAAATTATTGACTGGTGGGTAAATAATGTAATATAATAATTAATCATTTTTTAAAGGCTATCGAATTACTTTCATCGTCGACCCATCCGTATATACAATAATTACCAATCCTTTGTAATATTCGTTTATTTCTTGACCTAAAATATTCGTTTCATAGGCTACCGTTTTTGTTGTGCCTTCCACGATTCTATTGTCAATTGATATTAAATCTGTTTTTATAATTAAACCATCATAATTCGTTCTAACCAAACGGTAGTAATTAATTCCATTGATGAAATTCGCATCGATCAGTTCATAATCAACTACTTTATTTGTACTTCCAGCTCCATTCACTTTTCCTACGATTTCAAACGTTTGACCATCTGTCGTTCTTTCAATCGTGAAATAATCACTTTGGTTTTCTGAAACTGTTTTCCATTCTAATTTATTACCAATAGATGTTTTTTGCCCATTAAACTGGACTGTTTCAATTGGTAACGCAACCACTTGATCACCTGCAGCAGAATAGGTACTAAACGTTGTTAAACCTGACCAAGTCAACGTATTGTTTGTTGCATCTAAAGTTGAAGTACCTTGTGTTTGTCCTGTAGTAAAAGTTGCTCCACTTGGTTTATACCAATTTACTCCTGATTTTTTTATCGGTTTAAAATTTGTTTCAGATCCTGATATATCGCCGTCAGCATACACATACGAAATTGTATACGTTGGTGATGTCATACCATTTGGAACACCTTCCCAGAATCGTTTTAGATAAGAAGAAAAAGAAGAATTTAAACTAGGTATTTTTACATTTTTTGTGTACACTGTAAAATACGCTCCTGATAATCCACTATTGGCTGTTAAAGTAAATGTAAGCGGCACATAGTTTGTTAAATCTCCGATTGGATAAGAATGTAAAACATTGTTCGCATTCACAAAATGTTT
>CAMDMY010000043.1 GCA_945902775.1 Chryseobacterium gleum | reverse complement strand
ACCTACGACATTTAATTTTGACCACATTAAAAATAAGTGATCTCTAAATAAACGAGGATTTTCTATTAGCGCATACTGATAAAACGAAACAGTTACAAATTGATGACCGCTTGCTTTTAATTGTATCTCTAATTCCTCTTTACTTAATGTATTCCACAGTTGCATGCTATGATGTTTTAAATAAATAGTGGTACAAAATTACGAATTTTATTGGGAAGTAAGCCATTTTAGATAACTCAAATTATCAATTATAAATTGTCAATTAAATTTTCACCTACCGAATGTATCACTTCACCGAAAATTCAATTGTGATTCAAGTTAAATCTTTATTTTTACATGACAAAAATCATATTACATGAATTCAAAATTTACAAAATTTTTATTATCAGCAACTTTACTTTTTATAGGAATACTTTTTTCTCAAATTAGTTTTGCTCAAACGATTATTAAAGGGAAAATAAAAGATAAAAAAGGAGTTGAAGTTCCATATGCGAGTATTGTACTAAAAATAGCGAAAGACGGTGAAATGTCTTCTGAAACAGGTGATTATCAAATTACAACCAAATCAACTGGTAAAGATACATTAGTTGTTTCAAGTATAGGATATGATGATTTCATTCTACCTATCACATTAGAAAACAAAGAAATAACTTTAAATATAACACTAAAAGAACCTGTTGAAAATTTAGAAGAAGTTGTGATTTCAGCAGGAACAATCGAAGCAAACAACGAACGTGCTGTTGCCGTTTTAAAACCACTTGATATTGTTACAACAGCAGGTGGACAAGGGGATATTATCGGTGCTTTGCAAACTTTACCTGGTGTACAAAGAAACGGTGGAGACCAAACAGGATTAATGGTTCGAGGTGGTGATGTGAATGAAAGTTCGATGATTATTGATGGGACGATTGCTCAAAATGCTTTCCAAAGTGGAGCTCCTGGAGTTTCTCAAAGAAGTCGTTTCAATCCTTTTCAATTCAAAGGAACTGCTTTTAGTAGTGGTGGTTATACAGCAAGATACGGACAAGCATTATCAGCCGTTTTGGATTTACAAACCAACGATTTACCTGAAAAAAACAACGTGAATTTTGGAGCAAATATGGCAGGAATCTCTCTTTCGGGTTCTAAATTAATGGATAAAAATGCTATTGAATATTCTGGAAATTATCAAAATCTTCAACCTTTCTATGGAATCACTCCTACAAATATAAAATTTTACACTGTTCCACAAGGAGGTTCATTTTCAACGCGTTGGATTTCTAAACTAGATGACAACAAAGGGATTTTTAAAATGAACTTTTCTCGTGCTTTCAATAAATCAGGAGTTGAAATCAATAATCCTTCAGTACCTGGAACGAAAATAAATTTTGGTGTTCAAAATGAAAACACTTATTTCAATACTTCTTTTAAATACTGGGCGAGTGAAAAATTAAAATACTTTACTGCTTTTTCGTATAGCAATAATACAGATAATATTGCATTCGGTCCGATTGCACTTTTAAAAAATGATAGTCGTGCACAAGGTAGAGCAGAATTATGGTATGAGTTTAGTCGTAAATTCAACTTATTGGCAGGTTCAGAAATTCAACGCATATCTTACCTACAAAAATATGATACGCTTTTGGGTCAATATGATGAAACAATGTCAGCAGGTTATTTAGAAGGAGAATATAAACCAACTAGAAAAATTGCTTTCAAGCCAGGTATTAGAGGTGAATATTCTCAACTATTGGCGAAGGGAAATGTAGCTCCTCGTTTGGCATTTGCCTTTAAAACTGGATCATCAAGTCAAATTTCTTTTGCAGGTGGAATGTTTTACCAAGCAGCTAATCCAAATTACTTAATTGAAGGCTATCGACCAAATTTTCAACAATCAACACATTACATGTTGAATTACCAAGTAATGAAAAACAATCGTATTTTTAGATTGGAGGGATATTATAAAAGCTACGAAAAATTAATTTGCGAAAAAGGATTTGCTTACACTCCAAATCAATTTAGATTCAATTATGGAACACTTGATAATTCAGGAAGTGGATATGCTCAAGGAATTGATTTTTTCTGGAGAGACAAACAAACCGTAAAAGGATTAGATTACTGGATTTCTTATAGTTACATCGACACAAAAAGAATTTACCAAAATTACGTTTCAAAAGCAACACCAGATTATGTATCCAATCATAACTTAAATATAGTTGCAAAATATATGATTGAAAAACTTCAAACCAATTTATCTGCAACTTATTCATACGCAAGCGGAAGAGCATATTACAATCCAAATTCTACAACATTTTTGACAGACCATGCTCCTGATTATCAAAATTTAGCGATGACTATTTCATATTTAAAGTCATTTAAAAAGGTTTTTGCTGTTTTTTATTTTAGTTTTGATAACATTTTAAACACTAAAAATATACTAGGATATAGATACTCGGCGGATGGAACTCAAATGTACCCAATCACTCCTCCACTCTACCGTTCAGTATTTATTGGTATGAATTTATCATTTACAAAATTTAAACAAGACGAATTATAATATTATTTTAAAACCAAAAAGATGAAAACAACATTTAAAACAATCCTTTCAACAATCTTCATCACACTTTCAATTGGAACTTTTAAAGCTCAAACATTGGAAGAAAGTTTAACTTATGCAGTTCAACAAATGGATACTTCTAAAACAATGGGTAGTATGATGAAAGCTGCTGCAAATTTTGATATTCTTACAAATAAATGGCCAGAAGAATATGCAACTAATTATTATTCAGCCTATGCAAAAGCAATGATTTCATATGTTGAAAAAGATGCTAAACGAAAAGATTTATTTTTAGACCAAGGGGATAAATATTATGAAATTGCAAAAAAAATAAAACCTGAAAACGATGAAACATATGTTCTAGGTGCATTGTTAGCAAATGCTAGATTAGTTGTAAACGGGGGTGAAAGATGGAAAAAATACGGTGAAATATTTGATGCAAATATCAATGCTGCAAAAGCAATTAACCCAAACAATCCTAGAATTTATCATTTAAAAGGAGTTGCCCTTTTCTTCACACCTAAAATGTTTGGCGGAGGTTCAAAAAATGCAGTGGAATACCTTGAGAAAGCTAACGGTTTATTTTCAACTCAAGATACATCAAGTGTTTTAAAACCATATTGGGGGAAAATTAGAAACGATGTTTTCATAGGAAAATGCAATGAATAATCATTTTCGAGACCTATTAAAACATGCAATAGAGCAAGGGATACCTGGAGAAGATGCTCATTTAAGAATGTCTCCCTTAAAACGACCTTTATCTAGTTTTGCAATTAAGGAAGCTGAAACTATTAGAGAAAGTGCAGTTGCAATTATTTTGTTTCCAAACGAGAATACACATCATTGCATTTTGATTCAACGTCCAATTTATGATGGTACTCATAGCGGACAAGTTTCTTTCCCTGGGGGTAAAAAAGATTTAGAAGATATACATTTAGAATTCACAGCACGCAGAGAAGCTTTTGAAGAGGTAGGTATTGAATTGACTGAAAATTTATTGGTAGGTGAATTAACGGATGTTTTTATTCCTGTTAGTGGCTTTAAAGTAAAACCATTTATTTATTACCACGAAACATTACCAAGTCTAAAAGCTGATGAAAGAGAAGTCTCAGAAATTTTCACATTTACAATCGATGAACTTTTAAACAATGATTCTTTTTCCACAATGGAAATAAAATTTCCCAATGGAATCACACAAAAAAACATTCCTTGTTTTAATTTATCAAATAAACAAATTTGGGGAGCAACTGCTTTAATATTAAATGAACTTAGAGAACTTATTTTGAATATAAAATAGTCATTTTCAACTTGTCATATCTATTTCAAAAATAATTTCTATTCTAAATGAAATCAACCTCTATTAATAGTATTTTTACAAAAAATTAAATATGACAAACAACGATATTCTTAAAAAATTAAGAGTTGCCCTACATTTAAGAAACGATGAAATAGTAGAAATTCTTCAACTTGTTGATTTCAAAGTAACAATAAGTGAATTAGGTGCTTTATTTAGAAATGAAGATCACCCAAAATACAAAGAATGTGGAGATCAGCTTTTGAGAAATTTCTTAAATGGTTTGATTATTCATATGAGAGGACCAATGGAACCAAAAAAAGAAGAGAAATAAATAAACAAAAAAAGTAGTATCGATTGATACTACTTTTTTGTTTTGAATGTATTAACCAGTTATTATTTCAAATATTTCTCAAACCATTGATCTTGCTCCCAAAGTACATGTAAAATACTTTCTTTTGCAGCATAACCATGACTTTCCTTAGGTAATAAAACCAATCTAGCTGGATTACCTAATCCTTTTAATGCATTGAAATAACGCTCACTTTGCAAAGTAAAAGTCCCAGGATTATTATCTGCCTCACCATGAATCATTAATAAAGGAGTTTTCATTTTATCCGCAGTCATAAAGGCTGACATTGTGTTGTAAACTTCAGGAACATCCCAATAACTTCTTTCCTCACTTTGGAATCCAAATGGAGTCAATGTTCTATTATATGCCCCACTCCTAGCAACACCACATGCAAACAACTTAGAATGTGTCAATAAATTGGCTGTCATAAAAGCTCCGTATGAATGTCCACCAACCGCTACTTTCGTTCTATCAATATACCCTAATGAATCAACTGCATCAATCGCAGCTTTTGCATTTGAGACTAATTGTGGAATAAAACTATCATTAGGCTCTGTTTTCCCTTCTCCTAGAATTGGGAAGGCAGCATCATCCAAAACTACATATCCTCTTGTTACCCAATAAACTGGAGAACCATAATAAGGGAAAGTAAATTCATTCGGATTTTGAGTATTTTGTCCCGCACTGTTTTTATCCTTAAACTCTTGAGGATAAGCCCACATAATCATTGGCTTTTTCTCTTTTCTAACAGTATCGTAACCAACTGGTAAATAAAGCGTACCCGTCAACTCAACCCCATCCGGTCTTTTGTATTTAATCACTTCTTTATGAACACTTTCTATGCTTTTGAATGGATTTTTAAAGTCCGTGATTTGAATAGGTTTTGAAATTCCTTTGATTGATCTAATATAGTAGTTAGGATAATCAGTTTTAGATTCAATACTTACTAATAATTCTCCTTTATCAATATTTGAAAATGAAACCAAAGTTTCTTTTTTATTCGTGAATTTTGAAACGTATAAGCGTTGTTTTTTAAATGTAATCAGATTCATTTTATCTACAAACGGAAATTGTCCTTTTTCGGTGAATCCATTTCCAAGTAATAAAGCCTCATTTTTAGTTAGACTTAAAACATATTTACCATACTGATTTTTAACTAATTCAAAATTACCTGGATCGCTATATGCATCTTGAGAATTTCTATCAAAAATAATTTTTGGTGCTATTGAAGCATTTGATGGATTAAATACATACGTTTTAGTAATTCTTGTATTCCACCAATTATCAACTAGAATAGCAATGGTATTATCTCCCCAAATGACATCATCAAATCGTTGAATCGTTTTTACTAAAGGGGTTGGAGCTAAACTGAAAGGAGCTTCCCATAAATAAAGTTCGTCTCTAAAATCAACTTTTTTCTCTGGATCTCCTCCATCCAACGCTTCAACAAAATACAATGTTGATGGCTTATCAGCTCTCCATGCTAAATTTCTTTTTCCTTCTCTCACAGCCATCGTACCTTTTGGGAGAACTTCTGACAAGGGAACATTGTTTACTTCTTTCACTAATTCTCCATCTAATTTGTATACAGAAGAAGTAAATGAAAAACGATCATACTGAACGATATAAGAGAATGGTCGTTGCATTTTGGAAGCTAAAAGATACTTTCTATCAGGAGAAACAGATAAACTTGACCACATATCTTTTTCTTTCCACACTGATTTTGAACCATCAAATTTCACTTCATATAATTCAGATGTGATTAATGTCTCAAAATTTTGCTCATCCATTTTATTTTTCAATAAATCTTGATACGTTCTATTTTGAGCCTTTGAACCATTACTATTAGAAATCGTTGGTCCTGACGGTAAAGCTTTGGAAGTATTGATTAATTCAGGACGAACAGCAGGTAACATTTTTACCAAAATGGATTGACTATTCGCAAACCAGGTATATGGACTTCCCAAATTCGCATTTAATTTTGCTTCTGTCACTTTATGGGCTTTTGCTGAAGAAATATCAACTACCCACAATTCAACGCCCGTATTAGTTGTGTTTGTAAAAGCAACTGTTTTTTCATCTGGAGACCAAGTAATATAAGCAATTTTTGGATTCGTCGGCAAACCAGTTACTTGAATTAAATCTTTCCCTTTAAACTTTCTTACTTTTAAATTATTTATATAAGTTAAAGTACTCGAAATATTTGTCGTTGGATTTATTCTTAATCCTCCTAACTTCATTTCATCCTGTGAAAGATCTTCTAAATTTTTATAGGTATTTCTATATGTGAAAAGAATGTTTTCACTCTTACTATCCATTAAAACAGATGGTGCCCTTTCATAATCAACCAACTCCATTATTTCTTGAGGTGGTTTTTGATAGGTTAAATTCTCTTGTGCTAAAATTGAAATTCCTAGAAATAAGGAACTCAAAATTGAGAGCGTTGTTTTTTTCATACTTAACTTATTTTGTTTGTAGCTTGAAATACCTTTCTAAATATGACTATTTAAAGGAGTTCGTATTTCTAATTTATTTTTAAAGGTATAAATATAGGTAGTTTTTAAAATATAATTGCCCAAGGTTAAAAAACCTTGGGCAATTTGAGAAAATTAATTCAAAAAAAGAGGGGCAAGCTACTTATATCGCACCGCTCAACTTCCTACCTTTGCTACGTTCCCGTCCTGGAGGAATTGGAAGGAGCTGGTCGTACAAGACTTACCCCGCCACAAAAGTAGTTAGTTTTTCGAGAATAACAATCTTATTCGTAAATATTTTTTTTGAAAGCTTTTAAAACAATGATTTGAAAAGCTATAAGTTAAAATAATGAGCAAAAAAAAGAGGATATCTTTTTTAGACATCCTCTTCATATTAAATAAGCTCTTATAAATGCATAAAGTCTTTTTTTGCTAACAATACTGTATCAGACTCTCTGTAATCAGGATCATCAACACAACAATCAACCGGACATACAGCTGCACATTGTGGTTCATCATGAAAACCTACGCACTCAGTACATTTATCAGTTACAATATAGTAAACATCCATATCTTTCGGTTCGAAAGCCTTATCTGCAGCAATATCATCTCCATCCAAAGTAGCAATCATCCCTAAAAGAGACGTACCATCTGAATAGCGCCATTCTGCACCACCTTCGTAAATTGCGTTATTTGGACATTCTGGCTCGCATGCACCGCAATTGATGCATTCGTCTGTTATCATTATTGCCATTTTATCTTGATTTTATTAATATTATTATTTTCGAAGTGCAAAGATAAGAAGCTAAAATGATTTTGAACTTTATTTTTAACAAAAATATTCTATAAAAGTTGGAGATTATTATATTTAATTGAATTTAATCACTCATTTTATGCTTAAAAATTGAATCTTGTCCTTAATTTTACACTGTGAAAAGAGAAAATGAAATTAGCGGATTTGCTCAACTAGGAAAACTAATGATAGCACTTGGAAATGAAGAACCTTGGGCAGGATTTACAAGTGGGGCTACTGAAATTGAATACCAAAAACTTCAAGGAATTATAGGAAAACAATTTGTTTTAAACGGTTGGTTTACGAAAGAAAATGTTCTTCAATCTTTGAAAGCAATTGGTAATCAATTAACAGAAGAAAATTTACTTCGTTGGACAACTAATTATTCATATAGTTCTTCTCCAAAAAAAATCGGCGTAATAATGGCTGGTAACATTCCTCTAGTAGGATTTCATGATTTTTTATGTGTTCTACTTTCTGGTAATAATGTAGTAACAAAATTAAGTTCCGATGACAATACCTTATTACCTGCACTTGCTGAACATTTGATTCAATTTGCCCCTACATTAAAAGAACGAATTCAATTTTCTTTTGGTAAACTTGGTGAAATTGATGCAATCATTGCTACTGGAAGTGATAATTCAACAAAATATTTTGAACAATACTTTGGCCACTACCCTCACCTATTTAGAAAAAACAGAACCTCTATAGCAGTTTTAACTGGAAATGAAACCAAAGAAGAACTAATAGCTTTAGGGAAAGATATTTTTAGTTATTTTGGATTAGGCTGTAGAAATGTATCTCATTTATTAATCCCTAAAGGCTTTGATTTAAACCGTTTTTTTGAAGCAATTGTAGACTATCATCCAATTGTGAATCATCATAAATACGCGAATAATTACGACTACAACAAAGCTGTTTATTTGATGAATCTAATGGAATTATTGGATAATAACTTTATGTTATTGAGAGAATCTGAAGAATTGTTTTCTCCTTTATCAATGGTTCATTATCAATACTACACAACAAACGATGAAGTAGAAACTTATTTAAGCACCAACAAAGAAAACATTCAAGCAACTGTTGGTCATCAATTCATTCCTTTTGGTGAAGCGCAAGCTCCTAAATTAGATGATTATGCTGATGGTGTAGATGTTATGAAGTGGTTGAATTCAATTGATAAATGACGTTGAGGCTAAGATTGAGATTGAGGAATTATATTTTAATTAGAAATTCGTAGGCTTCTTTAATTTTTAAGAATCTAACTTCTGCTAATTTTAATTCTTCTTCTCCTTCGTTTACAAATTTATCAGGATGATGAATCATGACTAATTTTCTATAGGCTTTTTTAATATCTTTTAAACTAACATTTCGATCAAGCTCTAATATATTTAATGCATTTTCTCTCGAACTTAACTTAGATTTTGATAAGGTCGATTTTTGTTCTTCTTCAAAATAAATGGATAGAATTGCATCTAAATCTGATTGTTCTAAATTTAATTGACGAATTAATTCTCTCAATAACCACAATTCATTTTTAACTAGTCCACCATCAGTCATAGCAATCCCAACCAAAAGATGAATTATTTGAATTTTTAATCGTTTATCGATAACGTGAAAATTAATCCAATAACAAACAGTATCTATTTGAATTGGATACCGAAGTGAGAATTTTAAAGCAGCATGATAATCAAATCCAACTGACTTAAATTCTCTTTTAAAAAAAGTATTTGCATAAACTGTTTTAGCTAAAGTTTGACGATTATCTCTGCGCATCATATTTGCTGATAAACAAATGTATGCTCTCAAAAAATTATCTTTATCAAAAACTAATTTAGATGGAAAAACACCTCTTCTCCATTTTCTGTTTTGATATCTATCTTTCACTAAAAAATAAACCAAAATACCAATACCAATAATAAATGCAGCTAGTAAATAACTTCCTATTTGCATTTCAAGTTCGCTTGGTTGCCCAGGAGGCAAAGTAGGAAGTACAATTAATTTTATCATCGAATATAAAAATAACAAAAAAAGCTACTCCAAAATGAAGTAGCTTTCCAAAAAAATAATTCTTAATTTATTTTCTTCGTGCATTTTTTTGCTCTTGCTGTAATTTTTGCATCTGCTCTAAACGCTCTTGAAATTTAGATTTTTTCTTTACAGTTGTAGATTTCTCTAATTTCTTAGCTGCCATTTTAGCTTTTAATTTTTCTTCATCAACGAAAAACTGTTTAATCGCAACCATTAATAAGATAGAAATCAAAGTAGAAATGAAGTAATAATAACTTAAACCGGCAGAATAATCATTGAAGATAAAAATCATCATTACTGGAAAAATATACATTATCACCTTCATATTAGGCATGCCTGGCTGTTGTGGTTGTTGAACGTTTCCACTGTTCAAATAGGTATATACTAACGTTGTTGCTGCCATTAACAATGTAAATAAACTCATGTGGTCACCATACGGCCAGATACTTACACCAAAATCCCAAATAGAGTCAAAAGAAGATAAATCCTCCGCCCATAAGAAAGGTTGTTGTCTCATTTCGAAAGCTGCTGGAAAGAAACGGAATACCGCTAATAAAATCGGCATTTGAATCAACATTGGAATACATCCTGCAAGTGGACTCGCTCCTGACTCTCGATACAAGGCCATCATTTCAACTTGTTTTTTCATTGCATCTTCCTTTTCTGGAAATTTTGCATTTAACTCGTCGATTTCAGGTTTTAAAATACGCATCTTCGCTGAAGAAACATACATTTTCCATTGAATTGGCATTAAGATTAATTTCAATACTAACGTCAATAATAAGATTGCAACACCAATACCTACACCTGCATTTGTAAACAAACTAAAGATTGGCTCTACAGCATACATATTAATCCAACGGAATAATCCCCAACCAAAATTAATAATATCATCGTATCCTTTATCATATGATTTCAACACTTTAAAATCATTTGGTCCAAAGTACCAATTCATTTTCACAGAGGCATTGCCTGCATTTTTAACATTCAAATTAACTGTTGCTGTATAATCTTTTAAGTGAGAATAAATTTTTTCGTCAGTCTCTTTATAGGTTTTAACATTGAATTTAGAACCTGATTTTCCAAATCCTTCTTCAGGACTTAAAATAGAAGAGAAATAACTTTGTTTAAAAGCCACCCATTCGATATTTTCTTCTGCTTCTTGAAAATCATCAGCTGTTTCACTTAAGTAATCTACCCCTTTCTTTTCGTAATTGAAACAAACAGTAGAAACCATTCGCTGAGATTTGAATAATCTCTCTGTTTTTCTAAATGCAGTTTTCCATTTTAATTCAATATTTTGAGGTGTTACTTTTCCTTCAAAACCTTTTAAATTAACTGTATAATCTAAATCGTATGCATTCTTATTTAACTTATAAACATATTCAATTGACTGACCTTCATTCGGTGAAACCGCTAAAATAATTGAGTTTTTAGTTTGCTTTTTAACTTCAAACGCTAATTTTCCAGTTCTAAAATCTTTTCCATTAATCGGGAAAACTAATTCATTTGAAGCATCACCATCTTGAAATAATTTCAATGGAACTTTTTTACTTTTCTTCGCAGCGAAATCTTTGTAAGATTGAAATTCTTTCAAATAAACCGCAGCTACTTTTCCTCCTTGAGTAGAAAAATCAACGATTAATTTTTCATTTTCTAAACGAACCAATTCTCCTTTTTCAATAACCAAAGGATTAACATGTTTCGCTTGAACATTGGCATTTTTTGAAGCTTTTACTTCTTTTACATTTTCTACTTTCGCTTTAGTATGAGCCTTAGCATCTGTTTTAGCTGCTTCTTTAGCGAACTTTGCCTTTTCTTCAGGGGTTGGTTGATTTACAATCGTGAAAACCGAAAGAATTAAACCAATCAGTACTAAACCGATTATACTTTTTTTATCCATTTTTAATTATTATTATAGGTAATTGCTGCATTTACAAAAGCAACAAAAAGAGGATGAGGATTTTCTACTGTACTTTTATATTCCGGGTGAAATTGAGTACCTACAAACCAAGGATGAGAAGGAATTTCTACTACTTCAACAAGTCCAGTCTCTGGATTTTTTCCTGTTGCTATCATACCCGCTTTTTCAAAATCTGCTAAATATTGATTATTAAACTCAAATCTATGACGGTGACGTTCAAAAATCAAATCTGAATTATACGCTGAATACGATTTAGAGTCTGGTTTTAATTGACATTTATAAGCTCCTAAACGCATTGTACCTCCAAGATTTGCAATTGATTTTTGCTCTTCCATCATACTAATTACTGGGAACTTAGAATCTTCAGCTATTTCAGTTGTATGCGCATCTTCAAATCCTAATTTATGTCTAGCAAACTCAATAACAGCGCATTGCATCCCTAAACAAATTCCGAAGAAAGGAACGTTGTTTTCTCTTGCATATCGAACCGCTTCAATTTTTCCTGAAATTCCTCTTGAACCAAATCCTGGAGCAACTAAAATTCCGTCTAATTCTTTTAATTCAGCTTCTAAATTCGCTTTAGTCAATTTTTCAGAATGAATCCATTTGATATTTACTCTGCAATCATTTGCAGCACCAGAGTGACCAAATGCCTCAGAAATAGATTTATACGAATCTTTTAATTCAACATATTTTCCAACTAAACCAATTGTAACCGATTTTGTTGGATTTTCCACTCTATTCAAAAATGCTTTCCAAGAATCTAAATTAGGTGTTGTTTTTGTTGATAATCCTAATTTTTCAAGAACCACTTTATCTAACTCTTCTGCTTGCATTAACAAAGGAACTTCATAAATTGAACTTGCATCTCTTGCTTCAATAACAGCATTTACACTAACATTACAAAATTTAGCAATTTTCTTACGCAAATTCAAATCCAATTCATGTTCTGATCTACAACATAAAATATCTGGCTGAACACCAAGTTCTAATAACTGTTTAACAGAATGTTGAGTTGGTTTTGTTTTTAATTCTCCAGCTGCAGCTAAATAAGGCACTAAAGTCAAGTGAATAACGATACAATCATTTTCAAATTCCCAAAGCATTTGACGAACAGCTTCAACGTAAGGTAAAGATTCAATATCACCTACTGTTCCACCGATTTCAGTAATTACAATATCATAAGTACCCTTATTTCCTAAAATTTGGATTCTTTCTTTGATTTCGTCCGTAATGTGAGGAATAACTTGAACCGTTTTTCCTAAAAACTCACCTTTACGTTCTTTTTCAATTACAGATTGATAAATTCTACCAGTAGTTACATTATTTGCTTGAGAAGTTGGGACATTTAAAAAACGTTCGTAATGTCCTAAATCTAAATCAGTTTCAGCACCATCGTCAGTTACAAAACATTCTCCATGCTCATACGGATTTAATGTTCCAGGATCAATATTAATATAAGGATCTAACTTTTGGATTGTTGTTGAATAACCTCTCGCTTGTAACAACTTTGCTAACGATGCTGCGATTATTCCTTTACCTAAAGACGATGTAACTCCGCCTGTTACAAAAATGTACTTTGTTGAATTTGACATGTATAATTTATGAAGTGTAACTACGGGGAGCAAATTTACTATATTCCTTTAAGTAAGCGGTAGATTTTTTGTTTTTTTTTGAAAAAAGAGTTAACAATTTATTCACTCATCATTTTCATTTCGAGATGAAAGATTTTTTTTCTACTTTTTCAACTTATAGATTAAAGGCTCTAATCCATTCATTTTAATTTCTAAAATTTGTTCTAATTGAATCCCTAATTTTCCAGCTGGTAATCCTTTATTTTTATACCAAACTAAATAATGCTCGGGTATTTCTATTAAATACTTTCCCTGATATTTACCAAAAGGCATTCGCATATTAGCTAAAGCTATTAATTCATCTCTGGTTTCTTGATTCAATTTATCTATTTTTAGATTCAGTTCAAAACTAATCTTATTTCATCATTTCTTAACAAGCTATTGATATTTTTATATTTTTGTATACTACGTTATTTATAATAAATCGTCTTTTTCAATATAAACTGACGAGTATTAAATTGTTTCGTTTAATAAAACTAATTTGTTGAATATGAAAAATAGTACGCTACTTCTAGTTTTTTTAATCAGTTTGATTACAAATAGCAACGCACAAGTTGAAAATCTATCCGATAATACTTTTTATACAGATTCGTCTTACACCATTTTATGCAATGGATTATTTACTTGGAAATATGAAAACGGTCAGGTGGGCGAAAAGGCTTATTATATCAATGGAAAAATTGAAGGCGATTATTTTCTTTACAATGAGGATGGTAAAATAAATTACAAAGCGTTATATAAAAATGGAGAATTAAATGGTGTCGCTTCTTGGTTTTATGAATCTGGACCAATCCATTTTCAAAGTAATTATTTAAATGGGCAATTAAGTGGTGAATCTGTTTATTTTGATTTGGATGGAAATATTGAATTAAGAGAATCCTATTTAAATAATCAATTAAATGGCAAAACAACTTCTTACTATGTTGGAGGCAAAACAAAAGAAATTAAAATATTTGAAAATGGATTATTGCAAGGGGAAAGCACTTCTTACTATTCATCTGGAAAAATAAAACGCGTAGTTCGTTATCTTTACAATGAACCAAATGGTGAATGTATTTCGTACTTCGAAAACGGTAATATTCAAAACAAAACAACATATAAAAATGATGAACCTGAAGGTAAATCGTATTGGTATTTTGAAGAAGGACAAATAAGTAATATCACCAATTATGAAAATGGTAAAAAATCAGGCGAATTTAAATCGTTTCATAAAAATGGAAAAGTTGATTGTATTGGTGAAAACTCAAATGGTTTAATGGAAGGAGATTGGAACTATTATACAGATAAAGGGAAACTAGAAAGAACGAAAAAATTTCTAAATAGTTTTCAAAATGGTTATGAAACATCCTTCTATCCAAATGGAAAAATCAAAAGTAAAAAAATGTTTATAAACGGTGAAGTTCAAGGTGAATCGTTTGTTTACTTTAAGAATGGAAGCGTTTTCGAAAAGTCACAATTTGAAAATAACTTAAAAAAAGATACTGTATTCTGTTATTATAAAAATGGGAATTTGGCTTCAAAGGAATTTTATTTAAAAGGAATTAAACAAGGAATCTCAATTTGGTTTTTTAAAAATGGAACTATCGCATTCAAAATAAACTACTTAAACAATTTAAAACAAGGAGAATTTAGTGGGAATTATAAATCAGGACAACAATATATTTCAGGAAGATTCATTAATGATGAATTGACTGGTGAATATACCGTTTTGAATCAGGAAGGTATAAAGTCTTACCAAGCCATCTATAAAAATGGGATGATAACGACAGAAAGTGTAAACAAATTAAAAGAGCTTGAAATAATTGAAAACAAAAAATGCTCAACTAGATAGAGTTGAGCATTTTTTTTGAATTTCTAAACTTACTCTAAACTTAATTTTTCTTAATAAAAAGTTAAGCTTCGCAAGATTTAATAATAAATAATTAATCGTTAATTACGATTGAATCAATTGTATCATTTTCTCTGATTGAATCTAACACATCTTCACCCTCAGTTAATTTACCGAAACATGTGTGAACACCATCTAAATGAGAAGTATTTGAACGAGAGTGAACTACGAAAAATTGAGAACCTCCAGTGTTTTTTCCTGCGTGAGCCATAGATAAAACTCCTCTATCGTGGTATTGATTCCCACCTTTCGTTTCACAATCAATTTTGTATCCTGGTCCACCAGTACCTGCCATTCCTTTTTCTCCATCTCTAGAATTTGGGCATCCTCCTTGAATTACGAAATTAGGAATTACACGGTGCCATTTTAACCCATCGTAATAACCTGTTTTTGCTAATTTTACAAAGTTAGCGACTGTTTTTGGTGCATCCGTTTCAAAAAACGTAGCTTTCATAACACCTTTGTTCGTTGTGATAACTGCTTCCATATTATTTATTTGTTTTATTGTTTAAGAATAGAAGATATAAGACTTTAAGAATCAAGACTTATATCTAATTAATTTTGAATATTTAATTATTGATTTTATGACCATCTTGAGCATCAGTCTTGACATCTTGAATCAGAACATCTTCATTCGTAATAGGCGTAATTACTTCGGGTTCTGAAGGTGCATCCATTTTTTTAGTTGGATCATAACGTATAATATTATCCATCTCAACCATTTGCTGATCTAAAGGACGTTGAATTTCTTCTGTTGTTTCTTTAATAAAGCCTGAAATATTCATATCTTTTTTAATATCAACACCTGATTTTTTTATTTCGTCTTGTAAATCATTGGATGCTTGTTTAATTTGGTACATCGTTTTACCAAAAGTTTTTGCGATACCTGGAATACTTTTAGAACCAAAAAACATCAATATAAACATCAATATTAATAGAACTTCAGAACCTGCGATATCATTTAAAAATAAAAGCATATATCTATATTTTTGAGAGCAAAATTACTAATTATATTTTCAGTTAACAATTAAATTAATAACCTGCTTTTTCTTTTGGGTAAGCATTAAATGTTCCCATTCCTTTTGCAACCAATAAGCCATTTTGATTTTTAATTTCAGCCTCTGTCACAACGATTCGATTTCCTTTTGATAAAACAATTGCAGTTCCAGTTAATTGATCACCTAGTCGAACTGGAGCTAGAAAATTTAATTTCATTTCAACAGTAGAAACAATTTTATCATCTGTACACACCATCGAAAGTGCTGAAATCCCTAATACAGAGTCCATTAAAGCCGAAACCACTCCTCCATGCGCTGCATAAGGTGTAGCTAAATGAACTTCAGTAATCTTAATTTTATATTCTAATTCACCTGGATTGAAAAGTTCAAACTCCATTTCTATTAAACGTCCAAAATTATTTCCTTTCTTGTAAGCTAAAATGATTGGATCGAAATTTAAAGGGTGTATTTTCTCCATTTATTGTGCCTCTGAAATGATTTGTACTTGAGGTGAATGAGGAAAATGTAATCCTTCTTTTTCAAATTCAGCATATACTCTCTCATTCAAACTGTAATAAACATTCCAGTAATCAGTTGTTTCAGTCCAAACCTTTACACTAATATCTACCGAATTATTTGATAATGTTTCCACACCTATAAATGGCGCAGGTTCCTTTAAAATTCGATCATCTTCATCTATAAATTTAGTAATCAAATCCTTTGCTGTTTTTAAATTATCACCGTAAGATATTCCAAATACTAAATCCACTCTTCTTTGTTCAGCTTTTGTGAAATTGGTAATATTTCCATTTGCAACCGGACCATTAGGAAGAATAATCACCTTATTATCAGCTGTATGTAAATAGGTGTTGAAAATTTGAATTTCTTTAACAGTCCCTTGCTCACCTTGAGTTAAAACAAAATCACCGACCTTAAATGGTTTAAAAATTAAGATCATTACCCCTCCTGCAAAATTAGAAAGTGTACCTGAAAAAGCCAAACCTACAGCTAAACCTGCAGCACCAAGAATGGTAACAAAAGAAGTCATTTCAACTCCCAATTGTGTAATACTAGTCACTACGATTAATACTTTCAAGACCATAGTTGAAAGACTTGACAGGAAAGAAACCAAACTTTCATCTGTATGACTTTTTCTTAAAATCTTTTTTAATGCTCTTACTAGCATTTTAACTAACCAAAAACCAATAACGAGAATAGCTACAGCTACTAAAATATTGGTGCCTATTTTTACTAAAAAATGATTTATATCAGAATATTTTATTCCCATCAGACTATCAATTTTCATTTTATCAATCTTTATTTCGTTACTAATTTTCAACATAACACTTTATTTATTTTACAAAAATAGAACTTGTCAAAAGATAATTGAATAAATTAGCTTTTACAAATTAAAATTTTTTATGTTTTTTATACTCTCAAAAATAGTCATCATTTTTCTATACCCGAGTACTTGGTGTATATTAACTTTAGTTGGGTATTTTTTATTCAAAAGTAAAAGACTAAAAAAAATCTGTAGAATAGCTTCTATTTCAATGTTTTTAGTATTCTCTAACACAGTAATTTTCCTAGAATTAATGAGGAATTGGGAAGTTCAAGGAACTAAATTTAAGGATGTTAAAAAATACGATGTTGGTATTGTTTTAGGCGGAATGTTTGAATACAATAACGATTTAGAAGTCTTAAGCGTTAGAACCCATGCTGATCGAATTTGGCAAGCGATAACACTTTACAAAACAGGTAAAATAAAAAAAATACTTATTTCTGGCGGTTCTGGATATGTAACAGGAAGAGGATTACAAGAAGCGATTCAACTTCGAGATGTTTTAATTATTTGGGGAATACCTAAAAAAGATTTATTAGTAGAAACAACATCCAGAAATACGCATGAAAATGCTGAATTCACTAAAAAGATTTTAGATCGTTCCTATCCTCATTTTAATAAATTTCTATTGATTACTTCTGGTTTTCATATGAAACGTTCATTAGCTTGTTTCAAAAAAGAAAAGATGAATTGTGATGCCTTTTCAACTGATTTGAATACGGGGCCAAATTCGAATTACTATTGGGATCAATACATTGTACCCGATTTAAGTACACTTTTTGGTTGGAACCGATTGGTAAAAGAAGTAATTGGTTATATTACGTATGATGTTGTTGGGTATATCTAGGTGTTAGGTGTAAGAAAATTTAAACCAAAGAAATTATAAATACAACTATTTCTTCAAATCCCAATCGATTTTCAACTTCTTCTAACATACATTTTTCACGAAGTTCATTTAAAGACCTATACTCATCTTTATCAACTTCTTCAATTCGAATTTGCCTTAATAAATCATCAATTAAACAGCCAAAAGCTCTTACATCTAATCGTTCTAAAAGAGATGCGTTTTCTGAATTTACATTGTAAAAAGTAGCAGCACCAAAATCTCCTAGTAAAGCATTTCCATCTTGGTTTACCATTGTATTGTGTGCATACAAATCGCCGTGTAAGATTCCTCGTTTGTGTAAATGAGCTCCTACTGATGCCACACTTTTTAAAATCATAAGTATTTGGTTAACAAAATAATACAATTCTGTATTTAATACATCTCTGGTACACGTTTCAAAGCTGGGTGGTTTCCCTAAATTGATGTAATCAGATGAAATTAATTCCATTACCAATCCTTCTTTTCCCTCGGAATGATTTTTAATTTTAGCTAAAAGCGGAACTAAATTAAAATGCTTTCCTGCAGAAATACATGTTTGTAATTCGTCTTCCGGCAATCCATCACTTGTGACTTCACCTTTGAATATTTTAATCGCAACTTCTAGATTTTCTTTCGACTTCAAAATTGCTTTTGAGATGATTCCTGAAGCGCCCTCGCCTAATTGCTCTTTAAGTTCCAATTGACTCCAATCAATTTCTTCTAGATAAGTATCAATTTCAACTTTTTCAGAACACGGATTCCCTGAATAGGCTAACCAAGATAATCTAGGTAACTTCAACAACCAATCTGGAATAGTTGTCAAACGATTAGCTGAAATTCTTAGTAATTCCAATCGTTTACAATTTTGCATTTCCTCAGGTAATTCCTTTAACAGGTTCCCTGAAATGGCGAATTTTTGTAAAAAACTACATTTACTAATTGAACGAGGTAATTTTTCTATTCTATTTTCGGTTAAAATCAACCATTGTAATTTTTCAGGGAATGAATTTTCTGGAATTTCATCTATCAAATTTGAACGCATTCCTATCATAGTTAACGACGGGCATTTTGCTAAAATTTCAGGAAATATTGTAAAGTTATTTTTAGATAAAAAAAGTATTTTCAATTTTGTAAAAGAATCAAAATCAACTGGCAATTCAGTTAGTTGATTTCCAGACAAATCTAAAAATTCAAGAGTATCTTTTAATTCAAATAATTCTCTTGGAAATTTTGTCAAACCTTCTGATAGTTGAATTTTTGTTTCTCCTACTAACTTTCCTGATTTCAATTCTTCTAATGTCTGCATTAATTCAATTTATAGAATTCTAAATAACGTTTGTACTTTGACTGAACGAAGTAAATCAAATCTGATTCTTTCGCTTTCTTCAAGTAGGATTCATCCAAATTCAAAAATCGAATAAATCGTTCTTTTTCAGTTTCATAAAGATTTATTACTCCATGCTCTACATACAAACGAAGTAACTCTTCAATGGCATCTTTTTTATTGTTTTTGCATTCTAAATCTGAACGCCATTTGTAATTATCTACATCGGTTAAATGGTAATCTTTTACTAAAGTTTGATCATACAAATTATAAAAAGCAACATATTTTTTATACTTATCTTGAATAAATACCGTCAATTCTTCATTGCTTGCATTTTTTAAAAATGAATCCTCTACTTTTAAAAAAGTGCTAAATCGATCGAATTCAGTAGGATGTAATTGAATGATTTGATGCGAATTATACAATTTAATCATATCATACAAAGCTAACTGACGATTCGTATCAAGTTCGGATTTCCATTTTTCATTCTCTTCCGTTTCTACTGAATGTAAACGTTTGTAATGTTCAAATTTATCTTGAACAAACGTGATTAATTCCATTTCTGTAGCAGTTTTTAGAAAAGTTTCATTGATGTTTAAGAAATTAATAAAATCATCAAATTCTTCATCTGATAAATTGATAATATCGTAAGCTACATACAATCTTAATAACTCCTGAACCACTTTACGTTCATTGTCTTTAAAATCTTGTTCTGCTATCCAACGTTTGTTTTTTTCTTTTTTAGAGAACGTTTGATACAAGGCAGTAATAGGACTTTGAAGTGCTTCTATCCCTGTTACCTGACGTGTTTCTCTCATAGATAGTTCCTGTCGTTCTTCTTTGATTTGATTTAGAGTTTTTAACGGTTTAATTACTACCTCTTTCATCTTAGTTTCCTGACGTTCAATAAATTTATGATATTTGAATTGACAATCGTCATCCGCGTGAATTCTGAAATTGACCATTGGATATCCTTTGATAGAAAGTGAAATGGAATCGTTATCATTAACATAGACAGAAAATCGTCCGTTTGGCTGGCCGAATACTCCTTTACCACGCGTTCTATTTACAATCATCATATTGTAAAAACTTTGTGGATTTAAGCTATCCTCTACTCGACCAGTCAATAAAACTTGATCGCATTTAGTTTGAGAAGTTCCTAAAAAAGAAAATCCGACAACGAAAAATATGAGAATGTATTTTATCATTTAGAACGAAAGTAATTGAAACTTGAAAAATTTCAACAAACTCATCTGTTATATTCTGTTAACAAATGAATTATTTTCTTTCAGCAATGTTTTTAAGAATGAAAATTTCAGCTTCAGAAAGTAATAAACCTCTCCTATTCATCATATTATTTGAATACTCAATTGCTTTATCAAATTTAAATGGAACTGTCCCTTCTGGTCCACCCCATGTAAACGAATCGACTAATTTATCTGGAAAACCTGCTCCATAAACATTTGCTGAAACTCCGACTACAGTTGCTGTATTGAACATTGTATTGATTCCACATTTACTGTGGTCTCCCATACAAACTCCCATAAATTGAATATCTGTTTGTTCTTCTTTTCCTGTTTCGTATGAATAGGTTTTTACTAAACCATAGTTATTTTTAAGGTTTGATGTATTTGTATCTGCTCCCAAATTACACCATTCTCCGATAAGGGCATTTCCTAAAAATCCATCGTGACCTTTGTTAGAATACGCTTGAAAAACAACATTATTCACTTCACCTCCCACTTTACAATGAGGGCCTAACGTTACAGCGCCATACACTTTCGTAACTAATTTAAGTGCGCTGTGCTCGTTCATCGCTAATGGGCCACGAACAACAGAACCTTCCATAATTTCAGCATCTTTCCCAACATAAATTGGTCCTGATTTAGTATTTAGAATTGCGCCTTCAACGATTGCTCCTTCTTCCAAAAAGATCAAGTTTTCATCACCAATCACCAAGTTTGAAGTCGAAAGTTCTTGCGATTTCCTACCTGCTGTAATTAATTTAAAATCAGCCTCTAATACTTCTTTATTTTTTTGATACAAATGCCAACGTTGCGAAATAATAATCGGTTCTTCTCCTTTAAATTCAACTACATTTGATGCATTTCCAATACGAGCTAACCACGTTTCACCCGCCATTAAAACCTCATTATCAGACAAATGATAAATCGCCGCAATCATATCTTCGTTCGGAATAACAGATGCATTCACTTCTACCACAGCTTCCGTTGAAGCAGGAAATTTACCTGCTAAATATTCTTCTGTTTTATACGTTATAACCGTATCCGATAAAAACAATTTCCAACGTTCATCATTGGTAAAAATCCCCATTCTCAAGTTACCTACTGGACGTGTTAATGTCAAAGGAGCAAATCGTAAATGCAAATTATTGTCGTGAAGTTGGATGTTCATATCTTTGATTTTACTTATAAATTAAACGTGTATTTTCAGTCCGGTTTTAAAAGGAAGAAATCACAAAACGAAGTTACGATTTTTTATTTTTAATTAGATTTAATTTGAATTAGAAATAACTAAATCCTTCGGCCTAGAAATCACCCACAACCCAATAAAAGTAATTATCCCATTCACAATCAATAATTCATTTCCGAAAATATAGCCTTTAAACCAAACTTCTGAATTCAAAGAAAGGAAAAAACAAATAATCGGTGAAAGTATACAAACGATTGGAACTAAATTTTCGAATGGTTTGCGTTTTGTGAAAATACCAAATGCGAACAAACCTAAAAGTGGTCCATAAGTTAAGGAAGCTAGTTTTAAAATGGTTGAAATTAAATCTCCAGATGGATTGCTTTCAACGTATTTTTGAGTGCCTAAAATGATTAATAAAAACACAATTGAAAAACCAATGTGCGTGTATAATTGGTATTTTTTCTTTTGCTTTTCATCTCGTTTTGCGAAGTTTAAAAAGTCGATACAAAAACCTGTTGTTAAGGCAGTTAACGCGCTATCAGCTGAAGCATAAGATGAAGCCGTGATTCCCAATAAAAAGAATACACCAGCTAATGTTCCGAATTTACCTAAAGCCAAAGTTGGAAATACATCGTCTGTTTTTACTGGTAATTCAATTCCGTTTTTATTAGCGAAAACATACATCGCACCTCCTAATAACAGGAACAAGAAATTAACGAAAACTAAAATCGCGGTGAATGAATACATGTTTTTCTGTGCGTCTTTTAAGGACTTACACGTTAAGTTTTTCTGCATTAAATCTTGGTCTAATCCAGTCATTGCAATCGCTAAAAACATTCCACCAATAAACTGTTTTGGGAAAAATAAAGGTGAATTTGAATCGTCGAAAAAGAAGATTTTGGTCATTGAATTTCCTGCTGCCGTTTTTGTTTCTGTTATCTGATGAAACAATCCAAAGAAATCTACATTCAATGAATTCGCAATCACTACCACACACAAAGCAACAGCACTAATTAAAAAGATAGTTTGAAAGGCATCTGTATACACAATCGTCTTTACTCCTCCTTTAAACGTATAAACCCAAATCAATAAAACGGTCGTTAAAGCTGTAATAAAATATGGAACTCCAAGGTCTTGGAAAAGAAATAGATGTAAAACAAAAGTCGCTAAATACAATCGAATTGCAGAGCCCAATGTTCGTGATAAAATGAAAAAAGCAGCTCCTGTTTTATAACTTCTATTTCCAAAACGATCGAGTAAATATTCATAAATAGAAACCAAATTCATTCTGTAATACAAAGGCATTAACACTTTAGCAATTACCGCATAACCAATCACATAACCTAAAACAATTTGAAAATAAGCCATGCTTTCTGTTAACACTTTTCCTGGAACAGAAATAAAAGTCACACCTGAAAGTGAAGTACCAATCATTCCAAAAGCCACTAAATACCAAGGACTTTGACGATTTCCCGTAAAAAATGAATCAGCTGTTGAACCTCTCGATGTTAAATAAGATATAAAAATCAATAAGGCAAAGTAGGAAACTAGTACTGTGATTATTAACGTTGTAGACATTGTTTTTATGTTGAATTTTTAATGTTTGATGTTGGATTATGAATTTTTGGTAGACGATTTTTGTAAATCTTCTAGCTTCACTTTCAACTTTCTAATTTCTTTTTCTTTTTCATCGACTTTCTTAAAATTGGAAATCAAAGCTAATGAATATCCTATAAAAAAAGTAATGGCAATTAATAAAGTAACGGGAATATTCACTCGAATAAACACCAATCTTAACTCTCCTAAAACCCAATTTTGAAAAGCAAAAATCAAGACTAATACACTCAATATTAAGATAAAAACAAGTTTTACTCGTTTCCAAAAATTCAAACTATTCCAAAATTCTCTGAACATATTCATTCACTTTTAAAATTTTTCAAACAAATATAGGACTTTTACTACCATATCTTTATCTTTGCGCACTTTATATAAACAAAAGCATGGCAACAACAGCAGACATTAAAAACGGATTATGTATTAAATTCAACGATAAACTTTGTCAAATCATTGAATTCCAACATGTAAAACCTGGAAAAGGTCCAGCATTTGTCCGAACAAAAATGAGACAAATTGAAACTGGAAAAGTGTTAGACAATACTTTTTCTGCAGGTCATAAAATCGATATCGTTCGTATAGAAAACCGTGAATATCAATACCTTTATCAAGAAGGTGATAATTTCATATTCATGAACAACGAAAATTTTGAACAAGTAGAAATTTCTTCAAAATTGGTTGAAAAACCTGGTTTTTTATTGGAAGGTATGACATGTAATATCTTATTTCATGCTGAAGAAGAATCTCCACTTGTACTTGAATTACCAATGCATATTATTTCAGAAGTGACTTACACTGAGCCTGGAATTAAAGGAGATACAGCAACAAACTCTATGAAAGCTGCAACAATTGCTACAGGAGCAGAAGTAAAAGTTCCACTTTTCATTGACATGGGTGAGATTATCAAAATTGATACTCGTACTGGTGTTTATGTTGAACGTGTAAAAAAATAATCGTTAACTATTAACGAGAAAAGGGAATCATTTGGTTCCCTTTTTTATTTTAAATGAATGGAATACAACCCGATAATTAATTCAATAATCATAGGATAGGATTTAAATCCTATCCTATGATTATTCGTTGAAACATTTGTAAAATTTATTTCATACCATAAAATTAAAAATGCCTCATTATGACATTTAAGACAATCGACGAAAAAGATATTTCATTTTTCAAAAACCTTTTAGGAGAAAGATGTTTGATTGATTCAGACAATTTATCAAAATACGGTCACGACGAAACGGAAGATTTAATTTTCCTTCCTGAAATTGTTTTAAAACCAGAAACAACGGAAGAAGTTTCAATCATAATGAAATATGCTTTTGAAAATTCTATCGTTGTTACTCCTTCAGGAGCTCGAACAGGCTTAAGCGGTGGATCAC
>CAMDMY010000042.1 GCA_945902775.1 Chryseobacterium gleum | reverse complement strand
TAGATACTTTAAATGTAGTGCCAGATGGAGATCCACGAAACATCTTTTCAAAATATTGGAAATTCCAAGTCAAGGTGTATAAAGCAAAAGTGGTTACTATATATAAAGGTGTATTACAATCCGATACAATTTCGATAGTAACTGGATTGAATCCTGCAGCCTGTGAAATGAAAATGGATTTAGAAATGGAATATTTAGTATATGGATTTAAGAAAGATTACTTAGGTTTTTCAAGTATTCAGCGAAAAGCCAGTGACGGAAAACTATTTTGGACAAACAATTGTACTCGATCTTGGAATTTCAATGATGAAGAAGAATTAGCAATAAAAGAAGAGGTTTTATCCCAGTCTTATAGGCAATGATACATTATAGATAGGAGGAATCGCTTCAGTGAAACGATTTTACGATATATTCTATTGAATCTCAATCTCAACCTCAATCTCAATATCAACATCTCCCTCAACATCAACCTCAACCTCAACCTCAACCTCAACCTCAACCTCAACCTCAATCTCAATCTCAACCTCAATCTCAATCTCAATCTCAACATCAACCTTAGTCTCAATCTTCAATTTTCTTAAAACCATTCTTGATTTAAAAAATAAAATACTATTTTTGCAGTCCAAATTAATAAAAGGAATAACATGTCTCATAAAATCAAACCAGGAGTTGCAACTGGAGATACGGTTCAAGAAATTTTTAGATTCGCAAAAGAAAAAGGATTTGCTTTACCAGCTGTAAACGTTACAAGTTCTAGTACTGTTAATGCAGTAATGGAAACAGCAGCGAAAGTAAATTCACCAGTAATCATTCAGTTTTCTAATGGTGGTTGTCATTTTTATGCGGGTAAATCATTATCTAATAAAGATGAAAGAGCAGCTATCGCAGGAGGAATTGCAGGAGCGAAACAAGTACATGAATTGGCTGAATTATATGGTATTCCAGTAATTTTACATACGGATCACTGCGCTAAAAACTTATTACCTTGGATTGATGGTTTATTAGATGCAAGTGAAGCTTTTTATAAAGAAACGGGAAAACCACTTTACAGTTCTCATATGATTGACTTATCAGAAGAGCCAATTGAAGAGAACATAGAGCTTTCTAAAAAATACTTAGAAAGAATGAGTAAAATGGGGATGACACTTGAGATTGAATTAGGAATCACAGGAGGAGAAGAAGACGGAGTAGATAATACAGATGTTGATAGCTCTAAATTATACACACAACCTGAAGAAGTAGCATATGCTTACGAAGAATTGAGAAAAGTAAGTGATCGTTTTACAATTGCTGCAGCATTCGGAAATGTGCATGGTGTTTACAAACCAGGAAATGTTAAATTAACTCCGAAAATCTTGAAAAATTCGCAAGAATACGTTCAGAAGAAATTCAATACTGAAGCGAATCCTGTTGACTTTGTATTTCACGGCGGTTCAGGATCTACTTTAGAAGAAATCAGAGAATCAATAGGTTACGGTGTTGTAAAAATGAACTTAGATACAGATTTACAATTTGCTTTCACTGAAGGAGTTAGAGATTATGTAGTTAAAAATGTAGACTACTTAAAAACTCAAATCGGAAATCCTGAAGGAGATGATATTCCTAATAAAAAATACTACGATCCAAGAAAATGGATGCGTGATGGTGAATTAACATTCATAAAGAGATTAGAGCAATCTTTCAGCGATTTAAATAATATTAACACACTATAAATAATGTTGGATTGTTGATTTTGGATATTTAATGATATAAATAATCAAAAATCAAAGATCAAACATCAAACATTTAATAAAATGAGTTGGTTTAATAGAAAGAAAGAAGGGATTACAACTTCTACAAAAGACAAAAAAGAAACACCAGAAGGACTATGGCAAAAATGTTCTAATTGTAAAACGTTATTTACAATTGAGGATATTAAGAAAAATAGTTACGTGTGTGATCGTTGTTCTCACCATGAAAGAATTGGTTCAGAGCAATATTTCCAATTATTATTTGATGAAGGAAAATATACTGAATTAGACGAGAAGTTAACTTCTGGAGATCCTTTACAATTTGAGGATACAAAGAAATATTTAGACCGTGTTGCTGCGACACAAAAAGCATCAGGCTTAACAGATGCAATTAGAACTGCGTTCGGAAAATTAGATGGAAATGATTTCGTTGTTGCAGCAATGGATTTCTCATTTATTGGTGGTTCTTTAGGATCAGTAATGGGAGAAAAAATCGCAAGAGCTATAGATCAAGCTATTAAATTAAAAGCACCTTTCATGATTATCTCGAAATCAGGAGGAGCTCGTATGATGGAAGCCGGATTCTCATTAATGCAAATGGCGAAAGTATCAGGGAAATTAGGTCAATTAGCTGAAGCGAAATTACCTTATATTTCTTTCTTAACAGATCCCACAACAGGTGGTGTAACAGCATCTTTTGCAATGTTAGGAGATATTAATATTGCTGAACCAAACGCATTAATCGCATTCGCAGGACCAAGAGTTGTTCGTGAAACAATCGGTAGAGATTTACCAGACGGTTTCCAAACATCTGAATTCGTTTTAGAGCATGGTTTTTTAGATTATATTGTAGATAGAACAGAATTAAAGAAAACGATTTCAATATCATTGAAATTTTTTAAAAATTAATCATCAACGTCGTTGGGATATGGTATTCGTCGTAGGGACATGGCATGCCATGTCCCAACAACACGAACGTCCAAACAACACGAACGTCCAAACAACATGAACATCCCAACAACACACGCATCCCAACAACACGTAAATCCCACCACACGTGCATCCAAATAATAATTCAATTGAAAATTGAAAATCATCTATCATCAAATACCAAACATTGAACATCAACATCAATCACCCAACATTCAACATAAAAATCTTTTTTTAAATAATAATTATATTTTCAGATAATATCCTTATATTTGCACCGTCGAATAGTCGACATACATAATAATCATTAAATAATATTGGCATGTATATTAATACAGAAGTTAAAAAAGAAATCTTCTCTAAACACGGAGGAAGTGAAACAAACACAGGTTCTACTGAAGCACAAGTTGCTTTGTTTACATTCAGAATTGCTCATTTAACTGAGCATTTGAAAAAAAATCGTAAAGATTTCGTAACACAAAGATCATTACAGTTGTTAGTAGGGAAACGTAGAAGCTTCCTAGATTACTTAAAGAAAAACGATATCGAAAGATACCGTGCAATTGTTAAGGAACTTGGTTTACGTCGTTAATATTTTGTAACATTGAAATTGAGGGGCAGTCGATATTTTTCGGTTGCCCTTCTTATATTTTTTACCGACCATTCAGGTCATACATTTGAAACAGAGAGATTATGAAATTAGGAATTAAACAATCGATTGTTACAGGAGGGAAAGAAATCTCTGTTGAAACAGGAAAATTGGCAAAACAAGCAGACGGTGCTGTAGTAGTAAGAATGGGTGACACAATGTTGTTAGCAACAGTTGTTTCATCTCAAGACGCAAAAGAAGGTGTTGACTTTCTTCCATTAACAGTTGATTACAGAGAGCGTTTTTCTGCAGCTGGTAAAATACCTGGAGGATTTCTTCGTCGTGAAGCTCGCCCATCTGATGGTGAAGTTTTAGTTATGCGTTTAGTAGATAGAGCATTACGTCCATTATTTCCTGATGACTACCACGCGGAAGTACAAGTAATGATTCAATTACTTTCTTACGATGGAATCAATAATCCAGATGTATTAACTGGTTTTGCTGCATCATGTGCAATCGCAGTTTCTGATATTCCTTTTAATGGACCAATGTCAGAAGTACGTGTTGGACGTGTTGATGGGAAATATATTTTAAACCCAACTATGGAAGAAATGAAAGTTTCTGATATGGATGTGGTAATTGCGGGTACAGCGAAAGATGTAAATATGCTAGAAGGTGAAATGAAAGAAATTTCTGAAGCTGAAATGGTAGAAGCAATTAAATTAGCGCACGAAGAGATTAAAAAACAATGTCAATTCCAAATTGATTTTGCTGCTCAAATTCCTACTTCTTCTCCGAAAAGAGTTTATTGTCATGAAATTCATGATGAAGAATTAAGAGCGAGAGTTTCAGAATTTTCTATGGAAAAATGTAAAGCAGTTGCTCGTCAAGGGTTAGCAAATAAAGCTACAAGAACTGAATTATTTGATGCTGTTAAAACAGAATTAAAAGCAACTTTTACAGAAGAAGAATTAAAAGAAAAAGGAGGATTAATTTCAGACTATTTCTCTTCAACAAAGAAAAAAGCAGTTCGTCACGTAATGTTACATGAGAAAATTCGTTTAGATGGTCGTGCTTTTGATCAAATTCGTCCAATCTGGGCTGAAGTTGATTACTTACCAATGGTTCACGGTTCTGCTGTGTTCACAAGA
Source organism: Chryseobacterium gleum (assembly GCA_945902775.1). GTDB lineage: Bacteria > Bacteroidota > Bacteroidia > Flavobacteriales_D > Crocinitomicaceae > CAIUKX01. The sequence continues at coordinate 20,584 of CAMDMY010000042.1, read as the reverse complement.
GGTGAAACTCAATCTTTGACAACTTTAACATTAGGAGGTAAACAAGATGAACAATTATTAGATGGTGCAACTTTTAGAGGTACTGAAAAATTCATGTTGCATTATAACTTCCCTCCATTCTCTACAGGTGAAGCTCGTCCATTAAGAGGAACTTCAAGAAGAGAAGTTGGTCACGGAAATTTAGCGTTAAGAGCGTTGAAACAAATGTTACCAGAAAATAATCCTTATACAGTTCGTATCGTTTCAGATATTCTTGAATCTAATGGTTCGTCTTCAATGGCAACAGTTTGTGCTGGAACATTAGCATTGATGGATGGTGGTGTTCAAATTAAAGCGCCAGTATCAGGAATTGCAATGGGATTAGTTGCTGACGAAACTGGAGCATTCTGTGTATTATCTGATATCTTAGGAGACGAAGATCATTTAGGTGATATGGATTTCAAAGTAACAGGTACTGCAAAAGGAATCACAGCTTGTCAAATGGATATTAAAGTTGATGGTTTATCATACGAAGTATTGACTCAAGCATTGAATCAAGCACGTGCTGGTAGATTACATATCTTAGATAAAATCATTGAAACAATAGCTGAACCAAGAGCTGAATTGAAACCGCAAACTCCAAGAATTGAGATGTTAGTAGTTCCAAACGAAATGATTGGTGCAATTATCGGACCTGGAGGAAAAATCATCCAAGGAATTCAAAAAGACACTGGAGCTGTTATCTCAATTGAAGAAATTGAAACAGGAGAAGGTAAAGTTTTAATTATGTCAAATGATGGAGCAAGTATGAAAGCTGCATTAGACAAAGTTAAATCGATTGCTTTCCCTCCAACAGTTGAAGAAGGTGTTGAGTACGAAGGAAAAGTAAAATCTATTCAAGCTTACGGATGTTTCGTTGAGATTTTACCAGGAACAGACGGATTGATTCATATTTCTGAGTTCGCTTGGGAAAAGTTAGAAAAATTAGATGGATTGGTAAAAGAAGGAGATGTTGTTCGTTTTAAAGTTGTTGGTAAAGATATCAAAACTAAAAAATGGAAATTATCTCGTAGAGTTTTGTTACCGAAACCAGAGAGAAAAGAAGAAGCACAAGCATGATTTCGATACGATTATTGAAATAAAATTCAACAATCTACTCAATCATCTTGAAACTTAATAATTAAACATTAACAATTAAAATAAAGTTATGTCAAGTAAAAGAATCTTAAAAAGAAACCTAAACAATATGGTTATCGAAATCGTTGAAGAATGCTTCACGGTTCAAATGTTTGACGAGACAAAAGCGCAAGCATCAGATAAATTAATCGAAGAAGCAGCTGCTTTCCAAGACTCAATCTTGTCAGAAATAAACAAAGCGAAAACGAAAAAAGATTTCCCTGCAATTACGTCAAAAATCGAAAATTCAGCGTTAGAGTTTATTACAAAATTGAACGAATTGAATTAATTCTTTCTTATTTTCAATGTAAATTGGAGATAAATAATGTAATTTTAAAAGCGGATAATCTATCCGCTTTTTTTATTGAATCAAAATTAGAACTCAGTGTGACTCTGTGAAAACTCAAAGAATCTCTGTGGTTAAAAAAAAGAACAACTTTAAAATGAAAATTGTAATTTCCCCTGCAAAATCGATTGATTTTAAGAGAGTTGAAAACAGTACAATCGAAACGATTCCGAGTTTTTTGAAAGAAACGGAAAGTTTGGTTGTGAAATTGAAAAAACTATCGTCTAAGAAAATTGCAAAGATGATGCATTTATCAACTGATTTAGCGGACTTAAATTATAATCGTTACCAAAATTGGGAAACACCATTGCAAGTTTCAGAAACTATTTATCCTGCTATTTCAGCTTTCAATGGAGAAGTTTATAAAGGATTTGATGTACATTCATTAACTACTGAAGAAATAACGGAAGCGCAAGATAAATTACGAATTCTATCTGGATTATATGGTTTATTAAAACCAATGGATTTAATTTATCCTTACCGTTTAGAAATGGGTACAAAATGGGAGGTAACTCCTAAAACTAAAAATCTATATGCTTTTTGGGATTCGAAATTAGCAAAAGCGTTAAACGAAGAATTAGAGAAAGAAGAAGTCCTGATAAATTTAGCTTCGACCGAATATTTTAAAGCAGTGGATTTAAAAATACTTAAACACCGAGTAATCACTCCTCATTTCAAAGATTTTAAGAACGGTGAATTAAAAATAGTCATGATGTATGCGAAACATCAACGTGGAGCAATGGCTAGATATATTATTAAAAATAAATTGACTAATCCGGAAGAGTTGAAATTATATAATCAAGACGGTTATTCGTTTGATGTAAATAATTCGACTGAAAATGATTGGGTATTCGTTCGTTAATTAGTTCTTTAAATGGTTTTTAGTAGTATACTTTTTATACTTTATTTCTTACCTATCTTTTTGATAGTCTATCATTTAGTGGGCAAGAAATACAAAAACTATGTCCTGTTAATTTCGAGTATCTTTTTTTATAGTTGGGGAGCACCTAAATTTATATTTGTTATCCTCGGAACAACCTTAATTGATTTTCAGATTGTTAAGTGGATGGGACAAACGGAAGATGATTCCAAACGAAAAAAACTATTAACAGTATCTGTGTTTGTCAATATTGGATTGTTGTTTTATTTTAAGTATTGTAACTTCTTTATTGAAAATGTAAACGCACTTCTTTCGGGTTTAAAAGTCCATCAGTTGCAATTATTAAAAGTAGTTTTACCGATTGGTATTTCGTTTTACACATTTGAGACAATTACTTATTTAGTAGATGTTTATCGCAAATTACATAAACCTTTACTTAACTTCAAAGATTACTTATTATACATCTTATTTTTTCCAAAATTAATTGCTGGACCAATTGTTCGTTACCACGATTTAGCTGATCAAATTACCGATAGAACTTCCAATGACACAATCGATAATCGATTAACTGGTTTTTACCGCTTTGCAATTGGATTGGCTAAAAAGGTATTGATTGCGAATCAATTAGGTGTACAAGTCGATGCTGTTTTTGCAATGCAAGTTTCTGATTTAGCAACATTTACCGCTTGGATTGGAATTTTAGCCTATACTTTTCAAATCTATTTCGATTTCTCAGGTTATTCAGATATGGCAATTGGAATTGCTAAAATGGTTGGATTTAAAATTCCTGAAAATTTCGACAACCCATATACTTCCAGAAGTATAACAGAGTTTTGGAGACGTTGGCATATCTCACTTGGAAATTGGATGCGCAACTATTTGTACATTCCTTTAGGGGGGAATAAAGTAGATACAAAAGCTCGTCTGTTTTTTAATCTTTGGATTGTATTCTTGCTCTCAGGATTCTGGCATGGAGCTTCTTGGGGATTTATCATTTGGGGAGCTTATCATGGCGTATTTTTAATTTTAGATCGTTTATTTCTTGCTAAAACACTTGGTAAAGTTGGGGGAGTGGTTAGTACTCTTTTTACCTTTTTAGCAGTCGCTATTGGTTGGGTATTTTTCAGAGAAGAGAAAGTAGGAGATGCCTTTTTATTCATTCAACGTTTATTCAGGTTTGATTCAATTAGTGAAATTTCCTTCGAAAAAGAATTTTATATATGGTTTATTATTGCGGTATTATTTTCTTTTTTAGCTTGTTTTAAAATAGGTAAAAATTTGCAAAATGGTTTTTATTTTTCGATTTATTCGAATAAAAAGCATTTTTTTGTAGCGCTTATCTCTTTAGTTCTTGTCGGACTTTCAGTCAGTTCGATTACTTCATTTGGGTTTAATCCTTTTATTTATTTTAGGTTTTAGTGATGAAGGATATTCAATTCAAATTCAAAGAGTTATTGTTTGCAGGAATTCTCCTCTTATTGCTTTTACCTGCAATTCAGCACGTTTTCAATTTAGTTGAAATAACACCTTTAAAAGGAAGTATTGAAAAAGTAGAACCTAAAAAGTTAACAATTGATTCTTGGTTTTCAGGTGATTTTCAAACAGATAATGAAAAATTTATCAACGATAATTTTGGATTTAGAAATGTTTTTGTTCGTATGAATAATGAAATCGCTTTTCGTCTATACAATAAAGCCAAAGCAAACGGAGTTATTATTGGGAAAAATAATTACTTATACGAACTTAATTACTTGCATTCTTATAATGGTACTGATTTCATTGGAAAAGACAGTATAGACCAACGGATGGAAAAACTGAAATTCATTCAAGACACTTTACAAAAATTAAATAAAACTGTTTTAGTTGTTTTTGCTGCTGGAAAAGGGTTTTATTATCCAGAATATTTCCCTGAAGAATTCAAAATCAAACGATCTTTAACGAATTATGATTATTATCTTGAAAAATCTAAACAATTAAAAATCAACTACATAGATTTCAATGATTATTTCGTGAAGAATAAAGTAAAAAGTAAATATCCTTTATATCCTCAGTACGGAATCCATTGGAGTAAATACGGAATGGCTTTAGCTGTAGATTCCATGATTCGTTATATCGAAAACAATCGAAAAATCGATATGAATAATTTAACTTGGAAAAAAGTAAGTTTAGAAGATCCAAAAGAGGAAGATTTTGATATTGAGGATGGTATGAATCTTTTGTGTCGATTAAAGAGTTTTAAAATGGGGTATCCAGAACTTCATTTCGAGCAAGACAAACAAAAAGCAAAGCCAAATGTTTTAATGATTTCGGATAGTTTCTATTGGGGAATGTTCAATTTCGGAATATCTTGTGTTTTCGATAAAAGCCATTTTTGGTATTATAATAAAGAAGTGTACCCCGAAACATTTACTTCCCCTTTAACAACAGACAAAGTAAATCTAAAAAAAGAAATTCAAGACCACGATGTTATTATAATTATGGCAACACCGGCGACCTTACCTAATTTTGGTTGGGGTTCTATCGAGAAGTTTTATGAAGTATTAAGGTGAAGTTTATTAATTGGTTGTTAGTGAATTAACTAATTATATCTATTTTTTAAATTAAATACTTAATAAAAAAGAGAAATTTTAACCATGATGTTCAATAACTCTTATTACTTTCCCATTTTTAAATTCTATATATAAAGAATCGGGATCAATATTTGCAGAACCATAACCCAAATAATAACTCCATGTATCTTGATTCATATTATTATGATCATCACCAAGAATAGAAATAACTTGATTTTTTGTTTTGCCAATTAATAAATCACTTTCTATTAAATCTTCAGCAAATTCATATCTTTTTTCAATGTCTTCTCTCCATTTTATTTTATCAAAATCTCTGGACGGACGATAATTAATTATCATGAATAGTATTATAAAAGAGACTATGTATATTATTGGAGTTGTAATAATAACTGCTGCAAAAATTGATAGATTTCTTTTATTTGGATCTTCAATTTTTCTATATACCCAACGAAAAAGAAAATATAATAAGGTTCCTATTATAATCCATATGAAATAAACCTCTAAACTGATTCCAAATAATCTGGGTATTATCAAAATTGTCATTTATTCAATACTTTAATGTGAATTCATTAAAAAAAACAGATTTCAAAATATTGATATTAAGACTATTACATTTTTATATTGTTAAAAAGAAAAATAATTTTCAGATAAAATCACTCTAAAACCTAAAACCTAATACCTAACACCTAAGACCTAAGCCCTCATTTAACAAACGCCTTAATCTTCAAAATATTCATTCTAGGACTTGTATTCGAAGTTACTGTTATTGTTTTGTTTTGTTCTCCAACTTGTCCTGGTTTAGGATGGAATACTACCTTTATTTTATCCGATTTACCTGGTAAAATTGGTTTTTCAGGTTTTTCAGGAGTTGTACAGCCACAACTAGCTTCTACTTTTTCTATGATTAATGGTTTTTTACCTGTGTTTGTAACGATAAAGTTAGTTTCATTATCCGTTTCAGATTTTACATCACCATAATTGTGCTCTATTTCATTGAAAGAAAGAGTAGTGTATGTCTCCATTTCTTTTTTAAGACGTTCATCTTCCTCTTTTTGAACTTCTTTCAATGCAGCATTTAATTCTGCTTCCGATTGTCCACCAGCTTCAACAGAAGAAGTTATATTTCCGTCTTGTTTTTTTACTTCAATTGAAGAACCACCACAAGCTGTAAAAATCAATAATCCAGCTACTAAATAAATCGTCTTTTTCATATAATACTTAACTTTGTCCTAAATCTCAACCTTTACCTCAATAAACTCAGTCTTCATCTCAACCTCAACCTCAACATCAATCTCAACCTTATCCTATTTCGCCAAATTCATTTTATCGTACTCATTTTTCTGAAGTACTGAAACTGCTTTTTGAAGTGCTTCGTTTGAATCGTTGTAAATTTCGTAAAACTCATTGTATCCCCATAAATCTTGCGCTAACAATGATTTCAATCGAAGTTTTAATAATTTTTCACTTGTTTTATAGTGTGCTTCGTTGAATTCTAATTTTGGATCTTCTTTTTTAACGTAAGCAAAGAATTCATCCATAAACTTTTTGTTGCAGTCAAATGTGCTTTTATAGGTTGCGAAATTCGGATACGTTTTTAATAAATTATCACGGTTGTCATTCGTATAAGTCAAAGCGAAACTATTTACATGACCACCTTGAATTACATTTTTGAAATAGTCTGTAATGTCAGTTGTATCTAATGGAACGAAAATATCAGGCATAATTCCACCACCATTGTAAACTGTACGTTTCGTGATTAATGTTTGGTGTTTTACAGAATCTGGTAAATGAATTGAGTCTGCGTGTTGAAATTCACCATTTAAATAACGTTGTGTTAAATCTTTTTCATAGGCTTCTTTATCATCATATGATTTTTGAATGAAGCGTCCTGCAGGAGTATAATAACGTGCAATTGTCAAACGAATTTGAGATCCATCTGTCAAATCAATCGGACGTTGAACTAATCCCTTTCCAAATGTTCTTCTTCCTACAATTAAACCTCTATCCCAATCCTGAATAGCACCTGAAACGATTTCACTAGCAGAAGCAGAATGTTCGTCCGTTAATAAAATTAATTTTCCATCTTCCCATAAGCCAGTATCACCTGCTTTTAAATCGCTTCTTGGTTGAGAACGTCCCTCAGAATAGACAATTAATTTGTCTTTTGATAAGAATTCATCCGCTACTTTTTGAGCAGCATAAAGCAATCCACCACCATTTCCTTGTAAATCAAAAACGAGATTTTTCATTCCTTTTGATCTCAAATCTTTGATTCCTTTGCGCATTTCTTCCACAGTAGATCGAGAGAAACTATTTAATTTGATATAACCAATTTCAGGAGTAATCATATAGTAACAATCGACAGAATTAACTGGGATTCGATCACGTGTAACTACATAATACAAAGGCTTTTTTGTATTTCTACGTATAATTTCAATTTTTACTTTTGAACCTAATTCACCCATTAAATGCTCACGTACTTGATTCGATTTCAAGCCAACACCCGCTAAGTTTTTACCCTCAACACGAATAATTTTATCACCTGCTAGTATTCCTAATTTTTCAGATGGTCCGCCTGGAATTGTAGCAACAACCATTAAGGTATCTTTCAATATTTGAAAACGAATACCAACTCCAACGAAACTACCATCAATTTGTTGATTCGCCCCATCGACTTCTTCTTTCGAAATATAAACAGAGTGGGGATCTAATTTTTCTAACATCGCTACGATTGCAGCTTCGGTTAATTGATTGTCATTCACTGTGTCAACATACATTCTATTTACATACGTCAAGACTTCATCAAACTTCTGACTAGTAGAAATTTTAGAAGGAGGTGTTTGTGAGATTCCAACGAAACAAATCGAAGACATCAATAAAGTTGAAAGTATACGTGTCATAAAATGAAGTTTATAGAGAATAGCAGTGTAGCATTCAAATGATAAATATATTAATAACAATGACATTTCGAAAGGAATATTGTATTTCTATTGTAAATTTTTGTTAAATCTTACTTTCATCTAAATGCAAAGTAAAGTATCAAAATAGGTTATTTGTTTTTAAATTTGAAATCAAAGCTTTTATAGTTAGTTGTATTTTAATTTATTTCATAGAAAATATGCGTTTATTAATAGTTATATTATTTCCTTTCTTTCTTTTTTCTCAAACGGATTTCACACACCAAGATAGTTTACGAGGTACGTTAAATGCAAATAGAACCTGGTGGGATGTAATGCGATATGACATAACAATTCAACCTGATTTTGAAACTAAAACCATTCAAGGGACGACTGGAATTTTAATAAAGAAAACAGGAAATAAAAACAACCTTCAGTTAGATTTACATAAAGCACTTTCTGTAGATTCTATTTTCATTGGTGAAGTTCCAAAACGATTACGATTTACAAGGGATGAAAATATTGTTTTAATTGATTTGCAAAATATTGATTTTGAGGATAATGAATTCTTTAAGTTAACCGTTTATTATTCTGGAAAACCAAAAGAAGCCGTTAAAGCTCCTTGGGATGGTGGATGGATTTTCACGAAAGATGAAAAGGGAAGACCTTGGATGACAGTCGCTTGTCAAGGCTTGGGAGCTAGTATTTGGTTTCCTTGTAAAGATCACCAAAGTGATGAGCCTGATTATGGAGCATCAATCACGATTATTACATCTGACACGTTAGAAGCGGTTTCAAATGGAGAATTAAAAGAATCAAGAAAGATAGATTCAACTACTCTCAAATCAACAACTTGGATAGTAAATAATCCAATCAATAACTACAACATCGTTCCGTATATTGGTAAATACGTTAACTTCAAAGAAGTGTATAACGGAGAAAAAGGATTTTTAAATTGTAATTTTTGGGTAATAGATTACGAATTAGAAAAAGCGAAAAAGCAATTCAAAGAAGTTCCAAAAATGTTAAAATGCTTTGAATATTGGTTCGGGCCATATCCATTTTATGAAGATGGTTACAAATTAGTTCAAGCTCCTTATTTAGGTATGGAACATCAATCGGCAATTGCTTACGGTAATAAATTTCAAAATGGTTACTTAGGGAAATCACTTTCAGAATCAGACTATGGGATGAAATGGGATTTTATTTTAGTCCACGAAAGCGGTCACGAATGGTTTGGAAATAGTATTACTTCCAAAGACATAGCAGATATGTGGATTCACGAATCATTTACGAATTATTCTGAGACCATTTTTACGGATTGTTTATTCGGTGTTCAAGCTGGAAATGAATACGAAATAGGATTACGTCATTTAATTGAGAATGATAAGCCCATCATCGGTAAATATGGTGTGAATGACAAGGGGAGTGGTGACATGTATTACAAAGGAAGTAATATGATTCATATTATCAGACAGTTAGTTAACGATGATGAGAGATTTAGACAATTATTAAGAGGATTAAATAAAACATTTTATCATAAAACGGTTACATCGCATGAGATTGAACAATACATTATCAAATTTACAGGTTTAGATTTGAGTAAAGTTTTTGATCAATATTTAAGAACGACTCAAATTCCTGTTTTAGAAAGTAAAGTAGAAAACAATCAGTTGATATACAGATGGATAGAATGTGTTCCTGATTTCAATTTAAAAATCAGATTATTAAACGGACAATGGATTCAACCATCAGAAACTTGGAAAATTTTAGATCAATCAACCGTTAAGATTCAGGATTTTAAACCAGATTCTAATTTTTATATTATTCACAGAAGTTTATAAAAGGATAACTACATAATTTAAACTCGCCCTCAACATCAACCTCAATCTTAACTTTTAACAAAAAATCAAAAATTCTAATAGAATAATCATTTAGTCTTTCTATATTTGTCTTGTTTAAAATTATTCTAAATAACGATGCGCATTATTTTAGCCGACAGCAATGATATAGTAAGGGTAGGGATGAGGACTATTCTTAGTTCTGAAAAACACCTTGAAATTATTGGAGAAGCGAGAGATAATCAAGAATTAAAACAACAAATAAAGAACTTTGGAGCTGACTTAGTTTTAATTGATTACACTTCAGTAGGATTTGATATAGACATTATTCATACCATTTTAGCATCAAATAATACGATTAAATTTATTGCTATCACTCCTGAACAATCTGCACAAACGTTAGTTGATGCTTTGCGTTCTGGTGTAATGAGTTACGTTAAAAAAGATTGTGATATAGGTGAAATCATCAATGCGGTCAATGAAACGGGGAGAGGCAATAAGTTTTTCTGTGGTAAGATTTTAGAAACAATCCAAAGAGCTTCAATTGACGTGAATGACATAGATTTTGAGTCATTTTCTTGTGAATCGATTGTTTTATCTGAACGCGAACTTGAAATCGTTGTGTTAATTGCTGAAGGTTTAACGAATACACAAATTGCTGTACAATTATTCTTAAGTACACATACAATTAACACGCACAGAAAAAATATAATGGCAAAATTAGGCGTTAAAAATACTGCTGGTATTGTAATGTATGCTGTTAAAACAAGTTTAATTTCTCCAAACAAATTCCTTTTTGCTACAGATTTAGGAAATGTTTAATCAATCTTTTTTTGATTAAAATATAATCTTTACTTGCTTATTATTTAAGAATTACTTACTTTCGTCTAATAATTAAGATGAAAAGCAATGGAAATCGGTAACAACCTTAAAATTCTTCGTAAACGATTAAAAAAATCGCAAGAAGAAGTAGCGCAAGATTTAAACTTAACACGTTCTACTTACAGTGGATATGAAAATGGCGTTGCGCAACCGAACTTAGAAAACTTAATTGCTTTTAGTGATTATTATAAAGTTCAAATTGACGATTTAGTTCGTAAGGATTTTGACAAATTCTCAGAAAATGAATTAGAAAGATTAGATAAAGGTTTATATGCCGACGTAAAAGGTCAAAAATTAAGAGTTCTTACTTCTTTGGTGAATGATCAAGAAGAAGAGTTAATTGAGATGGTTTCATTGAAAGCAAGTGCAGGTTATACTTCAGGCTATGCTGATCCAGATTATTTAAAAGTATTACCCACTTTTCATTTGCCGTTCCTTTCTAAAAATAAAAAATACCGTTCATTCCCAATTCAAGGAGATTCGATGCCTCCAGTAGTGGAAGGTTCTTATGTTGTTGGTGAATTTGTTCAAAATTGGATGACAATTAGAAATGCAACACCTTGTATTGTAGTTACAAAAGATGAAGGAATCGTTTTTAAAATCGTGCATAATTTATTAGATTCTGTTCAATCGTTTCAATTGTGTTCTACCAATCCTTTTTATAGTCCCTATTTTGTTCACGCAAATGACATAATAGAAATGTGGAAATTTGTAAATTATATTTCTCCTGAATTACCAGAAATTAGAATGGATGATAATGATTTATCTAAGTCTTTACAGGATTTACAAAAAGAGGTGTACGAATTGAAATCGCTTATAAAAGCTTAATTTTTAACTTTTAAACCTTCAAACTAAATATAAATTCAACCTTAACCTCAACCTAAATCTAAGCCTAAATCTTAGTCTGAATCTCAATCTTAAAAATCACTTTTTCTCTTCAGCTAATTGTTTTTTATACATTTCAGCGTAAATTCCTTCCATTTGAATTAATTCAGAATTAGATCCTTGCTCGATTTTTTCTCCATTTTCAATCACAATGATTTTATTTGCGTTTCGAATTGACGAAATACGGTGACTTACAATTACAGAAGTTTTAAGTTTAGAATCTGACTTTAAGTTTTGTAATATAATCTCCTCTGTTTCAGTATCTACAGCGGAAAGACAATCGTCCATTATCAAAAGGCTTGGTTTTCTTATTAAAGCTCGAGCAATACTCACACGCTGTTTTTGTCCACCGCTTAAATTGACACCTCTTTCACCTAAAAGTGTTTCAAATTTGTCAGGAAATTGTTCTATATTATGATAAACGTGTGATTTTTTCGTGATTTCAATTAAATCAGCTTCTGATACGTTTTTATCGTTTGAGCCGAATTTGATATTGTTTCCAATCGTATCAGAAAATAAGAATACATCTTGAGGAATTACTCCAGTTTGCTTTCTAAAGTCATGTATATTAATATCTTTTATGTTTATTCCATCGATGAAAATGTCGCCAGAAGTTGGGTCGAATTGACGCATAATCAGATTAATAATGGTTGATTTTCCACTACCTGTTCTTCCTACTACAGCAAATGATTCGTTAGGCTCGATGTTAAAACTTAAATTTTTAATAGCTTCAATTCCAGAATTGGGATAAGTGTAACTTACATTTTTAAATTCGATTGCACCTTTAAAAGTAAAAGGAGAATTGTTTGTATTGATAATTTCAGGCTCTTCTTTCAAGAAAACATTGATTCGTTCTTGAGAAGCAGAAGCTCTTTGAATGATAGATGTCACCCAACCAACGCTTGCAAATGGCCAAGTTAAGTTATTGACAAAGAAGATGAAAGCAACAATTTCACCTAATGTAATTGTATTGTTGTAAGTCATTAAGCCTCCAATGTAAATTGAAAGCAAAGTACTTAAACCAATTAAAAAAGTAATGGTCGGCATAAAAAGTGCGTTCACCAAAACCAATTTCATATTTCTTTTTTTGTATTCATCTGCTGAAGCATCAAATTTCTTTTTTGCTTCTTTTTCTCTACTATACGCTTTTACAACCCTTATTCCTGAAAACGTTTCTTGAATTAATGTCGACATTGAAGATTGTTCTTGTTGTACTTCGTGACTTAATTTATTCATTTTACTAGATACCTTGTAAATCAGAAATGACATTAAAGGAAGAGGAAGTAATACAAATAGTGTTAAAGTACCATTGATTTGAATCATTTGAGAAATGATCATCGTGAAAAGAACTCCTAAATTGATGGTATACATAACACCAGGTCCAAGGTACATCCTAACTTGACTTACATCTTCAGAAATGCGATTCATCAAATCCCCTGTGTTGTTCTTTTTAAAGAAAGAGTAATCTAAACGTTGATATTGATTATAGATTTCATTTTTCAGATCATATTCAACCAGACGTGACATGATAATAATGCTTTGTCGCAGACAGAATAAGAAAAAACCTTTCATAAAGGCTAAAAACATATAAAAACCTCCGATTTTTAATAGTAATGTTAAAAAGCTAGAAAAGTTTTTTAAATCAGCTGTTTTGAATAGGTCATCAACTGTACTTTTCACAAACATAGGCATTTGCACACCGAAATAATTCGAAAGAATAATAAATAACACACCTAAAAGCATGTGCCATTTGTATTTTATAAAATATTTATTCAGATAACTCAGTGACTTCATACGATATTTTCCTATTTTTGCAATGTCTAAAAATGCATATCGGTGCAAAAGTAAACAATAGACTTGAAATAACATTATATAACTATTCGCGTTAACATGTTCGAAGTAAAAGAAATTCAGGACACGGATTTAGCTACAAACCCTGTCATTGCTCAAATGAGTAAGTTTAATCACGAACAAATTTTGTTCTGTAATGACAATTCAACTGGATTAAAGGCAATTATTGCTGTCCATAATACAGTTCTTGGACCTGCTTTGGGAGGAACGAGAATGTGGATGTATAAAAACGAAATGGAAGCTTTGAACGATGTTCTAAGACTTTCTCGTGGAATGACCTATAAAAACTCAATCTCTGGATTAAATCTTGGTGGTGGTAAAGCTGTAATCATTGGTGATTCATACACTATGAAATCAGAAGCATTAATGAGACGTTTCGGAAAATTCGTTAACAGTTTAGCTGGAAAATATATAACTGCAGAAGATGTAGGTATCTCAACTTTAGATATGACTTACGTGAAAATGGAAACAGATCACGTTGTAGGTTTACCAGGTAAAAGCGGTGATCCATCTCCTGTAACTGCTCATGGTGTTTATATGGGAATGAAAGCGTGTGCTAAAGAACAATTTGGTTCTGATTCATTAGAAGGAAAAAAAGTAGCAGTTCAAGGTGTTGGTCACGTTGGAGAATATTTGGTGAAATTTTTAAGAAATGAAGGTGCAATTGTTTCTATTACAGACATTCATGAACCATCTTTAAAAAGAGTTTCAGAAACTTACGGAGCGAAAGTAGTAGGATTAGATCAAATTTACGACATCGATATGGATATTTACGCTCCTTGTGCTTTAGGCGCAACAATAACTACAGAAACATTATCTCGTTTAAAATGTTCAATCATTGCTGGAGCTGCTAACAATCAATTACAACAAGAAAATATTCACGGTATTGAAGTAATGAAAAAAGGGATCATTTATGCTCCTGATTTTGCTTTAAATGCGGGTGGTGTAATTAATTGTTACTCAGAAGTTAAAGGGTTCACATCTGAATGGGCAATGAGTAAAGCAGATGAAATTTACACTACTATTTCAACAATCGTAAAACGTTCTAAAACTGAAAATGTTCCAACCTATCAAATTGCGAATAAATTGGCGGAAGAAAGAATTGAATCAATCGGGAAAGTAAAATTACCTTTATAAATAAAAGCGAAAGTGTATACTTTCTAAATAAAATAGCATGCTGAATAGGAGACATTTAAGAATTAAGGTATTACAGGCACTTTACGCTTATTATCAATCGGAAGAAGATAGCTTTCGTAAAACGGAAAATGAAATGCTTCAAGCCATTGAAAGGATTTACGATTTGTATATTTATTTAATGTTGACATTTGGCGAGTTGACTTCAATTGCTGCTCACAGAGTTGAAGAAAACAAAAAGAAAATTCGTCCTTCTGACGAAGAAATGAATCCAAATATGAAATTCATTGATAATAAGTTAATTGATTTATTGGTTGAGAACAAAGAATTACGAAGAATTTCAGAGGATATCAAAGTAAATTGGGTAGGCGATGTTCATCAAGAAATGTTCAAAAAAATCCTTTTACAAATACGTGAAAGTGAAATTTATTTTGAATACATGAATAGTTCCGAAAAAGGATTTGATCATGATAAACAATTTGCCTTGGATTTATTTAAAATTGAAATTGCTAACTCTTCTATTTTATATGATTTCTTTGAAGAAAAAAGCATTCAATGGTTGGATGATATTGATTTAGCTTGTTCAATGGCTGTTAAAACAATCAAAGGATTCACTGAGGAAGGTGAGAATGTAATTCTTACTTTGTATAAAGACAAAGAAGATGAATTAGAATTTGTTCGTGATTTATTAAGAAAAACGATTTCATTTGACAAAGAAAACATTGCCTTAATTGATGATTTAACACAAAATTGGGACATTGATCGTATTGCGAAAATGGATGTTGTTTTGATGAAAATGGCAATTACTGAATTCCAAATTTTTAATAATATCCCAACAAAGGTTACCTTGAACGAGTACATTGAAATTTCTAAATTCTACAGTACTCCTAAAAGTCATACATTTATTAATGGTGTCTTGGATAAAGCAATTGATCGTTTAACAAAGGATAATAAAATTCAAAAAGTGGGACGTGGTTTAATCAGTTAACTATCTGATATTGGATTTTGAATGTTTGATTATTAATATAGAATAAGATGATAAAAAATAAATTAATCGCTTTTTTAGGACTTGCACTTATTGTTCAGGCTTGTGGTGGAGAAGAAAAAGTTGAAATAGGAAACAAAACTTCGATGGAAGTAAATTTAGTGTACGATGCAGGTAAAGTTGTTCGTGGTGAAGTAATTGATGCTAAATTTACAATTAAAAACACGGGAGATTTTCCTTTGGTAATTGGAGAAGTAAAAGGTTCTTGCAGTTGTACAGTTGCGGAGAAACCTGAGGAGCCAATTCAACCTGGAGAAGAAGGAGTAGTGAAAGCTCACGTTACTACACAATCAGCAAATGCAGGGCCTTTATCGAAAGTAGTTAATATTGTAGCAAATACAGAACCTTCTAGAACAGAAGTAGTTATACATGCAAATGTAATTGATAAGTAATAATTTAAATTAATAATAAACAAAATGGGAAAAGATAGTAATAGTATTGTAATGTTACTTTTGATTGTAGTGGTGTTTTATTTCTTTATGATTCGCCCTCAAATGAAAAAACAAAAAGAATTAAAAAAATTCAGAGAGAGCATCAAAGTAGGTGATAAAGTAGTTACTATTGGAGGAATTCACGGTAAAATTTTAGAATTAAATGATACTACTGTTTTAATTAGTTCTGAAGGAAGTAAAATTCGTTTAGATAAATCAGCAATTTCGACTTCTTCTGAAGATTTATTGTCAGCAGTTAAGTAAGTTATTAGATTGAAAGATTAAAGACTTCAAGAATAAAGACTTAATTAAAGATAAAATTTTAAATAAGTCTTAATATACTGAATATTAACGTCTTGAATCTGAAAAATTTGAGTGTGTGTTAATGAAATCTCAAATCATATAAAATAAGTTCGGGTTTTACTCGGACTTTTTTGTTTTTGTACTATTTTTAAACAATTATTAATTATCCATTTTCAATTATCAATTCAAATGAAAACAATTTTACTTTATTTTACAGTTGTATTTTTAGCTATTTCTTGTACGTCGAAACATGAATCTTTGGATTGCGGTCCTTGCGGTGTAAATATGAATAGAGTAGAAGTTCCTGAGACTCCAGAAGAAGCAATCATTTTGAAAAAAGAAGCAGATACCTCAACATTAGGCAATGCAGAGTTTAAAGAGAATAAAAAGAAAATTGAAGCTATTTACGGAGAACAATGGGATTTTTGTAAATGTGTAGTTTTGAATGATTCGTTAGATAAAGCGGCAAAAGCAGGGAAAATGGACGACAAATTCATGGAGCGTTTTGATGAAGTTGATACGCGTTGTAAATCTTTCTTAGTAATGGACAATATAAGAACTCCTGAAGAAAGAGAAAAACATGAAAAGAAAATCAAGAAATGCTTGAAAGATGCTGGAGTTAGATAAGATTAATTCACAAAAAAAAGCTACTTCATAATGAAGTAGCTTTTTTTTGTGAGTTAAAATTGATAATTATCAATTATTTTATGATTTCCATCTCATCAATAATGTGCTTTGCACCAGCATATTTGTCGATGATGAACAACACATAACGAATGTCGCAGTTAATTGTTTTTTGAAGTTGCTGATCGAAAATAACATCTCCCGCCATTGCTTCAATGTTTCCGTCAAAAGCCAAACCGATTAATTCACCTTTTGCATTTAATACTGGAGAACCAGAGTTTCCTCCTGTAATATCGTTGTTTGTCAAGAAGTTAACAGGCATATACCCGTCTTTATCTCCATACTGACCGAAATCTTTTGCATTGTTTAAGTCAATTAAACGTTGTGGTAAATCAAATTCAGAATCATTTGGTTTGTATTTCGCAATCGTTCCTTGAAGCGTAGTGTAATAATTTTTTTTCGCATCATTTCTAGCATTTTCAGGAAGAGCACTTACTTTACCATATGTCAAACGAAGTGTGCCGTTTGCATCAGGATAGTATTTTTTTCCTTTGTTAGACTCTCTTAATCCTTGAACTAAATTTCTATACGCTTTTTGGTATTCTGCATCCATTTTGATGAATTCTTCCGTTCTGAATTTGTAACGAGTCATAATATCCGAAGAAAGTAAATACAAAGGATCGCTATTTAAAACTTCAATTGAAGGGTTTTTTAAGAATGCTTCAATTTTTTCTTTCGTTCCAAAAATACTACTTTCAAAAGAAGCATTGATATAATCTGTGAAGTTGTTGTTATTCTTTTTAGCTATTTCAGCAACTAATTTCGCTAAACCTGCTTCATATCCTTTAGCCACATAAAGATTCAATTGAGCTGCTAAAATGTCTTTTTCAAGAGGAATATATAAACTACCATATAATTCATTAATCATTTGGTGTATTTTTTTCAACGTTTCTTCCTTTTCAGGTCCTGTTTCTTCTTTTTCTTTTAAATAAACAGCGATTGTAAAGCCAATTTTGGAAGGAAGTACAGAGAAGTTAGATGTTCTTATCATCGTTGTTAAATAATTGTCGTGACGTGCTTTTTCATTTGTTTTTGAATAATAATTATTGATAGTTTCAATAACATTTCCATACGTTTTTTTGTTGCAACGTTTATTTGCCCAACTATTAAAAACAGCTTCGTTTTCAGATTTAGTTTTTGCTGTTTGTGCTTTTGTTAAAGCATCAATCATTCCTTGACGGTTTTTCCAATAATTCGCAACTCCTGCATAAACCCCTGCATAATTTAAACGAACTTCGTCTGATTGATCCATGTAAAATTTCATACGATCTAATCCTAATTTAGAGCCTTCAACCCACGCAGGATATGCAAATTTTACATTTTGTTCAATTCCAGCAGCAGGCATCCAACGGTTTGTTCTTCCTGGATATCCCAAAATCATTGCGAAGTCATTTTCTTTTACTCCACCAATGTTTACTTTTAAATGTGTTTTTGGTTTTAAAGGAACATTGTTTGCAGAATATTCAGCTGGATTTCCATTTACATCAGCATAAATACGGAACATAGAGAAATCAGCAGTGTGTCTTGGCCACTCCCAGTTATCAGTATCACCTCCGAATTTACCGATGCTACTTGGAGGATTTCCTACCAAACGAACATCGTTATAATCTTGGTAAACAAAGTAATAAAATTCATTTCCTTGAAAGAAAGAACGAACAGAAACCGTGTATTTTCCACCTTCGTTGTTTTCTTTTTCAATTAAAGCTACTTCTTGAGAGATTGCTTTGTTTCTTTCGTCTTCCGTCATTTTATCGTTTAATTTTGATAAAATTCGTTTAGAAACATCGTCCATTCTTACGAAGAAACGTACATATAAACTAGCTGGTTTTAACTCCTCTTTTTTAGTTGGAGCCCAGTAACCGTCAGTTAAGTAATCATTTTTAGGTGTAGATAATTCAGCAATTGCGTTGAATCCACAATGGTGATTTGTTAAAAGTAAACCATCTTTAGAAATTAATTCTGCCGTACAACCTCCATTGAATTGCACAATTGCATCTTTCAAACTTGAATTGTTGATACTATAAATTTCTTCTGTTGTCAATTGAAGTCCCATTTTCTCCATATCTCTATGGTTTAAACGTTCAATGTTCATAAGGAACCACATTCCTTCGTCTGCTTTTACAAGATTTGTAAGCATTAAAGTGAAAGCGATCAATAAAAAATTAATTTTTTTCATCTGTTTGTTTTAATTTATAATTCAATTTTTAAACGAGTAAAATGAGTTTTTTAAATTATTCGTTTAAAGCAGTAAATTTATCTATTTATTGACAAATAGTAAGACCGTTCATCCCATTTTAGATTGAAACTTATTAACGGAATAAAATTTCATCAGCAAAAATAAAAGTTGGATTCCCTTCTCCTGGATGACCTTTCGGACAATTACCAAAATTAATTGCTTTTATTCTGATTTTCTTAATTGCTTCATTTGTATTTGTTTGCACAGGAAAAGTCCATGTTGTATTAGGATTCCCAACTTTGTTTGAAGGTAAAACGACTTTTGTTAATGATTTGAATTTTATTCCGTCAACCGATATTTCATATTCAATTGATTGTGGAAAAAATATCCAAGCATTGATGTCTTGAATACAACTAACTTCAATTGAAGAAACTTTTCGAGGTAAAGAAAATGTAATTTCAGCTTTTAAATCTTGATCAAGAAATCCTTGCCATTCACCCGTTCTGTAATCACTTCCATAATCATCACATTTACTCTGATTTTTATCGATTAACGCATCTTTTCCTCCAGCACTATATTGTTTTGAAAAGGTGGAAGATAAGATGAAAGAAAGAGTGGTGTCTTTTTTACTGAATTCATTCACCAATGTTGAGCTTTTCAGTTTTGAATTTGCATCTTCTAAGTAAATTTCTATTTCTGTACTTTCTTTCAGTGTGATTGGCGAAGTATATTTTTTAAAGTCTTTATTTATACTAGTTGAAAGCGAATAATAGATGTCAAATTTTCTATCTTTTAAATGGGGATAATTGATTGAAATTTGGATAGAATCTTTGAATGTTTTGGATTCGTTTTCGAAATGGGGGATTGGGACAAATTCTTTTGGAACTTCCGTTATTGTTGGTGCATGTTCATATTTATCAACTAAAGGATTCGGAGTATTTCCCATTTCAAATTCAAGAATTCCACCTTCTAAAATTTCAGAATGTTCGATATAAAGACGTTTGATTTCATTCCCATTTAATGTAATTCGTTGAATGTATTTGTTTGTATCATTGTTATGAATTGTTCTGATTCTAAATCGTTTATTGTCTGCAAGTTCAATTATAGATTCTAATGCTAACGGTCGACCAAAATCGTAATAAGGATTTCCAGGTGCAATTTGATACAATCCCATTGCACTCATTACATACCAAGATGACATTTGTCCACAATCTTCATTTCCAGCCAATCCATCTGGTTTGGTAGTGTACATTTCACGCATAATTTTATCTGCGTAAAATTGTGTTTTCGAAGCTTGATTGGTATAATTATATAAGTATGTAATGTGATGAGAAGGTTCATTTCCGTGCGCATATTGTCCAATTAAACCGGTAATATCTACTTGATTTCTACCTGTTAATGAAACATTTGTAGTAAACAATCTGTCTAACCATGAAGATAGGGAGTCTTTGCCGCCTAATAAATTGCTCAAAACACCTACTGCATGAGGAGCATAAAGAGAATA
>CAMDMY010000041.1 GCA_945902775.1 Chryseobacterium gleum | reverse complement strand
TGGTTCTTTCTCTTTTTCAAGAGTTTCAATTTCTTTGTTAATGAAAACACCATTAGGACTAGTATGAGCAACCGATTTCATTAAAGAAACAGCCATTTCCAAATCAGCTTTAATTTCTCCTAAATAAGAAGCCCAAGCAGTATTTTTATTATCTCTTACGGTAACTTTCGCTTCTTGTTGAATTGATGTTAATTCTTCTTCGGTACTTAATGTTAAACCGTCTGCATCGAAATTTAAAATCCATTCTTTGAATTTTGTAATACAATCGTATTCAGCTTCCCAAGCTAAACGTTCAGAAGACTTGTAACGTTCGTGTGATCCAGAAGTAGAGTGACCTTGAGGTTGACCTACTTCTTTTACGTGAACTAAAACAGGTATGTGTTCTTCTCTTGCAATCGCAACCGCTTTTTCGTACGTTTCGCACAAATGAGCGTAATCCCAACCTTTTGTTACGAAAATTTCATAACCTGGTTTTGTTTTTGTACGTTTCATTCCTGCTAATGCTTCAGAAATACTGTCTTTTGTCGTTTGATTGTGACGAGCAACAGAAATTCCGTAACCATCATCCCAAACTGACATTACCATTGGTACTTGAAGAACACCCGCAGCATTTATTGTTTCCCAAAATGGTCCTTCAGAAGTAGAAGCATCACCAATCGTTCCGAATGCTACTTCGTTTCCATTGTTTGTGAACTTTTTAAATTCTTCTAATTGATTCAAGGTAGCGTGTTCTCTATATACTTTTGAAGCAAGTGCTAAACCTAATAAACGAGGCATTTGCCCAGCAGTTGGAGAAATATCAGAAGAACTATTTTTTTGAATCATCAAATTTTTCCATTCTCCGTTTTCATCCAAATTACGAGATGCATAATGTCCTCCCATTTGTCTTCCAGCTGAAAGTGGTTCTTCTTCTACGTTTGTATGTCCGTATAATCCAGCGAAATATTGTTGTAAAGTTAATTGGTCGATAGCCATCATTAACGTTTGGTCACGGTAGTAACCTGAACGAAAATCTCCGTCTTGAAATTGTTTTGCTAATGCAATTTGAGCTAATTCTTTACCATCACCAAAAATTCCAAATTTTGCTTTCCCTGTTAAAACCTCACGACGTCCCAATAAGGAAGCTTCACGAGATTCACAAGCCAAACGAAAATCTGCAATTACTTCTTGTTTGAAAGTGTCAAAATCAACTGTTGATAATGTATCGTTAACTAATTCTTTAGACATAGCTATAATTTATTAGATGCAAAAGTAATGAATTTTGAAAAGATATGAAAGATTGAATACTGTATTGATTATTATTTTTCAACTATTTTAGTATAATTGACATTTTTAACTAAAAAACAGTAAATTGATTTTTGACCTAGCAAAAAACAAGCTTTATTTGAGTAATTTTAGCCAAGAATAATAAAATTGACAGATGGTTCTTTTGAACAAAGCTTTCGAAACGTATATTAACAGTTATACTTCTCAAAAAACGAGAGATAGAAGCGATGATTCTAAAGTCAAGGAATTAAGTATCACTGAGACTGAAATTTCAGCTAAAGTTCAAGGTTCAAAAATCTATTTTGTCACAATTCAATACACGAAAGACAAAGTTAAAACTTCAAAATGTACTTGTCTTTTTGAGTTGGGGCCAGTCTGTAAGCACGTTGTAAATGTGCTTCAACAAGCTGATTTAGAACTCTCAAAATTGCTTTCAGATGATGAAAAAGAGATTTTGATTGAAAGGAATTTGGAGGGCGAAACTACAATAGACTGTCATTCAACGGATTATGTTTTTCAAAACTTTTCATTTTCAGATTTAACCAATACGTTTATTTTAAAGAATAGCCTTGAATTTGCCAATGATGGGAAACGAGGTTATTTCGATTTACAGGTTTTAAATCTGAAAATTAATCAAGGTACTTTTAAAGATTCTTATAGTTTTTACCAAACATTACCAGTTCATATTCGTTTAACGGAGAAAAACGAATTGATTTTATCATGTGCCTGTAAAATCCCTAAAAAGAAATTGTGCGAACATCAAGTTCAAATGATGTACAATTTGAAGGATAGAAAAGAAATCAGGGTGTTTTTTGATGAGATATTACGAAAGGAATTTCTCTATTCGAAAGCTTTGGATTATGGACTTGAAAATGAGCCATTTTTGGATTCTTATTTTCAATTGGAATTTTCTGGGAGAGAGTTAGTAATTTCGCCAAAGATTAAAGAGATATTCCCTGTTAATCAACAAACTACAAAATTATTACAACAACATTTACTGCCAGTTCAGAAGGAAATAAAATTGGATAAAGTAGAGTTGAAAGATTCGAAAAGAATAATTGTTTTTGGTCAACACCGTTATTATGACCATATTTTTATAGAGTTAATGGAAGCCAAATTGACGAAAGAAGGTCAAATAAAAAACCCATTAATGACTTTAAATCCAATTGATTATGTTTGGAAATCGGATGATAAAGACGAATTGAAATTTTATTCTGGATTGGTCAAATTTCAAAATAATACCGTTCGAAATAGTTCTGAATCAGACATTGAAGCGTTAAAAGCGATTGTTTTAAATCCTTTAAAAATAGATGCTTACTATCATGATTCGTCGGTTTCGGACACGTTGAAATCGTCTTCAGTGTTACCTGTGGAAATAAAATTACTGGATACGGATTTAATTTTAACGGTCAATCAAAAAGATTCGTTTTATGAAGTAATAGGTCGAATTGATTTTTTCGAAAAATCGTATGAGATTAGGGATTTAAAATTGAAATTCAATTACTTTGTTTTAATAGGAAAAACGATGTATTTATTGGATAATCCAAATTATACTCGAGTAATTCATTTTTTCAAAAAGAACAATCAAACAATTTTAATTCACGAATCTAAATTCAAAGAATTTCAAGAAACGATTTTAGCAAATTTAGAACATAAAATAAAAATCAATTATTCGTATTTAAAACCAGCGACTAAAAAGCAAATTAAAGATTTTAGCACACAAAATACAAAAGAGAAATTAATCTATCTATCAGATACAGAGGACTATGTAATTATTTCACCAGTAGTAAAATACGGTTCGATTGAAGTTCCTTTGTTCTCTAAAAAACAGGTTTATTCAACCGATGCAAAAGGAAATTCATTTCTAATCGATCGAGATGATGACTTAGAAGTTCGATTGATGTCGATTTTATTACGTCAACATCCTTATTTTGAGGACCAATTAGAGTTAGGTTATTTTTATGTTCACAAACAAGAGTTTTTAGAAGATGGTTGGTTCTACGATGTTTTTGAAAAATGGAGAGAAGAAGGAATTACTATTTTAGGGTTTAGTGATTTGAAAAACAACAAGTTAAATTCATATAGAGCTTCCGTTTCCGTTTCTGTAAACAGTGGATTGGATTGGTTTGATACTTCACTTAAAGTTAAATTTGGTAATCAAGAAGTTTCGTTAAAGCAACTTCAAAAATCGGTTAAAAATAGAACGAAATTTGTTGAATTGGGAGATGGAACATTAGGAGTTCTTCCTGAAGAATGGATTGAAAAATTTTCGAAGTATTTTAGAGCAGGTGAAGTAGGGAAGGATACGATTAGGACTCCTAAAATGAATTTTTCAGAGATTTCCGAATTGTATGAAGACGAAGTTCTATCGACAGAAGCACGAGATCAATTGGCTTTTTACAAATCGAAAATGGCTGATTTTAAATCAATTGAAGCGATTTCTGTTCCTAGAGATTTGAATGCGACTTTGCGTGATTACCAAAAAGAAGGATTGAATTGGTTAAATTTCCTTGACGAATTTGAATTCGGAGGATGTTTAGCAGATGATATGGGATTGGGGAAAACAATTCAAATTATTGCGTTTATTTTGTCACAAAGAGAAAAGGGAAGAAAGAATACAAATTTAATTGTTGTCCCTACTTCTTTGATTTTCAATTGGCAAGCAGAGGTGGAGAAATTTGCTCCATCGATTAAAATTCATACGATTTATGGAACCGATCGAATTAAAAATACAAACGATTTCGACCAATATGAGATAATATTAACCTCTTATGGAACCTTATTGTCAGATATTCGCTTTTTGAAAGAATACCATTTTAATTACATCTTTTTAGATGAATCTCAAGCGATCAAGAATCCTGAATCGCAACGTTATAAATCGGTCCGTTTACTAAAATCGAGAAACAAAGTCGTTTTGACAGGGACACCAATTGAAAATAATACCTTTGATTTGTACGGACAATTTTCATTTGCATGTCCAGGTTTATTGGGGAATAAACAAGCCTTTCAAGATCAGTATTCTGCACCCATTGATAAATTTAAAGATACTAGAAGAGCGATCGAACTACAAAAGAAAATCAATCCATTTTTATTGAGAAGAACCAAAGCACAAGTAGCAAAAGAATTACCAGATAAAACCGAAATGGTGATTTATTGTGAAATGGGAGAGGAGCAAAGAAATGTATACGATTCTTATAAACAAGAGTTTAGAGAGTTTTTAATGGCATCAAGCGGCGAAAAAAAGCACATGGATACAATGTATATGCTTGCCGGTCTAACAAAGTTGAGACAAATATGCGATTCTCCAGCTTTGATTAATGATCAAGAATATTATGGGAATACTTCAGCTAAAATCGACGTTTTGATGGAAGAAATTACCACCAAAGCTCCTTACCATAAAATGATTGTGTTTTCACAATTTGTTTCCATGTTGGATTTAATAAAAATAGAGTTAGAAAAAACAAATATTCCTTTTGAATATTTAACTGGTCAAACTAAAAATAGATCTTCTAAAGTGGAAGAATTTCAATCCAATTCAGATGTTCGGGTCTTTTTAATCAGTTTAAAAGCAGGAGGAACAGGATTGAATTTAACAGAGGCAGACTATGTCTATTTAGTTGATCCTTGGTGGAATCCGGCTGTTGAAAATCAAGCAATTGATAGATGTTACAGAATTGGTCAAAAGAAAAATGTAGTTGCTGTTCGATTGATTTGCCCGGATACGATCGAGGAAAAGATTATGAAATTGCAAGAATCAAAAAAAGAATTGGTCAATGATTTAATTAAAACAGATGCATCGATTTTAAAATCCTTGTCAAAAGAAGATTTAATCGGATTCTTTGATTAGTTCTTTTTAACCACTGAGTTAAACAGAGTAATTCACAGAGTCACTCAGAGTTTTTATTTTGTTTTCTTAAAATAGTTTTTTCATACAATGTGTTTAATTTCTAGTGTATTTCTAAAATTAGCATTTAGAACATCTTCGTATTTTGATAAGACATCATTTATCTAAAAATAGTAAAAAATCTTTCAGTATTTGCAGTCTATTTACATGGTGATAGTAAATCATTTACGCTTATATAAATTCGATTTAAAGTTTTAATTGTAGTAAAGTGTTTACGATTTACTTTAATTTTTAACCACAGAGTTAGGCTGATTAATACATAGAGAAACTCAGAGTTTTATTTACTCCAGCAATAAAATGAACTCATTGGTCCTCTGAGATAAACTCTGTAACCCTCAGTGGTTAAAAAAAACTCCGCGTCCCACTGTGGTTAAATAAATCATACTTTTCCTCAATTTACCCTCCAAAATCCAAAAATTCTCAGTTTCTTTACATATTAATAATGCATTACGTAATAATCGACATAGAGACAACAGGAGGAAGCCCAAAAAGCTCCAAGATAACGGAAATCGCTATGTTTAAACACGATGGTAATGAAATTATCGATCAGTACGAAACATTGATTGATCCTGAAATGCTTATACCTGAATTCATTGTTAATTTAACAGGAATAAGCGATAAAATGGTGAAGGATGCTCCTAAGTTTTATGAAGTTGCAAAGAAAATTGTTGAATTTACAGAGGATTGTGTTTTTGTAGCACATAATGTGAATTTTGACTATGGAATTGTTCGCCAAGAATTTAGAAAATTAGGTTATGATTACCGAAGACAACATTTGTGTACAGTTAATGCTTCGAGAAAAATACTACCTGGATTAGAATCATATAGTTTAGGCAAATTATCAAGAAACTTAGGGATCGAATTAGTTGGGCGACATAGAGCAGGAGGAGATGCCTTTGCTACAGCAAAATTATTTACGATTCTTAAAAAGACAAATGCTTCAGAATTAGACAATTTTGTTGTTGAAGATTTAAATCCACGAATTTTTCATCCAAATTTAGATATTGCTGAATTAGATGAGATTCCAGATAAAACTGGGGTATATAAATTTTACAATGAGTTCAACGCATTGATTTTTGTTGGAAGAAGCAAATACATTCGCAGAAGAATTGAACAACACCTTAAAAACTCTAAATCGGTTAAAGGAGTAAAATTAATCAAGGAAATTACTAGAATTGAATATGAGATTACAGGTTCAGAGTTTATTTCTCATTTGATTGAAATCAATTTAATTAAAAAGTACGGTCCTGAACACAATTCGCCATTAAAGAAAAATAGATTTTCTCACGGTATTTACGGCTATTTTGATGAAAGAGGTTATCAACGTTTTTTCATTGGGTTGACATCTAAATTTATGGATGCTCCTATTGTAGGCTTTAATTCAAAAAATGATGCTATTGCTTTTCTACAAAGCAAAGTAGAAGAATTTGAACTGTGCCAAAAACTAGCCGATCTATACCCTTCCAATACATCTTGCTTTCAATATACAGTAAATGAATGTAAAGGTGCTTGTGTGCAGCAAGAATCATTTGAATTTTACAATTTACGAGCAAAGGGTATGATTCAAAATATAACTTCTAACAAAGAAAGTTATTTTATTATTGAAAGTGGAAGACAAAAAGGGGAGAAGAGTATTCTACTAGTAGAAGATGGGAGTTTAGTTGGTTACGGTTATGTACCATTTCACTCACAATTTATGCCCGTAGAAAAATGGAGACATCTAATCGATAAAGTTATCGAAGCAGAAGATATTGATACTTTATTGACTCAATATATTCGAAGTAACCCCGCTTTAAATATTGTGAAGTATTAATTTGAATTTGGCGCTCGCTCCGCTGGGATTTGCAATCCTGCGAAAAACGAAGCACGAAGCAAAATTATTTTCAGTAAAATTTCTAATTAAAAAATAAGTCATATTTTAGATGACTGAAAAGGTTTCGAACACTTCTAATTGCAAATCCATCAGAGCTTTATAAATTATAGATAACAGAAATCATCTAGTGCTATTAAACTAAAAAAAAGCCTGATTGAACTAATTCAACCAGGCTTTCGTATTAAGTTTTAATAAATCTTATCTTTTCAATTTCTTAGAGAAGTCGATTAAGATTGGTGTAGCAACACATAAAGATGAATATGTACCGATAACAACTCCTACTAACATCGCGAATAAGAAACCTTTAATCGCAGCTCCACCGAAGATGAACATGATCAATACAACAACGAATAAAATCATAGAAGTATTGAAAGTACGACTTAACGTAGTATTCAAAGATTTGTTTATAATATCATTTTGGTTTTCACTATCGTTACTATTGTGTAAGTTCTCACGAATACGGTCAAACACAATCACCGTATCATTCATAGAGTAACCAATAACGGTTAAGATCGCAGCGATGAACGCTTGGTTTACATCCAAGCTGAAAGGTAAGAAACCGTGTAATAAAGCGAAGATAGAAATTACGAAGAAAGCATCATGCGTTAAACCGATGATAGCACCGATAGAATACTGCCAAGATCCGAAACGAATGAAGATATAAATGAAGATAGCTAATAAAGCCAATGCAATTGCTTTAGCAGAAGAAGCCCATAATTCACTAGAAACTGAAGCAGAAATACTTCTAGATTCTAAAATCTCGTAGTTTCCTAATTTTGCTTTACAAGCGTCTAAACCTTCTTTTAATTTTTCGTTTACTTCAGTTGAAGCACCGTCATTTTTTAATTTGTAGTTCGTGATGATTTCAACATTAAAGTCATTTGATTTCGTTTTTAAATCAATAGAAGAAACTTCACCATTTTCTACGAAAACTTTAGAAAGATTTCCACGGATATAATCAATATCAGCTTTCTTTTCAAATTTAGTAACAAATGTACGTCCACCTGTGAACTCAACACTTTGTTTTAGACCATTAGTGAAAAGAGCTATAATACCAATAATTGTTACAGTGATAGAGAAGATGTAGAAATACTTTCTTTTTCCAACCCAGTCAAAATGGAAGTTTTGAAACAATCCTTTCGACATTTTAGTATTCAAAGAAATTTCTTTTCCTTTCGCTAACCAGTTATAGATAACTAATTTAGAAATGATAATTGCAGAGAACATAGAGGTAAAGATACCGATGATCAAAGTTGTAGCAAATGATTCGATTTCACCTTTTCCGAAAACTTTCAAGATAATCGCAACCAATAAGTGAGTTACGTTCGCATCAATAATCGCAGGAAGTGCTTTACTGAAACCTTTGTTCAATGACTCATCAATTCCAACACCTCTAGCTTGTTCCTCACGAATACGTTCGAAGATCAAGATATTCGCATCGACAGCAGTACCAATTGTTAAAACGATACCAGCAATACCGGCTAATGTTAAAACCGCTCCAAAAGAAGCTAAACAACCGAAGATTAAAATAACGTTTACAGTTAAAGCGATGTTTGCTGCCATACCCGCTTTACCATAATAGAAATACATGTAGATTAATACTGCTAAGAATGCACAAGCAAATGAAATTAAACCAGCTCTAGAGTTTTCAGCTCCGATCGTCGGCCCAACTTTTGTTTGTTCTTTAATAACACAAGGAGCAGGTAATGCACCACCGTTTAATAATCCAGCTAAACCTTTAGCTTCATCAACTGTGAAAGATCCAGAGATTTGAGTGTTACCACCTGTAATTGCATTGATTACTCTTGGAGCGCTGTAAACAACATTATCCATTGTAATGGCAACAATTTTATCTACGTTTTCAGCTGTCATTTGAGCCCATTTTTCAGCACCAGCTTCAGACATAGATAAATCAACTGTAATCAAAGAACTAGATTGATCAAAACCAGTAGAAGCAGATTTAATGTCTGTTCCACCAACTCTTGCTTTTCCATTATCAGGAATTTTTACAGCGTATAGAGTATATGCTTTTTCATTTGTTTTGTCAGAAATTGATTCTGGTTCAGCTGACCACATGAATTTTAAATCAGATGGGAATAAAGCTAAAACGTCATTTCGTCTAATCAAAACATCAACAGCTGCTTTGTTTTCAGATGTAACATAACCAATTGAATAGTTACCTGCATTTTTAACTAATTCACCTAACCCTTTTGTCGTTGAGTTTAAGTTATTTGTTAATGATTCTAAAGACTCAACTTTAGCAGAATCTTTTTTGATGGAATCATTACTTGTAGAATCAGATTCTAACTTCGTTAAATCATCTTGAGAAATTTCTTTTTGTTTAGAAACAGTAGCTGCTTGTTGCCATTGTGCACCAATTTCATTTGCCTGGTATGTTTCAAAGAATTGAAGATTTGCAGTTGATTGTAATCTGTCTGCAACAGTAGCTTCATCTTGAACACCTGGTAACTCAATATATAAACGATTTTTTAAAGCATCTTTTTGAATGTTTGGTTGAGCAACACCGAATTGGTTAATACGACGTTCCATAATTTGTTCAACACCGTCCATTGAACTAGAAGCTTTATCACGTAAGAAACGAATTACGTCACTATTAGAAGAGTTGATGTTTAACTCACTTACTTCTTCAATTTGTAATAAACGTACTAAAGGTAATTTACCGTTAGCTTTCGCATTCTCATCTTCAAACAATGAAATGAAATCACCACCTGAAGTGCTATAACGACTTAACGCTCGATCAAAAGGTTTTTTAAATTGTGTATCTCTTTCGTTACGAGCATAACTTTTTACTAAATCAGGGATCGAAATCTCTAAAGTAACACTCATACCACCTACTAAATCAAGACCAAAAGCTAAACTTCTTTTCTTAACATCTTGGAATGTCGATCCAAAAATTGGGTAAACTGGTGTTTCCGCTTTTTCTTTCAAGATTTGATTCACAAAAGCTCCTTTTGCAATTTCTCTTGCTTCTGGTTGAGAAAAATCAACTTTCGTATTGTTTGGCAAATAAGCGATTCCGCCATTTTTATTTGCTTCTGCAATTAACTCTTCTAAACGGATGTTAGCCTCTTTGTCTGCTTTGTTTTCAGTAGAAGTAGCTACCCATGTAAACGATAGTTGATAGACACAAACTGCCGTTAATAATACCGTTAAAAACCAAAAAAATCCTTTATTACGCATATTCGTAAAACAATTAATTTATTAAATGAAGCGCAAATATAGAATTTCAAATTAATTCTATCAATAAACTTGACAAAGGTTTTAGTAAGTTTATTAACAATATAACGATTTGTTATCATTAAGTTAACTTTTTGTAACTGTTTTTGGTTAATTTCGTAAAAATTGATTCAGAACAACAATTTTTGATTTACTTAAAAAGATAAAGGGCATTAATGACACTGACAGCACTTACACTAATTATGATTGCAACCATTTTGGTGTCTTTAAATGCAATGAATAATGAGGAATTGAAAGATCGAATGATGTTTATACCTTATATAAGTAAAAACGACAAGCAAAGCTACCGAATTTTCTCTCATATGTTTGTGCATGCTGATTTCCAACATTTAGCTTTTAATATGATGTCGTTGTATTTCTTAGGAAGTGCATTAGAATATGAATTAATTTTTCAGTTTGGTTTTTTAAAGGGTGAAATAAACTTTGTGTTACTCTATTTATTAGGAGGTCTTTTTTCAACTTTAATTCCATATGCTCGAAATCACGACAATCCGAATTATCGCTCTTTAGGTGCTTCAGGTGCTGTTTCTGCAGTAGTATTTGCTTTTATTATTTGGAACCCTTTTGCAGAATTATTAATATTTTTTGCTATTCCAATGCCGGCTTGGTTGTTTGGAGTGTTATATTTGGCTTTTGAAATCTGGTCAGATAAAAAAGGAAATACTGGAATTGCTCATGATGCACACATTGGTGGTGCAATTTTTGGTGTTATTTTCATATTAATCATTAATATTGAAAAAGGAAAAGATTTATTGAATTTAGTTTTTTAGATTATGGCGCAATTATTCGTTAATTCAAACGGTACTATTTTATCAAATGATACCCCTACTATTCAGGCAGGGAATCGTGCTCACTTATATGGTGATGGTGTTTTTGAAAGTATTCGAATTATGAATGGCAAGCCGTTAAATATGGAAAACCATGTAAAACGTTTGCTAGAAGGTGCAGTTGCTCTTAAAATGAGGCCATCTGTTTTTTTTAATGTGCAGTTTTTTACAGAACGTGTTCAATATTTAATTGATAAATCTGAAATCAGAGAAGGAGGGAAGTGTCGTATTTCATTGGATAGAATTGCGGGAGGGACTTACAATCCTGCTTCAAATGAGGCTACTTATTTCATAGAAGTGTATCCGATTGAAAACAACAGTTTTGATTTAAATTCAAAAGGTTGGGAAATCGATTTGTATTCTGATTTGAAGAAAGTCAAAAATAGTCTTTCAAACTATAAAACAAAAAACGGACTTTTATACGTAATGGCTGCTATCAATGCTTCAGAACGTCAATTGGACGAAGTTTTAATTGTGAATGAAAAAGGAGCTATTTTAGAAAGTTCAAGTTGCAATTTATTCGTAGTTAGTAATGGAGTGCTTTATACTCCAGGATTAGATGAAGGTTGTTTAGCTGGGACAATGCGAATGCAAATTATCAACTTAGCTGTTTCTCACGGAATTAAAGTGTATGAGTGTACTATCTTTCCGCAAAATATCATCGCTGCTGATGAAATCTTCTTAACAAATGCTGTAAGAGGGATTACTTGGGTAAGTGGTTATAGAACAAAACGTTACTTTAATAATACATCAAGAAAGTTAGTAGCTTATTTGAATGATCATTGGGAAAATGTTTTGGGAGAATAGATTTTTTTAGACGCTAGAAATTAGAATTTAAGATACAAGACTTTTCAAACAATAAAAAATCCACACTTATGAAAATAAAAAATAGTAATTTGAAACAGTTAATTTGTTATTCTTTGTTTTCAATTTGCATTAGTTTCAACTTCATTTTCGCTCAAGAAAGTGAAAATAATACGAAATGGCTTTCTTTTGAACAATCAAATTTTTTAATTCAATATCCTTCTAATTGGGAATTGAATAACAGTGGTCAAATGGGTACGACTTTTATTGTTTTTTCACCATTAGAAAATGAAAAAGATCAATTTAAAGAGAATGTAAATTTGATTATTCAAGATGTTTCAGCTTATAATATTGATTTAGATCAATATACAGAAATATCTGAAGGACAAATTAAAAAAATGGTTACCAATTCTAGTTTAATTTCGAGCGAAAGAATTAAAACAACTAAAAAGGAATATCATAAATTACTTTATACAGGTGATCAAGGTGTTTTACATTTAAAATTTGAGCAATATTATTGGTTAATAGATGATAAAGCATATGTGTTAACTTTTACAACTGAACAAGCAAAATATATTGACTTTGTGATGGTAGGTGAAAAAATACTTAATTCATTTAAAATTATAGACTAAAAAGACTTAAGACTCCACTTTTATTAAAATCAGTCTTAAAAACTTAACCGCGAAGCAGTTTCGGAGATAATCTTTTTGTCTTGAATCTAAAATCTTAAAATAGACATCAAGATTAAAGACTATAAGAAGTAAGACCTAATTTATATCTAAACTTTGAATTAGTCTTAATATCTTGAATCTTATTGTCTTGAGTCTAACTTCTAAAAATCTAAAATCTAATGTCTATTCTCAATTTAATTAAAGTAACTTTGCATCCAATTAAAAATCAATAGAGTGAAAACGTTCAAAGAATTAGGAGTTAAAGATCAATTTATCAAAGCACTGAAAGAGATCAATATTGAAACTCCTACTGAGATTCAAGAGAAAGCTATCCCTTATTTACTAGAGTTTGGAACCGATTTTATTGGTCAAGCACAAACAGGGACTGGTAAAACGGCTGCTTTTGGTTTACCTTTACTTCAACGTATGGATACAAATGATAGTCGTATTCAGGCATTGATACTTTCACCTACACGAGAGCTTGGTCAACAGATTCAAAAACAATTGTTTAAGTTGACGAAATATTCTGATAAAATTTTCATTGAAGCAGTGTATGGTGGAGATAAAATTGAAAATCAGATAAGAGCTTTGAGTCGACCTACACATATTGTAGTTGCAACACCTGGACGATTAATTGATTTATTAGAGAAAAAAGCAATTGACTTAACACAAGTGGAAACGATCGTTTTAGATGAAGCGGATGAAATGTTAAGTATGGGGTTCAAAGAAGAATTGGATACCATTTTAAAAGCAACAATTGGCAGTAGAAATACGTGGTTGTTTTCAGCGACATTACCCGAGAATTTAAAAGAAATCATCGGAAAATACATGGCTGATGATGCGTATAAAGTGCAAATCAATAAACGAAATATTGTAAATCAGTCGATTGAACATCAATTTGTAACGTGTGATCCTAGATTTAAAAATCAAACGTTGGTTCAGTTTTTAAATGTGCAAGGTGGTGACAGTGGAATAATTTTCTGTAGAACAAAAGCAAGTATACAAAAATTGGTCGAGTTTTTACAAGAAAAGAAATTTGTCGCTGATGCGATTCACGGAGATTTACAACAACGTGAACGTGAAAAAGCAATGCGTGCTTTTAAAAATCATAAAATTCAATTATTGGTGACAACAGACGTTTCAGCGAGAGGAATTGATGTAGATAGTCTTTGTTTTGTTGTTCATTATGATTTGCCTGAAAAAATGGAATATTACACGCACCGAAGTGGTAGAACTGCTAGGGCTGGTAAAAAAGGTGTTTCATTAAGTATTATTGATCCAAAAGAGGTGAAACGCATTCGTCAAATCGAACAAGGATTGAATATCAAATTCACACGAATTACAGCTAAATAATTCCTTTTGAAAAGTCTTTTCAAAAACAAAACACGAATTGCTTGGGTGCTTTTATTTTTAATAATGGCATTCTATTTTAGTTCGATGTTACTTTTTGGGACATCTACTTTTGGTGATGCGCTTAGAGGGTATGAAATTAGATCTCAAATGGAAAATGGGGGAGGGTTCAATAAACTTGTTTATCCTTCAATTTCAAATCCTCAGTATAGTTATTTTGTTTCTTGGTGGAGTCCAGCTCAATGGATATTTCCATTTTTAGTTTCTGTTCTATTTCAAACTCATTCGTTTCAAGTTATTCAATTTATATTGATTATCACTTGTTTAATGATTTCATTAATAGGTTATTATAAACTTTTTAAAAGATTTGGTTTTACAGAAAATATCTCAATACTGTCTTTGTTGTGTATAGTTACCAATCAATTATTCTACTGGCAGACATTTCTTTATTTTGGAGGGGATTTATTTTTATTAGCTTTCACTCCTTTTTATTGTTTGGTGGTTTTAAATTTCAAAGAAAATCGTTCTATAAGAAGTTTACTTGTGCTTTTAGGATTAACAGTATTAGGCATATTTCTTAAAAATTCGGTGTATGTATTTATCGTTGGTTCAGTAGTCTTTTTATTCTTTTCGATTAATAAAAGGACTGTTTTAGAAAGCGTTAAGTTGAATATGTCGTATTGGATTTTATTGGTTTGTATTGTTGGAATTTCGATTATTTTCTTCTTATCAAAAGGAGCCACACCTTCAAATTCTACTTTTTTAGAAGGGTATGGAACAATGACAAATGATTTTTTAGGAGATTTAACATACAGTATTGGAAGTCCAATCGGAATCTTTTCACATTTTACTTTTTATGGTGTAAAATTGTACGAGTACTTTTTCTCGAATCGAACGTTTGTAAATTCATTTCAACTACTTCCTTTTTTAGCTACTATTTATTTCTATTTCAAATTTCCAAGAAAAGAAATGCCAACATATTTTAAATTCTTACTTTATTTTGCAGCGGTATTTCTAATCACTTTTACTTGTTTTCATTTTCTGAATAAATCCGTTTCTTATGAAATGCGTCATTTTGCACCCATTTCTTTTTTATTTTTTCCTGGAATACTTTATTGGATATTGAAAAGTAAGTTTCGAAAAATAGGTTTGGGATTTATTTTTATTATTGGAATATTAGAAGCAAGAACGTTTGTATTAAGTCTTATAGAGATTGAAAATACGCATGCTTTTTGGAATTCACTAAAATTAAAAAGTAAGGACGTTGAATTGACAAAGCAAATTGAAAAGTGGGATCAAAAAACAACCAATGGATTGGTTTTGATTGATAATTATTGGCAACTTTCTATAGGGATAAGGAAAAATGCTAAATTAGTTATTGAGAGAAAAAATAACCGCTATTTTGTTGTTTCTGGAATGGAATTTGAAAAAGGCGATGAGATTGATTTTAAACACGTATTATTGTCGAACTATTCAACGATTTTGTTTTTATCAACTGAAATTAAACCAAATCAGATAAAGGAATTAAAAGAGAAATATAAAACGAATTCAATAAAAGAATTAAATCAGTTTTCTTGGATTGAATTAAGTGAAAAATAAACGGAATTAATAAATATATAAAGTGAGTCAATTTTTAGAATTAGGGATTTCGAAAGAAATCGTAGCGAT
Organism: Chryseobacterium gleum; assembly: GCA_945902775.1. GTDB lineage: Bacteria > Bacteroidota > Bacteroidia > Flavobacteriales_D > Crocinitomicaceae > CAIUKX01. The sequence continues at coordinate 10,174 of CAMDMY010000041.1, read as the reverse complement.
ATTAAATCAAAATGGAATAACGATTCCGACAGAAATTCAAGAAAAGGCACTTCCTGCTTTGATCAATTCTTCTGACGATTTTGTTGGAATTGGAAAAACAGGAACAGGAAAGACTTTGGCTTTTGGTTTACCGTTATTGGAAGCAATTGATTCTAAAGATACTTCGACTCAAGTACTGGTTTTAGTTCCGACTAGAGAACTTGGTCAACAAGTAAGTTCGGTGATTGAAACGTATTCAACGAATCAAATATCGGTTGTTGTAGCGTATGGAGGGGTTCCAATTAAACCACAAATAAAACAAATTGCTGAGGGAGCGCAAGTGATTGTTGCAACTCCAGGAAGGTTATTGGATTTAGTTGATAAAGAAGCGGTTGATTTATCGAAAATTAAGATTTTAGTTTTGGACGAAGCAGATGAAATGTTAACTGCTTTAAAAGACGATTTTTTAGAAATACATAAAATTCTACCAAAAAATAAACGAACATGGTTATTTACTGCAACACTTTCAAGTGAAGTAAAAAACATCGTTCATAATTACATGTCGAAAAATTACGTTGAAGTTTCTGTGAATATGGAAATTTCAGGTAATGAAGCAATTGAGCATCGTTATGTGGTGGTTGATCCTATTCAAAAGTTAGATGTTTTGACACATTTCTTAAATGAACGTGAAGGTCAACAAGGTATTGTTTTTTGTAGAACAAAAGCCGCTGTAAATAAACTGGCTAAAAATCTTGCAATTAGTAAATTTTCTTCGGGAGCATTACATGGAAGTTTATCTCAACCGATTAGAGATCGAATAATGGATCAATTCAGAGAAGGTCACGTTTCGATTTTGGTAGCAACTGATTTAGCAGCAAGAGGAATTGATGTTCAAAACATCCAATATGTTGTGAATTATCATTTGCCTGAAACATTTGAAACCTATGTTCATCGAAGTGGTAGAACAGCTAGAGCAGGAGCGAAGGGTTTTGCTTTAACTGTTATTCAACAAGAAGAATTAAAAGAATTAGCTGAGTTTGGCTTAGAATTAGGAATCAACTTTGACGAATTATCTAAACCAAGTCAGGAAAGTGTTGAAGAAAACAATACGTATTTGTGGGCAAAACGTATTTTTAAAACAAAAATTAACCACGATTTAAGTCCTGAGTTCAAAGAGAAAATTAAATCTGTTTTTCAACATTTGTCTAAAGATGAGTTAATTGAAAAGTTGCTTTCTAATCAGTTACTTCAATCTAAACCGGAAGTTGCACCTAATCCTACTGTGGTTAAGAAAAAGAAAAGAAGATAATGTTAGACGGAAAATCAAGAAAAAACATTTCGATTGGAATCGAGGTAAACATTGTTTTAAAAGAAGATCAACGTTCAGGAGAATTGACAAATGGGTTTGTGAAAAATATTTTAACGAATTCTCAATTTCATCCGCATGGTATTAAAGTGATGTTAGAAACAGGTGAAGTTGGTCGTGTTAAAGAAATAATAGAAGAAGAATAATATGTTAAATAAGCAACTAATTAGTAGTTTAGTTCGTCTTTGATTGGATTGCTATAAACTATGAAATTTTAACTATGAAGCACTTTGTTTTTATTTCTGTACTTTTCTCTTTTATTTCCACCTCTTTTTCGATAGCATATGGACAATGTATTGGTAATGAACCTGTATTGTTTTTAGGTAATGATACGGTTTTATGTCCAGGTACATCTTTAATTCTAACAGCACCAAACGGATACGGATATTACAATTGGTCAAATAATACACATGGAAAAACAATAACTGTTACAACATCAGGTAAAGATTCAGTAGAAGTAGGAACGGTTTCATCGACAAATTTGGTTGTGAATGGTGATTTTGAATTGGGTTACACTGGTTTTAATAGTAGTTATTTTGTAGGAAGTGGCTTAGGGACGTATATGGGGGTTAATTATGGACCATTAATTGCCGCTGGAAGTTATATTGTAACGGACAATTTAAGTAAAGCACATATGGATTTTCCAAACGGTGCTGATCATACTCCTAATCCAGCAAATAAAATGATGGTTGTGAATGGTTCAGGAACCCCAAATTCACTTATTTGGTCTCAATCGATAACTGTTTTACCTAATACAGACTATATGTTTGGGGCTTGGGTGATGACAGCTAAAAATGATCCAACTAATTTTGCACGACTTCAATTTTTTATTAATGGTGTTCAAATCGGTCCAATTTTTAATGCAAATGTAACTCAGCTTATTTGGGATCAATTTAATAATTCGTGGAATTCAGGCTCTTCTACCACTGCTGTATTGAGTATTTACAATCAAAATACAGTAAATACAGGAAATGATTTTGCTTTAGATGATATTACTTTCAAACCTGTTTGTAAGAAAAAAGATGTTATCAATGTTACTTTCTCTCTGCCAAATCATACTACAACCGTTTCTCCGGTAACAACATGTAACGGTGTAAATGATGGTCAAATTACTATAAATTCTGTAATTCCAGGCTCAGCTTCACACTATAGTTTTGACAATGGAGTTACATGGCAACCTTCCAATATTAAGACAGGTTTAGCGGTAGGAACTTATACCGTTAAATCGAAAAGTCCAGGCGGATGCATTTATTCTTCAACAGTAAATATAACAGCAGTTCCAAATTCACCTTCCCAAACAACTTCTTTTGTAGCTTCAGCAACTTGTACGGGAACTGGTGATGGTGAAATTACAATCACATGTGCTACAGCAGTTCAATACAGTTTTGATAACGGACTAACATGGCAAACTCAAAATATAAAATCAAATTTAGCTGCTGGAAATTATAGTGTATTATCTAAAAATGGGGTAGGGTGTACAGTTTCATCCAATGTTCAATTAACAAGTAGTTTAACTCCTCCAACTCAAACTGTTTCGTTTACACCAAGTTCTACTTGTACTGGTGCTTCAGATGGAACGATAACAATTACTTGTGCTACAGCTCAAGATTATAGTTTTGATGGCGGTGTAACTTGGGTTTCATCAAATGTGCAATCAGGACTTTCATCAGGTACTTATACTATAATGTCTAGGAATTCATCAGGATGTACTGTTTCGGAGGATGTTGTTTTGACTAGTTTAATAGCATCACCTATTCAGTCAGTTGTGTCATCTCCAAATACTTCTTGTACATTAACTTCAAACGGTTCATTAACAGTAACTTCAACTACTGCAACAGAGTATAGTTTCGATGGAGGAAGTACTTGGCAGATTTCTAATATTAAAACTGGATTAATAGATGGTGCTTACCTTGTTCAGTCTAAAAATGCTTCTGGTTGTATAACCTCAGAAACTGTAAATGTGGCAAGTTCTGTTGTTCAATTAACACTTTCAACTTCAATTGTTGAGCCCAATTTATGTGCCTTAACACCAGATGGACAAATTACGGCAACAAGTTTAAATGCATCGGATTTTAGTTTTGATGGAGGTGTAACATGGCAACTTTCAAATGTGAAATCGGGTTTAACAGCAGGGACGTATTCTGTAAAGTCTAGAAATAATTCAGGTTGCACTGCTTCTGAATCAATAATTTTAACAGGTAATTCAACAAATATAGCATTAACAGTTTCCAACGATTTAATTGTATGTCATAATGAAACGGTGAACTTTAATGTCTCTGCAACTGGAGGAACTTCATATTCATATATATGGGATGATTTTTCTACAACGGGTTCTACACAATCTTTTATTCCATCACAAACTCCATCACAAACGCTATCTTATGGTGTTAAAGCAGTTAATATTGATGGATGTGAATCGGTTAAAAAATTTATAAATGTTACTGTTTTAGAACAACTTTCATCAATGGTTTCGCAAGATGTTTCAATTTGTCCAAATCAATCTGCAACACTAAGTGTTCAAAATATTTCCGGAGGAATTGCACCTTACAATGTGATTTGGTCCAAAAATTTCTCACCGCTTTCAACAGGAAGTTCTACAACTAATTCAACGTATACTACCAATGTAACTGGTAATTATCTTGTGGTAGTTACTGATAACTGTTCGTCACCAGAAACAGTTAGTTTTACAATTAAAGTATTGCCTTCATTGGGTTTAAAACCTACTTTTTCAGTAGATTTTCCAGAGCAATGTGCTCCTGCTAAATTCAATTTGATGAATACAATGGATCCTTCTATAATTCAAAGTTCGATTTGGAGATTTTCTGATGGAGGAATTTTTGTCAACCAAAATCAAATTACGTATGCAACTAATCAGACTGGAAACTATGGTTTTAATTTAATAGTAACAACTACAGATGGGTGTAAAGATTCTATAACTGTTACAGATACGTTAAAAGTGTCTAAAAAACCGATTGCAAATTTCACTTTTTCAAAATCAGCAGATGATAGTAATTTTTCTGAATACCAATTAGAAAATAATTCGTTAGGAGCTATTGATTATCAATGGGATATGTCAGGAGCATATACAGGAAATACAACGATTGAAAATCCATCTTTTTTATTTAATGATTCATTAAAAGGAGAAGTTTTAGTTAAATTAATAGCTAAAGCAGGTGGTTATTGTATGGATAGTACGAGCCAAATTATTCAAATGAAGCCAACGTTATTGTTATATACTCCAAATTCATTCTCCCCTAATGGAGATGGAATAAATGATGTTTGGAAGTATTCTATGGCTGGTTATTCATTGAAAGATTTTGAAATATCTATTTATGACCGTTGGGGTGTAATGGTTTGGAAATCATACGATTATTTGGAAACTTGGAACGGAATGTATAAGTCACTTAAATTACCAATTGGAACATATACCTGGACAATGATCATGAAGGACCCTGTAAACGACCAAAAATATTTTGAGAAAGGGGCTATTAATATAATTCGTTAATAGAAACAGTTTCTCTATTCTGTCAAAAGAAAAATTAATCGTAACGGAATTTAAAAAAGAACGTTTACATTTGTGAATACTTTTTTGATATGAAGAAATTATCATTTTTTTTATTTTTAATCTTATTAAGTTGTTCTTCAAATGAAGAGACAGTAAAAGAAATTGATTGGTCGAAAGAAAAATCAATGGAATTAAATAAAACAATTGCTGAAGAGGAGAAAATAGCGATTAAATTATTTTTGGCTCAACACAGTGATTGGAAACTAACTTCAACAGGTACTGGTTTACAATATTATATTTATGAAGCCAATGATGGTCAGCCTATTAAAGTAGGTTCAGTTATAGATGTAAAATATAAAGTAACTCAATTGGATGGTACTGTTTGTTATGAAACCGGAGAAGATGAGGTGCTTGAAGTTGAAGTAGATCATAGTCAGGTTGAAACTGGACTTCAAGAAGGTTTAAAAAAGATGAAAGTGGGGGATAAAGCGAAAATGATTATACCAAGTCATTTAGCGCATGGAATAACAGGTGATTTAAATAAAATTCCGCCTTTAACTCCTTTAATTATTGACATTCAAGTCACAGAGTTAATAAAGTAGTAAAAATGATAATCATATTATTTAAAATCTCAAATTTTCAGATTCTAAATAATTCAAAATAATAATGATAAATGAAAAAAATAGTTCTTTTAGCAGGGTTTTATTGTGCATTAACTGCTTGTTCGACACAAGGGGTAGAAAAAAGTAAAATCAAAGATGAGGTTGAAATAAAAAGCGATAAAATAAAATCTGATAGTAAAAAAGGAACTGCTTTAAATTCAGATGACGTTGACGTTACTGATACAAAGTCTTTTGATAATGGGATTGTAATTTCTTGGATGAAAAAAGGGAGAGGGGAGAAAGTATCCAAAGGAGACGTGATTTTGATTGATTACAAAGTTACCTTAAAGGATGGCTCTATAGTAGATGGTAATCATTTATGGAAAAAAGAAACGTTTCCTTTTGTTGTTGGATATCAGATGCAAACTATAGGGTGGGATTTTGCCATCAAAAACATGAAAGTGGGTGATTTTGCAAGGGTTTTAATACCTGCAAATTTGGCTAGAGGTGAAAAGGGAATTAAAAAAGAAGGTGAAAAAGGATGGTTTGTACCACCAAATTCAATCAATTATTTAACGATTCACATTGTTAAAAAACAAAAACCATCGCGTGTAATAGATGGAACGAAGGTTTGGTTATTTGAAGAAAATAAGGCGCAAAAGAAAACATTTAATGAAAATAATGGGATTATTTTTCATAGTATGATTAGTAGTGAAACGAATCCGATTTATTATAATTCATATAGAACAAATTCACCTTATACACTTTATATGACAGATAATGGGATTATCCCTGGATTGAAAAAAGCGTTAATAAATGCTAAAAAAGGAGATAGAATGTTGGTAGTTGTTCCCTCGTCTGAAGCATACGGTGCGAAGGGTTCGGAAGGTTTTGTAAAGCCAAATGAGGATTTAATGTATAACATCTTAGTGATGGATGTAGTGGATAAATAGTCTTAATTGCTTATCTTTGAATTTCAAAATGAATAGAGGAAACAAAATTGTTGATTAATCATTTAAAAATGAATTAATTAAATGTTTTCTTAAAAGTAAGAAACTTTATGATTAAATTTTTACCTATATTTTTTCTATTAGGAATATCTTATTCTTTAACTTCTCAAGTTGTACTTGATACAATTGATACTCCTGGTGGAAAAGTAGTTTTATATGCTAATAAAAAATGGGATTTTGTAAAAGAAGATCAGTTTGACGGAATTTTAAATAATCATATTTACAACATCATTTCATCAAATCCAAGGTTGAATTATGTTCAAACTTGGGACAATGAAGTTTGTTATACCTCAGATCGAAAAAATGATTTAGGTAAATTAAGCGATACAATTTGGTTGTGTGTAAACGAAGACCACGATGATGGATTTCATGTGCCATTTCATGGGAATGTAACTTCTCGATATGGTTTTAGAAAGGGTAGATATCATAATGGAATTGATATAGCTTTAAATGTAGGAGATACTGTTAGAGCGGCTTGGTCGGGTAAAGTGAGATATGCTAAATTCAATGACGGTGGTTTCGGAAATTTAGTAATCATAAGACATTACAATGGTTTAGAGTCTTTTTACGCTCATTTAAATGAGCATTTATGTGTTCCGAATCAAGATGTAAAAGCAGGAGATCCTATTGGTTTAGGTGGTAATACAGGGCACTCTTTTGGTCCCCATTTACATTTTGAGTTGCGTTTTTATGATGCACCGATGAATCCGGAAGAAGTGATCGATTTTGATAATTTAAAATTAAAAGATCAGAATTTATTGGTTCATAAAGATTTGTTTCGTCCAGGAGCTAAACCTTCTGATTTTGGAGAGCATGGAGAGTCTGCTGCGAATGAATTGCCGATTAAACCGATTGTTTTAAAGCCAGTTCATAAATATTACAAAGTGAGACCAGGTGATACTTTGTCAGAAATTGCAACAAAAAGTAATACTACTATTTTGAAAATTTGTCAACTGAACGGGATTAGACAATCTACTTCTTTACAAATTGGTAGAAGTTTAAGGGTGAAATAACAGGTCTCTCTTTTTTGTTAAAACTTTATAGGTAATAGATTGAATTGAAAATCAAATATTTAGTAATTGAAGCAACTATTTATTTAAAGCTAAACGTACCATTTGACGAGAAATCAACCTTTAATTCAGGAATATCAACTGTTGTTAACGATTTGATTTGTTCAAATGCTCCTTGATTGTCATCTAGAATTGGTCCACCTTCTCCCAATTGTTTTATTGAAGTTACTGTTCCATTTACAAATTCACCCTTTTTTGTAAGATTTAGTTTAAAGATTGGAGCGATACCATTTACACCACTTAAGTTAAAACGATTATAGGTACAAAAATTCCCCATAGAATAAGTGATGAATCTATTTTTATAATGATCTATTGCTCTAGTTACGTGCGGTCCGTGTCCTAGAACAACATCTGCTCCAGCATCGATTACTGCTCTTGCAAATGCATAAACATTTCCTCTGTTTTCATCATAAAATATTTCCTCTGCTCTTGTTATATGTGTTTTGCTGCTTCCTTCTGCTCCACCATGAAAAGAAACAATTACTATATCACACATTTTATTCAATTCAGAAACGATTTCTTTGGCTTTTGTTAGGTTCGTTATTTGAAGACAAGCTGTATTAGGTGCAAATGCAGTAAATCCAATTTTAATTCCTTTTACTGTAAGTGTATCCCAAGGACAATTATCTAATCCAGCAAATTTAAATCCTTTCTCTTTTAGAACACGAATGGTATTATTTCTCCCTGTATTTCCAAAATCACCCATGTGGTTATTGGCTATAGAAAGCAAATCAAAACCAGCTTCTTTCAGTTGATCTGTAAAGTACTCAGGCTGTCTAAATGCGTAACATTTACTCCAATCTTTACAACTTTTTAATTCACCTCCAGCATTTAATACGGTACCTTCCAAATTTCCAAAAGTAATATCCGCATTTTGAAGGTAAGACCAAACTGGCTGCAATAGATAGGTACTTTTAGGTGGAAGGCAATTGGTATCTGGGAAATTCGTTCCAAGCATCATATCACCTACAGCAACTAGAGAAATTAAAGTGTCTTCTTCAATTGTTACTTCTTCTTGAATTAATGGTTTTGAATTTTCCTTTTGAGTTTTTATTGTGTTTTTTGAAAACCAAAAATATCCACCAGTTGTAAAAGCTAATAAGGCAATAATTGAGAAATATTTCATTTTATTTTTCACTTTTAAATTCAAAATAACTCTTGTAATTCTTTTTTCAAAAAATCTACTGCAATTTCTGTAGGAAGTGTTCCAACTTCTCCTACGATTTCAAATATTTTAGAAGCTAAATCTGTTGAAGTAGTAATTGATCCCATTTGATTTCCAGCTAAGTTGATAATTTTAATGGTTTCTTCTTTCGAATCTTTTACCATTTTCCATCCTTGTAGAGAAATAAAAATCTGTTGTGCAACGTTGTGATCATATTCTTCACGAATCGCTTTTAAAAGATCTGCTTGAAACATTTTTGCTGATAATGCTGGATTGTGTAAACGCATAACCAAACTGTTTGGGTGAATTCGCTCTAAAAACAATACGGCTCTTTGGTACGATTCAACTCTGCTAGGTAAAAAGAAATTCTGGCGCTCTTTGCGTAATTCAATTTGTAAGTTACGAACTTCCTTTTCTCCTTGTTTTTTCAAGAATAAGCTAACTGTTAAAAAAACACCTCCTGCAGGTAAGATAATAAGTGCTAATTGTAATAAGATTTCCATAATGATTCGATTTTTTACAAATATACTATTTTATACGATTTTTGAATGGGAAGTAGAATCAATCTCTAGGTTAAATAATACTCTTAAAATTCTCCATCTATTGAATCTCATTTTTGTGTCTAAATATTCCACAGTGTAACTCAAGCTAATTAACCACTAAATAACTTGTCTAACACATAAAGTCCATTTGATGCTAAAAATCCTTCGTATCTTTTTCCTTATATAAAATTACTCACTAACGGTTTCGGGCTTTGCGTTCGGGCGGGTTTTGGAGCACAAAGTTTCAATTTATTACCAATATTTAATAGAAGCACAAAGCTTCAAGTTTTCACGTCAACCCACCTGAAGCAAAACCTGTGTTACTTGCCGTTTTTATTTATCATAAAGCACTTTCCTGATTTCTTCTTCCGTCAAAGTTTTTGAGTTGTTCAATGCATCTATTGCTTGATTAATTGTCACATATATTGTCGATTCATTGAATGCTGTCATTTCTTTACCAAGTGCAGCGTCCAACAAATTATGAACTGCATAAAAAGTTTTTTCTACCTCGTTTGGCAGTTCCCAGTCAATGTCCTGTAAAGCTACAATTGGGTCACTAAACTGTCTGCTCAAAGATAAAAGGTCAGTGTTTTTGATAATTACTTTATTAATCATATTTGTCGAAATATATTTCTCGACTGCGTCTATTGTGTCTTTAGGTAGTGCTCTGTCTACGGAATGATGAAGTCCAACGACTGTGTCACGATAAGTCAGTTCGTTTTTGTCAGCGTATTTGTCCCAAATTGGTAATGACAACTTTGTCAAACTAATTGCAATGTCAAATTGCATGTCTTTTTGTAAGTTTTCTATATGTTCTTTAAGAGTCATTGTGTCGTTCTAAAATGGCTTATAACTAATTTATTGTTGAATATTTTTTATTTTAAACTTATTCTCAACCTCAACCTAAACCTAAACATCTTCTTCAAAACCTCAAT
>CAMDMY010000040.1 GCA_945902775.1 Chryseobacterium gleum | reverse complement strand
GCTGTAAATCCAAACGACGTTATTACCCTCAATAACATTGGAGGAAATTTGATGCAACAAGGTAGAACTGAAGAAGGGAAAATCTATTTTAACAAAGCCTTAGAAATAGACCCAAACTATCCAAATTCACATTTAGCGATTAGTTTAGTTTTAGAAACGGAAGGGAAGCTTTTAGAGTCGTTCGATTCGGCGATAACTACATTGAAAGTGTGTAAATCAAAAGATGGATTTTACAACAATGCGCTTTCGCACACGATTGAAGTTGCTAAAAAAATTATTGAATCGGAAGATATTTCAAAGACAATCAACAATTACAAACATAAACTCGAATTTGATTGTGATAAACTGATTGACATAACTGTAGATGACGATATTTCTACGGCTGCTAAATTTGAATTTGCAGAAAATTACAACCGTGAGAAGCACATTATGAAATACAAATCTACTTATAAAGCGGTAGAACATTTAGTGATGCATGAATTGGTTCATTTAGATTTAGCGACTCAAGCAAGAAAGGTAAATTCGAATTTATTATTTGTTTCTAATCAACAAAATAAGAACATTTTTCTTGAAGGTATAAAAGAAGATTTAAATCGATTGCAAGAAACAGGAATTCCTGAAGAAAATATTTCAAAATATTCAAATGGTATTTTTGATGGTTTGAACCTACAGATTTATAATACACCGATTGATTTATTCATAGAAGATTTTCTATTTAATGAATATGAAACAATTAGACCATTTCAATTTCTATCTTTATTTACATTAATAAAAGAAGGAATTTATGCAGTTACTGATGAGAAAATCATTGAATTAGCTCCGAAAGAAATTGTTTCTAAAAGCAAAATTTACAATCTTGTCAATGCGATTCAATTTAAAGAATTATTTGGAGTTGATTTAATCAATGAATTAAAATCGACTGATAATGAAGTAAATACTGCAAATAAGTTTTATTCAGAATATCTTGAATATAAGGTTAATAAATCACCAGCTGATGAATATAAATTAATTCAAAATTGGGCTGACACTTTAAACTTGAACTATCAATTTGAATTAATAGATGAGAACAGCTATCATTCTAAAACTTCTAATGTTGATTCAATTTTAGATGAAATAGAAAAAGATCCTTACGGAATAAATTCTCCTGATCCTTCGAAAGAAAAAGAGATGGAAGCTTTTCTTAAAAACCAAGAAGAGATCGGTACAAATATGGCCGTTGCGATGTTTATGGTGGATGCTTTAGAATATTTTCAAGATAAATCAAAGGAAGAAATCAAGGAAATAGCAATGGAAATAGCGATGCAAGGTACACAAGGTTTTAATCCTGAAAGCAAAAATTATAGAATCAGTAAAATAAAAGCAAAACAATTTTCAGGTTATCATATTTTGGCTTATTACTATGTGAGTTGGGCACTTGCAATACCTGAGATGCTTGCTGAATTAGGAATGCCTTTTGATGCTGAATTTAAAATCGCCAATACTATGTTTAAATCTAAATAATATGCTAAGAGATTACTTTCCCAATACACATGATGGAGCCTATATTTATGGCGGTTTTCTTTGTGATGAAACAATATTTTGTAAAACTTTCCCCAGTGAAGATTCTTTAATTAAAATGCTCATACCCGTTAATGAATTTTTAGAAAAAAATGGTTATGCAACAATTTTACCCGATGAAATTGAGAATGAGGGATATGTTTATGATGAATATCCTGTGTCATTATCTCCTCATGGTTATCAAATGGAGTTTGTTCTATTAATTAAAAGAGAACCTTTTTCAAAACCCCAAACAAAGTTTTTAATAAATGAACTCAAAAAATTTAGAAATGAGAGAGATTGGGGACAATTTCATAATCCAAAAGATTTATCCATCGCTTTGAGTATAGAAGCGAATGAACTTTTGGAATTATTTCTTTGGAAAAAACCAGAAGATGCTAATCTTGAAAAAGTAAAAGAAGAATTGGCAGATGTTTTTGCTTACGCTTTTTTAATCGCTGAAAAATACAATTTAGATGTGGAGGAAATTGTACTTGATAAAATCAAAAAGAATGGAAAAAAATATCCTGTAGATAAATCAAAAGGGAAATCTGATAAATACGATAAATTATGAAAAAGAAATTTACTATAAGTCATTATAATTTCGATACGGAATTAGAGCAACAAATTATTCTCAATCATAGGGACAATCTATCGTTTCCTTTGGTATATTTTCTTAACGATAATCTTTCTAAAGATGCCTACGTCGGAGAAACAACCGATGTTTTGAGTCGAATGAAAGCACATTCTAAAACAGAACGAAAAAATAAATTAGCTTCTGTTAATTTAATTTTAAGCGACTATTTCAACAAATCAGCTACATTGGATTTAGAAGCAAATTTAATTCGATATATAGCTGCTGATGGTCAATACACATTGCAAAATGGTAATTTAGGTATTGCTAATCATAAATATTTTCAACAGCAACCATTTTATTGGGATTTATTCAAGGATATTTGGGACGAGTTAAAATCGATGGGAATTGCAAGGCATTCTTTAGAACACATTAATAATTCCGATTTATTTAAATATTCACCTTACAAATCTCTTTCTAAAGAACAAATTAATAGTTTAAAACTTATATTAACCTGTCTTTTAGATGATTCTGCAAAAGTAAGTTTGATTCAAGGAGGTGCAGGAACTGGTAAATCGATTTTAGCTATTTTCCTTTTCAAATTATTAAAAACGAATTTAGAAAATTTCAATTATTCTGATTTTGAAGAAAAAGACGATGATCTATTTGATTTACTAAAAAAAGTAAAAGAACATTATGGTGATTTAACAATGGCTTTGGTTATTCCGATGGCATCTTTTAGAAAAACCATTTCTAAAGTATTCAAAAATATTCAAGGATTATCTCCTAAAATGGTTATTGGTCCATCTGAATTGGCAAAACAAAAATATGATTTAGTAATAGTCGACGAAGGACATAGATTGAGAAGAAGAGTAAATCTTGGTCCATATTTCAAACCTTTTGATGATACTTGTGCCCTTTTTGGATTAGATAAAATGACAGCTTCCGAATTAGATTGGTTGTTAATTCAATCAAAAAAAACGTTGTTATTTTATGATAGACATCAATCAATTAAACCGTCTGATGTTCTTCGTGAGAGATATATTCAATTAGAAAATGACCCATCAACAAGAATCGAAATATTAAAAACGCAATTCAGAAGTCGTGGAGGTAATGATTATGTGAAATTCATTCACGAAATATTATCCGATGACACAAAATTGACAGAAAAGTTCCAATCGGTTGATTATGACTGTTTTTTGTTTGATAATATTCAAAATATGGTGGATGAAATTCATAAAAAAGAATCTTCAGATGGTTTATCAAGAATTGTTGCAGGTTATGCTTGGGAATGGTTATCAAATAAAGATAAAAGTGCTTACGATATTGAAATCGGTGATTCAAAATTAAGATGGAACAGCGTTGCTATCGATTGGGTAAATTCCAAAAATTCGATTAATGAAGTTGGTTGTATCCATACAACACAAGGGTATGATTTAAATTATGTTGGAGTTATTATAGGGCCTGAATTAGATTATGATTTTGAAAACAAAATATTATTTATTCATAAAGATAGATACAAAGACAAAGCAGGAAAAAATACAGTTTCAGATGTAAAAATACTAAAAGACTATATATTAAACATATACAAAACAATCTTATTGAGAGGAATCAAAGGTGTCTATATATATGCTTGCAATGAGAATTTAAGGAACTATTTAAAAGCATTTCTACCTACTAAAGATGAGATTAAGAAAAGTAAAGATTTCCAATTTTTAAATGAGCGAACTGATTTTACAATTCCATTTTATGATTTAGAAATTGCAGCTGGTTTATTTTCTGAAAATCAGCAAGTAAATGAAGTCAAATATTTAGAGTTAGGGTCAAAACTTACAAATCAAGAAAATTATTTTGCTTGTAAAGTAGTAGGTGAATCAATGAATAAAATAATTCCAAATAATTCAATCTGTTTATTTGAAAAATATTCAATGGGTTCAAGAAATGGACTAATTACTCTAGTAGAAATGACTGATTATATTGATACTGATTTAGGTTCTAACTATACAATTAAAGAATATAGTAGCAAAAAAACAACATCAGAAGAAGGTTGGAAACATGAGGAAATAATTTTACTTCCTAAATCAAATTTACCTTATGAACCAATTGTTTTAAGAGATGAAGAAACAGTTGGTTTAAAAGTGGTTGGTGTTTTTGTCAAAGTATTATCCACACAAAATTGATAGCAATCATTATCTTTGTTTAACAGATGTTTATACCCCGCTCCGCTGGATTTGCAATTAGAAGTGTCACCTTAAAAAAGCAAATTCAGCGTACCAAACAATTCTCACATCACTTAATTTTCAAATCATTAAACTCTTCTACAAATTTCACGAGTAAACTGGTGATGTCTTGGTATTCTACAAAACTCAAATTTTCGTAGGTGTCGAAAATGTCGTGGTAATTTTTGTTTGGACCTTGAGTATAGATGAAAAAAGCAGGTACATTTTTCGTAGTAAACCAATAGTGATCTGAATTTTTTGTTGGACCTCTTTTCTTAATTTGAACAAGGAATTTATTTTCTTCGTTAATAGTTTGTAAACGAGCAAATTCAGTTTCATAGTTCGTTGCATTGACGACTGTGATTCCTTCCTCACCACTTCCCATGATGTCTAAATTGATTAAGAAATCCATCTTTTTCAACTTCATGGTTGGATGATTTACAAAATATTCAGAACCAACTAATCCGGCTTCTTCACCTGCGAAGGCTATGAAAAGAATATTGCAATCTGAAGGATTTTGTTTGAAGTAATTCGCCATACTTAGCAACATTGCTGTTCCGCTTGCATTATCATTCCCTCCTGGAAAATAAGTTGCTTGCCCCATTCTTCCTAAATGATCGTAATGTGCTGTAAAGACGATTGTTTTCGCTTTCCTTTTTTTTGACGGAAGGTACGCAATTACATTTTTAGAAGTATGCTGTTGAATAAATTTAGAATCGATATCTAACGACCAACTTTTTTCAGGCGAATAAATAGAATCTTGGACTTGAATTAGTGCATTTTTTAATTGTTCTCTTCCTACTGACCACGTTAGTTTTTTGTCCGTAATTTCTATAACAGGTAAAATGGCCGCTAATTGTTCTGGTATTCCAGCTAATAATTTTAGTGTATCTGCCGAAGCACCTTTAAAATTAATTGCGATTGAATTATACTCACTTTTTCTACCAACGATTGCTGAAATTTCTTTGATTAATTCCTCTTTATTTAAGATAATCGTAAATGAAATCTGTTTTGGTTTTAAAATACTGTGAATTTCATTACTTGAAGGATTAACTAAATAATGAACCCCAGGTATGAGTGATTTTTCACCTATTCTCACTTCCATTTTTCCTGGAAATGTATTTACATCAAATGAAAATTCTTGAAAGTAGTTCCTTTTTAAAGGCTTTAATCCTATTTTTTTTAATTCGTCTGCAATGAAATTCGCAGCGATAGAATCACCACTATTTACATATCCACGACCATGAAATTCAGGAGAACAAAGTGTTTTTGTTATTCTTCGAACTTCTTCAACTTGTGCGTTTATTGAAAAATTAAAAACAAAGAAGAAAAAGAACGTAAATAATTTACGCATATCTACGAATAATCTTTTGCATAAATTCTACTACCGTATCACTTTCAACTTCCCAGTTATTTGAAACTGCAAATTCAGCTACTTTAGTTCTAGCATTTTCTGAAGAAGCTTGAACATCTAAGGTTTTAATTGCATTTGAAAAGTGTTCACTTGAACCATCAAATAATTCATTGATGAATTGTAGTCGTTCGTTTAATCCAAATGAACCAATCAACGATGCAATTTTTGTTACACCAATTTGAGAAGCTAAATTACTATCAACGATATTGTATTTGTGAATATATTGTGCTAAATCGCCATAAGAATAAGAAGAAACTTCACCTACTTTTTCTTCCTCTATAACCGGAATTTCAACTACTTGAATTGGTTCAGGAATGAATTCGCTTACTTCTTCTAGGATTGGTTCTTCTTGGATAAATGGATCTTGCGTAATTTCTGGTTCAGGAATAATTTCCTTTATCGGTTCTATTTTTGGGGTAAAGAAGGATTCTACTTTTTCAAATGTTGGAGCAGATGGACTTGGAGCAACAGGCTCATTAAAAACAGATTGCTCTTCTACATCTTTACTCATGAATCGAGCTAAATTTTCAGCATGTGCTCTTTCAACGTCACTCATTGTTCGTTCAACAGGCGCCTGTTCTTGAACCTCTTCAGATTGATTAGGAATTATTGCTTCAGGAGCTGTAAAAGGAATTGTATTTTCAATTATTACATCTTCGTTTTGAATAATTTCTAAAACAGGTTCAGGTGTGATTTCTACTTTAATTGGTTCTTCCACAATTGGAGTTTCGACAACAGTCACAATTTCTTCTTCTTTCGCATCTAAATCATTTCCAAAAAGACTGAATCCAAAAGAAGGCTCATCTTTCATATCCACTTTAAATAATGGAGCATCATCGCCAATTTCTTCTTCAATTACTGTTTCTTCAATAATCGGTTCAATTTCATCTTCATCTTCAATTAGTGCAGTTGGCTCTTCAATTACTTCAACTGGAGCTTCTTCTATCTCAACTGTTTCTTCAACCTGAATAGGAACTTCAACAGCGGTTGGACGAACACCAAATACTTTTTCTTCAAAAGCTTTGTAACGTAAAATCAACGTTCTTTCGTGAAGATCACTACTTAATTTTACCAATTCTTCCAACTCATCAATTGTCAATTTCCCATTGTCCATTTGTTTGAACAAAACAGCGATTTCAACTAAAATATCTTCTTTTGAAATAAAATTTCCCATAATGCTTTATAAATCAACTTTGTAACATAACCGGCCGTTCTTTTCTATGCAAAAAACAACAAAATCAAGCATAAAAATAGTGACTTAAAACGTTTAGAAAATTGAGTTCTTCATTTTTTGTATTCAGTAGTTTGTTAATAACCTTATCGTTTGTTTCAAAACCTTAAATTGAATACTTGAAAATAATCAGGGAATGATATAAAAATCGAATTGAAATATTTTTATTAGAATGAAACTCATCCCATTTTCTTATTGTAATTTAGCTTGTCATTCGAAGTTGAATTAAAACTGATTTTAAATTGAAACTTGATTTTTTAAATACAGCTATTTGTAAGTTCACAAAAGGGTATTTTCTAGCTCACTTAAGTGACGATTTAATCGTTTCAATTTCATATGATACACGTAAAATTTCTCAAACTAAGAACGTTTTGTTTTGTGCTTTGAGAGGAGAATTTCGAAACGGTAAACAATTTATTCACGAAGCTTATCATAAAGGTATTCGTAATTTTTTAGTGGATGAAAAGCTTGATATAACAGAGTATTCAGATGCTAATTTTATTTGTGTAGAAGATAGTTTATACGCTTTACAAGAAATTGCAAAAGAACATCGATTAAAGTTTTCATATCCCATTGTTGGTATTACTGGAAGTGTTGGTAAAACAATGGTGAAAGAATGGTGTTATCATTTTTTATCTCCTCAATTTCGAGTGATTCGAAGTCCCAAAAGTTTTAATTCACAATTAGGAGTAGCTCTTTCATTATTGGATTTAACAGAAGAGTGCGATGTTGCATTAATAGAAGTAGGTATTTCTAAACCAAATGAAATGAAACGTTTGGAAGAAATAGTAAAACCGAGTATCGGAATATTTACTTCTTTTGGTTCAGCTCATAAAGAAAATTTTCAATCGAAGGAAGAACATTTAACTGAAAAGTTGAAACTCTTTATTTCCTGTAAACATACTTTTGTCCACTCTTCTATTCATTTGAAAGAAAAAGATCGATTAAAAATAAAAGGGGAATATGTTGCTTCGTCAATTCTTTTCAATTATGAAAACGAACTTCCATTTAAAGACAATGTGACACTTCATAATTTAGAATTAGCTGTTCGATTAGCAGCAGATTTTTCAGTTACTGATGAACAAATACGTTCGAAGATTCAATCTTTACCTCGTTTGGCTTTACGAATGGAAACATTTGAAGGAATCAATGGAAATTCAATAATTAATGACACCTATAATTTGGATTTTGACGCCTTAACGCAATCGTTAGAATATCAATTGTCAATGGCTTCTAATAGAAAGAGAGTCGTGTTAATCGGTTTGGATCAAGATTCAATTTCTAAAAAAGAAGAAATAAATACAATCATTTCACCATTCAAACCAGATAAAGTGATTTTCGTTGATAAAACGACCATCATTCCTTCAATTGAAAACAGTGTAATTTTAATTAAAGGAGCTCGTAAAGCAGATATGCAAAGAGTTGCTCGTCAATTTCGATTGAAAAATCATAAAACGTATTTGGAAATTGACCTCAATGCAATTCGAAATAACCTAAGCGTTTTTAAAAGTTATTTGAGACCAGAAACCAAGTTATTGGGAATGGTAAAATCAAATTCGTATGGTTCAGGAACTGAGCGAATGGCCCAATTTTATGAACAACAAGGCATCAACTATTTAGGTGTTGCTTATGTTGATGAAGGAGTAGAATTAAGAAAACAAGGAATAAAACTTCCAATATTGGTTATGAATGCGGAAGAAGAAGGTTTTGAAGATTGTCTCGCTTTTGATTTAGAGCCAGCAATTTATTCTTTTTCTCAATTAGATTGTTTTATTAAGGAATTAATTATAGATGGAAAAACAGATTTCCCAATTCATATCAAACTGAATACAGGAATGACTCGTTTGGGATTTGAAGTTTCTGAAATTCCACAATTAATAGAAACTTTACAAGCACAACCAGAAGTAAAAGTTAAAACCGTTTATTCTCATTTAGCAGATTCTGATAATTTTGAAAGTTCGGATTTTACCAATTTGCAAATCGATCGATTTAAAAAGGGGTGTTCTAAAATTGAAGCATCATTAGATTACCAATTTGATCGTCATATACTTAATTCTGAAGCAATTTCTCGTTTTTCTGACGTTCAGTTCGAAATGGTACGATTGGGAATTGGAATGTATGGCTATAGTTCGAATCCTGAATTAAAATCTAAGTTGAAAGATTCTATTTTTTGGAAAAGTAGTGTTTCTCAAATAAAGATGATTCAAAAAGGGGATAGCGTTGGTTATGGTCGAACTTTTATAGCTGAAGAGGAAATGAAAATCGCGATTATTCCTGTTGGTTATGCTGATGGATTTAGACGATCTTTAAGCAATGGGAAAGGATCCATTTGGATAAAAGGAAATTATTGTAAGGTGGTTGGACGTGTTTGTATGGATATGATTATGGTAAACGTTACAGGATTATCAATTCAAGAAGGAGATGCTGTTGAAATTATTGGTGACCAACAAACAATGGAAGATTTTGCGACTAAAATGGAAACGATACCTTATGAAGTAATGACAAGTTTTTCAAGACGAGTTCACCGCGTTTACATTGAGTCTTAATTAAAATTTTAAAGCATAAAAAAAGCCCGAATTTTTATTCAGGCTTTCATTAGTATTTTATTCTTATTAAAGATTAAGCTTATCTTTCAAAACAATATACAAGGCGTAAATTATACCTGGAACCACAAATAGTAGTGTTAGAATTAAACTGATTAATATTTTTGTTAAATCCCAATCCGATGCAATAGCTACAGCTAGTGGTGGAATAAAAAAGCAAAGAATCACTAAAAGAATTAATAAAACGTCATCATCAGAATTTGAACTTTTAGTCGATTTTTTGGCTAATTTTTTAATTGCCATAAATTTAGACATCGTTTGTTTCTCATTTCCTGATGTAAAACTTTTTACAGAATTAGTTTTGTTCGATTTTGATTTATCTTCAGTTGTTGTATAAGAAAAAGAATTATTTGAGTTTTCAGAATTGATAATTACAAACGGTTCATTTTCAATCTCTTTTGCATTTTCTACTATTGCTAAATCCTGTGAGTTAACTCCATCGTCATTACTTGTTTCTTTTGTTATTAAATCATTCTTATCGACTGATTTATATCGACTTTTCCAAGTAACATGATAACCAGAATTATGAAGTCTCTTTTGAACTGTACAAGAAACAGTTAGTAATGAAGCAGTAAATACGAAAAGAAATAATTTTTTCATTTTTAAAATTTTAATCAGTAATATAGATAACAAAGAAAAGATACTTTCTGCCTTATTTGGAATCAAGTTTTCAAAGTTTTCAACAGTATTTTGTTTTCTAGATAAATAGGACTGATTTTATAAAACAAAATAGATATTTCACTATCTTTAACACCTTGATTTCTGAGACTAAACATATCATTTCAAAAGCGATTCATGACCTAAGTCAATTGAATGTAAATGATGTATTGGTAAATGCTTTAGGGGCAAAATTTCATGAAATAGATAATTTGATTTTACAAGAGTCTATTGAAGTTCCTATTGATGCTTCTATTTCATCCATTTTCAAGAAAGCAAACGAGTTTAAAAAAGAGACTGGAACAAATCCTCTCTGTTTAGCCGTTGGTTTTTTGCAATGGGAAATAAAATCCAAAGAAGTTCATACACCGATTTTATTGATTCCTTTAAAATCAAAGTTGTCAAAAATAAATCAAACTATTCAATTTGAAAGTTCGCTTGATGAAGGATTTATGAATCCGTTTTTAAGCACTTATTTTGCAAATGAATTTGATGTTTCGGTTCCAAATTTTGAAGGTTCAACTGATTTTGTACATGATTTTATTGAATGGTTAAATTCGACTTCAATTCCTTTTCAATTTAACTTAAAACAATTGATTGGAAATTTTCATCATCATCGTTTTCAAATTTTAAAAGATTTAGAAGGGTTACTGAATGAGCCAATTATTGGAAACAATGTAGAACAGATTTTAGGTAATGAAGAAAAGACTGAAGACTCAGAATTTATTTTAACTGACGATAATTTATTTCCTGCTGATAACGACCAACTAAATATTTTCGGTCAAATTCAACATTCTAATACAGTAATTCAAGGTCCACCGGGAACTGGAAAATCTCAAGTTTTAACGAATGTATTGGGAAAGATAATAGGTGCAAATTTTAAAGCTTTAGTGGTATCAGAAAAGAGAGTCGCTTTAGAAGTTTTACAAAATAAATTAGCCCAATTTCAGTTAGATGATTTTACGTTTATTACGACTTCAGAAACCGTTTCACACGACTTCATTTTATCACTTAAAAAGACGTGGGAAAGAATGGAATCGGCTTCTATTTTATCTCGACCTGTTAACTTAAAATTGTCTGAACAACACCTTCAAAATTTACAAATTCAAATTGATTTATTGAATCAAAAAGAGTTAATTGGTGGAGTAAGTTATGATGAGTTTTTGAAACAAACAGCTTCTATTGATTTTTCAAAATCGGAATATATTTCGGATATTCCGACAGTGAAAAGTTGGTTAATTGATGAAGAAATTATTACAGAAATCTATCGTTTTCAGTTGCAAGAAAGTCTTCGTTTTTTACCTTTTGAAAGTGTGAAAAATGACGTTTTCCTTTCATTTGATTCTAAATTAATTGCTTGGAAAAAGGAGTTAAAATCGCTTCAAAATTGTTTTACTATTCACACAAAAGAAGATGTAAACGAGGCCATGAAGCAATCGGCTATTTGTCAAATAATTGAAAATGAATTAGATAAGTCTTATTTTTTGGTTTTGAATCCCGAATCAAAAGAACAAAAAAAATATAACTATCTCAAAAAGAGGAGATTATCTTTGAATAAAAAAATAGAATCTTTTAAAGAAGAAATTAAAAATTGGAAAATTGAACCTTCCGAAAATGAAACAATTCATCTGTTAGAAGCGCTTAAATCTTCTTCCTTTTTTATCAAACGAAAAGCGAAAAAACGACTTTCACAATTAACTCAATCTTCATTTGTAGATCCAGTTTCAGCTTTAACAAAGTGGATTGAATTTATTCAAGTAAACAAAGAATTATCTCAATTACAAATTGAATTTAGCGAAATTGGAGTAAATTCGATTGATTTTGACATTTCAAACATTGACCTTTTTATTCAGCAAATGAATAAAAAAGAATGGGAAATTTACACTTCTATCTCTTCAGAACGACGAAAAAAATTATGTGAATTTCATTCAAAATTACATCAATTTCATTCTGTTTTAAAAACGTATTTCAAGTTAAAATCAAACGATTTAATTTCAGAAGTATTTGAAAAAATAGCTACCCAATTTGAAGAATTAATTCGATTGAGAGCAAAAATTTGTTCAATAGAAAATTCAAGTTTTCGACTTCTAGAAATTGCAAATTCGGAAGATGAATATGCTAAATTAATTTACAAAAGTAATTGGGTAAAATTCGAAAGTTATTTTCCTGAATTAGCAAAATTTTCCCCTTCAGAAATTCATTCAAAAGTGAATCAAATTATTTTTTCTAGAGACGAAGAAAGTAAATTATTTTCACACCAAATTGAATTTTCTATTCAAGAAAAATTTCAAGAATTTCATCATTTATTGAGAACACCTTCTCAGAAATTATCTATAGAAGAAAAGGAAAAAAAACAACGTTTAAAAAAAGGAAAATCGATTTTGGTAAAAGAATTTTCTAAGTCAAAAAGTCATCCTTCGATTCGTGAATTATTAGAATCTGAAGCAGCTATTTGGATTCATTTATTAAAGCCAATTTGGTTGAGTAATCCTGTTCAAGTTGCACGTTGTTTTCCGTTAAAAAAAGATTTTTTTGACTTTATTATTTTTGATGAAGCAACACAAATTCCTCTTGTAAATGCGTTGGGTTCTTTGCATCGTGGAAAGCGAATTATTGTTGCTGGAGATGAGCAACAAATGAGTCCATCTAGTTATTTTCAATCTACTTCAGAAACAGTCGATTTATTACATCAAGCAGGATTTTATTGGAAAAATTTATTTTTAAAACATCATTATAGAAGTGAACACCCCGCTTTAATCGAATTTTCAAATCGACATTTTTATACTAATTCATTGATTGCTTATCCATCTGTCAATTCGACCAATTATCCAATTCAACTCCATTATTGTGAAAATGGAATATTTGATGAAAGAGAAAATGAGCAAGAAGCGAAAATGATAGCTAAACTTCTAGAAGAAAAATTAAAATTGAACCAATCGATAGGAGTAGTTGCTTTTTCTGAAACTCAATTAAATTGTATATACCGTCAATTAAGTCCTTCTATTCAACTTAAAATGGCTGAACGAATAGATGAAGGAACACTCTTTTTTAAATCGTTAGAAAATGTTCAAGGGGAAGAATGTGATGCTTTGCTTATTAGTTTTGGTTATGGTAAAAACGATGAAGGAGAATTTCATTTGCGTTTTGGACCGTTGAATCAGAAAAGTGGATCGAAACGATTAAACGTATTGTTGACGAGAGCAAAAAAATCCATTGATTTTGTTTCTTCTGTTCAATCAAAAGAGTTTAAAATCAGCGAAAATGAATCGGTGAATTTAGTGCGATTATTTTTATTGCAAATAGAAGAACAAAAATCGGTTGAAAATAAATCTATACAATTTCCTTTTGGATTAAATCCAAACATAAGTGAAGTGAATAATAGTAAAATGAACATTCAATTCCCCTATATTTATAAAACGATTAATGATGCGAATGAACTAGTTACGTTTCAATATGTTTTACAAAATAGAGGTTGGAAATTGGTTTAAATTCTTCTCAACTTCGACAAGCTCAGTTTTCGTTTATAAATCTCAACCTCAGTCTTAACTTTAAATCTCTTTCTCAATAAACGTAATGCCGTTTTCTTCTAATTCATTTAAAATCGGATTGTAAATTTCTGGTTTAATTGGTAATTGAACACCTTTTACTTGTAATGTTCCGTTCAAAATCATTTTAGCACAGATCGCAGCTGGTAGTCCAACCGTATTACTCATTGAAGTGTAGACACTATCCTCACCAATATTCACCATATGAGAAGTAATCGTGTGACGTTCGCCATTCAATTCGTAAATAAACTCGTGGAACATCACCAACATATCTTTGTCGGTAGTATCTAATTTCCATTTTTTCACTAAGATGCTTTCCAATAATTGAGCAGGAGAAGCATTTTCAATTCCAAATTTTGGTGAATAGTCGAATAATCCTAACCATTCAAACTTCGGATATAGATCTACATTTTTACCTAAGTATTTTTTGAATTTATCTTCAATTGAAATATCTGTTTTAAACGGTAAAAAAGCATTTAAGAAAGAACGTGGAGTTAATTCTTCCGATTTATCCATTTTATAATTATCATCGGTCAATCCTAAATCTACAAATACATTCCATGCTTTGCAATATCCTGGTCTTCGCAATGTTCCTCTATAAATCGTTGGAATTCCCTCTAAATTATAGATGCTTCTGTAAGACAATGAATCTCTGTTTGCGTATCCCTCAAAATCACCAAATCCTTCGATCGAAATTTTATCTAAACGATTGAATAATTTATTGTAAGGAAGGTATTTGTATTCATTTTCTTCTTCGAAACATGCAGCAGCACCTTGTCCGGCTAACACCACGTTTCTGGGGTTCCACGTAAATTTATAATTCCACGGATTGTTATCAGATTCCGGAGCAATTAAACCTCCGCAAAATGATTTAAAGCTGTGCATTTTTCCATTTTTAGCTTTTATTTCGTCCAAAACACGCATCGCACTCATATGATCGATACCTGGATCAACACCGATTTCATTCATAATAACAATTCCAGCTTCTTTCGCTGCGCCATCTAACTCTCTCATTTCAGGAGAAATATAAGAAGGAGTTATCAAATTGGTTTTCAATTCAATACAATCTTTTGCTACTTCAATATGAAAACGAGCGGGCAGCATACTAATTACTAAATCTGCTTTTTCAATTTCTGGTCGACGTTCGTCCGGATTTAACGCATTGAAGGATAAAGCAACTCCGTTTGGAAATCCGTTTATTTTGCGTTTCGCCAACTCAATATCTTGATCTACAACACGAACTTGCCAATTATTTTCAGTTGAATTTTGTAACAAATAACGAATAAGTGAAGATGAAGATAAACCTGCTCCAATAACCAAAATTGTTTTCATACCCTTATAATAGAATTATACGATCGCAAATCTAATCAATGAAAATAGATTTTACTATCATTTAACAGAAAATGGTAATTTTATTGTTTTTTTAACAAAATGGATTGAGTCATAGCAACGCTTCAAACAAAATTTCTACAGGATGTTTTGCTTCCCTTCCCGTACCATCCGAAATTTGGTGTCTACAACTTGTCCCAGATGCTGAAATAATAGTTGCTTCTGCTTCTTTTCGAATCGTTGGAAATAGAACCAATTCCCCAATTTTCATAGATATTTCGTAATGTTCTTTTTCGTACCCAAACGAACCTGCCATTCCACAACATCCGCTTGGAATGTTTAAAACAGTATAATTTGCAGGGAGTGATAATATTTTTTTCAATGGAACCAAAGAAGACAATGCTTTTTGGAAACAATGACCGTGCATTCTTAAACGCTGCGTTGAAGTTGTAAATTGTGCTGCTTTTATTCTACCTGCATCTACTTCTTGCGCTAAAAATTCTTCTATTAAAAATGTTTTCTTCGACAACTTTTGAGCGATTTCTTTCAATTCACCGCGACATAAATCAGGGTATTCGTCTCTGAAACTTAATATTGCAGATGGCTCAATACCAATTAGTTGGTTAGTTGAATTAGCGAAAGATTTCAGTCTTTTCACATTTTCTTCGGCTAACTTTTGAGCTTCTGTTAAAAGTCCTTTTGATAAATAGGTTCTTCCGCTTTCTACTAATTCTGGAACGATGACTTTGTATCCCAATCGATTCAATAATTGAACGGCTGTTTTACCAATATGAACATCGTTATAATTCAAGAATTCGTCATTGAATAAATGAATTTCTCCGTTTGAAAAAGTTCCTTGTTGTGTATATTTTTTAAACCAATTAGAGAATGTTTGATTGGCTAATTTTGGTAATTTTCTTTCCGTTGAAAAGCCACTGAATTTTTTAATTGCAGTACCAATCGGACTAGCCATAACACCGTTGTATAGCCAAGGAGTTTTACTAAATAGCTTATTTATTTTTGTCGTATTTCCAATGATTTTACTTCTCAATGGAACACCATTAACTTTGTAATATTGGTAATACGACTCCGCTTTTAATTTCGCAACATCCACATTAGAAGGACATTCCGATTTACAACCTTTGCAACTCAAACACAAATCCATCACTTCCAAGATTTGCTTATTGTCGAATGGATTCGCTTTATCTGAATGGGTAATCGTTTCTCTTAAAATATTTGCTCGGGCTCTTGTAGAATCTTTTTCGTTACGTGTCGCCATATAACTCGGGCACATTGTTCCGCCACTGATTTCCGTTTTACGACAATCTCCAGATCCGTTACACATTTCAGCTGCACGAACAATCCCTTTATTCGAACTAAAATCTAAAATAGTTTCTAATTCAGGCGTAATTTGTCCTGCGGTATAACGTAAAAACGTATCCATCGGAGGTGTATTCACAATCTTGCCTGGATTGAAAATATTCCAAGGATCCCACGTATGTTTTACGTCTTTGAATATCTCATAAATTTCATCGCCCAACATAAAAGGAATGAACTCACCTCGTAAACGTCCGTCGCCGTGTTCACCACTTAATGAACCCTTGTATCGTTTCACTAAATGCGCAATATCCGTAGCAATCGTCCGGAATAATTCTGTCCCTTCCTGCGTTTTTAAATCGATAATTGGACGAAGATGTAATTCCCCTGTTGCAGCGTGAGCATAATGAACACAATGTAATCCTCTTTCTTCCAATATTTTATTAAAATCTTCAATGAAATCAGGTAAATCGTTTACATCTACAGCAGTGTCTTCAATAACGGCAACCGCTTTTGCATCTCCTGGAATGTTAGATAATAATCCCAATCCAGCTTTACGAAGATTCCACACTTTGCTTGTGTCTTCTCCCAAAACAATTGGATAATAGTAACCCAAATTCATAGAACGTAATTGAGCTTCTAATTGCTTCGCTGTTTCTAAAACTTCTTCCGCAGAATCTTTCAAAAATTCAACTACTAAAATTGCCGCTGGATCTCCTTCTACGAAAAAACGATTTTTATTTTGCTCAATATTTTCTTTGGTACATTCTAAAATATAATGATCGATTAATTCGACACTATCAGGTTTGAATTTTAAAGCTTCTAAATTTGCTCGAAGCGATTCATTTATACTTTTGAAGTGAATACAAACCAATCCAGCAAAAGGTTTTAAAGCAGGAACCAAATTCAATTTAATTTCGGTAGAGAAAAGCAAAGTCCCCTCTGAACCTGCAATCAGTTTACAGAAATTAAATTTTTCTTCGAACTCACCAAATGGAGAAGTGTCTCCTATTAAATCCAACGCATATCCTGTATTTCTTCTTGGAATACTTTTCTTTGGATAATTGTCTTCAAATAATTGTCTGTTTACCGGATTTGAAAGCAATCCTTTAGCATGCTGATAAATTGATTTTTCAAGTTCGCCAATTCCATTTTTTCCAGCACATTTATCTTCAAATTCTTGGTTCGTTAAACTACCAAATTCAACTTCATTTCCATCCGCTAAAAATCCTTTGATTGAAATTAAATGTTCTCTTGCCGAACCATAAACAACTGATCTTGCACCACAGGCATTATTACCAACCATTCCTCCAATCATACAACGATTGCTTGTTGAAGTTTCTGGTCCGTAGAACAATCCAAATTGTTTTAAGTGGTGATTTAAATCGTCACGTATAACACCTGGCTGAACGATAGCAAAATGATTTTCTTTATTAACTTCGATTATTTTAGTAAAATTTTGAGAAATATCAACGATTATTCCATTTCCAACCACTTGACCAGCCAATGACGTCCCGGCAGCTCTAGGTACAATTCCCACTTTATTTTCACGCGCGAAATTGATGATTTTTCGAATATCATCTTTCGTTTTTGGAACGGCAACAACCAACGGCATTTCTCTATAAGCAGATGCATCGGTTGCATAAAGTGTTCGTAAAGTATGATCGGAATGAAGTGAACCTTCGATTGAATTTGCTAAAATTTCTAGTTTCATTTTGTTTTCCCCCTTCAGAGGGGGGCAGGGGGGAGGAAAAACTTAAATCTTTTGAGATGAAGTTCACCTAATATATTCAGGGTAAAACTTACTTCATTTTTAAGTATAAACATCCTCCCCCTTTGATCCCCCTCCAAAGGGGGAAAGATGTTAATCTCAAGTTCTTTTAATACAAAATTCTATACTTTATTGTATTTGGAATTTCTTTTAATTTTTTCTCTAAATCGGTATTGTGAAGATTGTCAATATCGGTAATTACGTACCCCATATTTTCATTTGTTTTCAAATACTGACCGATAATATTGTTGTCGAATTCTGATAAAATAGTATTGATTTGTGCTAAAATACCTTTTACGTTTTCGTGGATATGCATAATTCTGTGAGCACTTTGAAATTCTGGCAATTGAATTTCTGGTAAGTTCACACTTCCAAAAGTGCTTCCTGTATTGATGTAACTAATAATCTTTCTAGAAACAAAATTACCTATATCAAATTGTGCTTCTTCTGTACTTCCCCCAACGTGTGGTGTTAAAATAACATTTGGAAGTCCGCATAATTCAGATGTGAATTTTTCATCGTTGCTACTTGGTTCGTATGGGAAAACATCAATCGCTGCTCCTTTTACTTTACCTGATTTAAGGTTCGCTATCAATGCTTCAATATCCACCACGTGACCTCTTGAAAGGTTCAAGAAAACAACACCATCTTTCATATATTCAAAAGCAGCAGAATCAATCAAGTTGGCATTTGCTTTTCTTCCATCAACGTGTAAAGTAACAACATCTGAAAGCGCTAATAACTCTTGTAAAGAAGAACATTTTTTAGCATTTCCTAAAGCTAATTTATCCGTTACATCGTAGAAATAAACTTTCATACCCAAGGCTTCAGCGATTACTGAAAATTGAGCTCCAATACTTCCGTAACCTATAATTCCTAATTTCTTCCCTCTGATTTCAACACTTCCATTGGCAGATTTATCCCATTCACCATTGTGCAATTTGGTGCTTTTTTCGAACGTACTACGGATCAACATAATCATTTCTCCTAAAGCAAGCTCAACTACAGAACGTGTATTACTATAAGGAGCATTGAAAACCGCTATTCCACGTGTTGAACATTCTTCTAAATTTACTTGGTTTGTCCCGATACAGAAAGTTCCAATGGCGTGTAATTTCTTTGCGCTATCTAAAACCTTTGGTGTAATTTGCGTTTTAGAGCGAATACCTAAAATAGAAATGTCTTTGATTCGTTCACACAATTCATCTTCACTTAATGAACCTTTAACTGTTTCAACTGAATATCCTTCTTGCTCAAAAATACGAACAGCATCCGGGTGAATATTTTCTAATAATAAAACACTGATTCTATTTTTAGGATAAGAAACAGAAGCTTTGTAGGATAAATCATATAAAATTTCGTCTAACGATGGCGCCAAACGATCTGCTTTTTCGATTACGACTTTACGACTAACGTTCTCTGTAAACGCATAAAATTTAGAAGCTGCACCACCTTGAAGTGTTTCGTAATCTGTATAACCGTCACCGATCATAATCACTTCTCCTTCTAATTCTAATGATTTGATTTTAAGAACTTTCCCTTTGTTTTCGCACAATTCATCTTTCTCATCAAAACCAATGATTTTTCCATTGTGATCAAATCGGAAAGTATTTGCTAAAACCTGTTCTGGTTTAATTCCATATTCTTGAACGATGGGAATAATGATTTCTTTAAACCCGTTTGAAATGATGTAAATATTTTCAGCATGCTGCTTGAAAAAGCTACGATTGCGTGTAACAGAATCAGTTACTTTGTGACGTAAAACATCAATTACAGTCCCTAAATGATCGCGATTTGCTTGTAATAAATTGATACGTTTTGTTAACGATTCTTTTAGAGAAAGTTTTCCTTCCATTCCAAGGTTGGTCAAATGTTGAATTTCGTGCAACACTTGTTGACCTGCAACGCTGTTTTCGTAAATTACTTCGCATAAAACATCCAAGGCTTCAACTTGTATAAAAGTACTATCAAAATCGAAAATAAACGTCTCTTGGCTTTTCATAATCTATTAGTTTACTAGAGTTTAAATATGGAGGTGTAAAAATAGTAAAAAGACATTAGAACGTTTCCTATAAATAGGAAACTTATTGATTCATATAGGATAGGGTTTAAACCCTATCCTATATGACAATTTAATAAGCCAATTTTAAATCTGTACTTTCGAAAATTTTATCAGCTGAAGAAGCGATAAATCCTTGATAGATTTTCCCGTTATTATCTTCGTATCTCAAAGCGAATTCATAATAACAAGATGGAATACTGTATTTCCCTTCAATGAAGTCAATTACTTGAACATCTCCTAAAGTACTCGACTGCTCTAATAATTGTGCTGGAGTACCTTTTATTTTACCTCCTGAAGCGTTTAATTTCCATCCTTTTTCTTCTAAGAAATCATTCAATGATTCTAAAGTGGAGAAGTCGGTTAAATCGTTTACGTTTACTGTAAAATGATTCGCTCTAAATCCATATACATACATCCAAGCAGCATATTCTGATTCTTCTCTTAAAGTATTGTATTTAGTATAAGATGGCTTTTCCCAAACACTTCCGGTAAATAATAAATCAGGATTAGTAAAAGAAGTTTGATCACAATTATCTAAGAAATCGTTAACAGTATTTCTTAATTCAAAAGAACATTTTTCTAATTCCAATTCTGAAATGAAAATTTTAGGAGCTTTTGTATCTGTCGTATGTTGGTAATGTTTAGCATACAATTTTTTTGATTCAAAAACATATTCACCCATTGGTTCATATCCAACTGCTAAAAAAGGTTTTTCTAAAACCGAAATATTGATACGTGTATCGTTATAGGTTCTAATTGCAATATGGTCATTTGTAATAACTTGACCTTTTTCTCCTAAAAGCGTATGAATTTTTTCTGCAGATGGAGTAATTGCAGTGTATTGCTCCCAAAGTTTTGATAAAAGTTGTTCTTTTGTCATAGTAGCCTGTTAATTTTACATTTTGACGCAAAACTACCAACTTTTAAACCATATTTAATATGAATTCGCTATTTTTAATTAATATTAATTATTTACCCAACTATTTAAGTCAAATTGGTTTTAATAGAGAATTTTTAAATTGTTTTACTGTCAATTTTATTTTTCAAATTCCAGCGCATTCAAAACATTCCCCGTTTTCTCTCCTATTTCAACCTATTTTGTTGCTTCTAAAATTTAATTCCTCTTTATTTTTTCTCAATTTCAGACCAGTTGATATCAAAGAATTCTTTGTTCAAAGCCTTTCCTAATTGATAATTTGTAATAACGATATCCAACTGACTTTCACGTTTTTTAATCTCTTCTTCTAAATCTGGTAGATTTGGATTTAAACAGATATCACCTAAATATTTCGTTTTAGATAAATCTCCTGCTAACCATCTTCCGTCGCGTTTACCCATTACGTAAACACCTACTTGGTTTAATTTACCGAACGGATCATAGAATTTCCAAACTCCTGTTGGTAATCCATTTTCCATTCTTCCCTCGTTTTGTAACACGCCATTATCGTAATGATTTTTCACGTATCCGTTTTTAAATTTCATTGTATCATTCGCTTGCCAAATCGTGTATAATTGTCGAATTTCGTAATGATCTGTATGAGAGCAATCGTATTTTTCAAATTTTTCGATAATGAAACTTTTACGAATCGGCTTCCCTTTTTCATTGTAATCGGTAATAATACCTTTCGATTTAAATTGAATAGAATCGTTTAATGTAATAATCGAATCTTGATAATCTACTTCGTTCAACAATACACCGTAATAGTTGAAGTATTTCCAACAGCCCACTTTTTTCCCTGCTGAAATTTCTCCATCTCTGGCAATCGTATCGTTTGGATAATACTTTGTCATATGGTAATCAATTCCCGTTTTTTCTACCAAACTTGGACGACCATAATACTCGCCATCAACATCTCCAATTCCTAAATCGGCTAACATTTCTTCCAACGACTCCGATGAAGTAATATCAGAAGGTGAGAAATAAATAGAATCTCTCCAATCAAACGTATAACGAACACTCAATTCGTTTTCTTCCCAAATTTTCTCTTCAATCGGGAAAGAATATAAAAATTTAACATAATGATATTTGAATCCTAATGAATCAAATGCTTCGTAATCATCAATCGATTGACCGTTTAAAAAGAAACCTCTTTTTGATAATTCCCCATTTGTATGGTATGATTTTGATTCACCTTGTAGCATTCCATTTTGGAAATTTAAATCGTATAATAAAATAGAATCTTGACCTTTAATTGTTAAATACGTTTGCATATAACCGTCTAGAGCATCATCTAAATAATTCATTTTGGTGATGGCATAATTGTTACGTTCAAACGAAGGACCTTGTTTCCAACCTTCAACATAATTTTGTTTCAATTCTACTTCACCTAACCAATTGTATCGAACAGATTCCCCATGAACCATCCCATTTTTGTAATTTTCTACATACGATAAATAGTTTAATTTTTTCTTAGGAAAAGTATCAGCCGCATATTTGTTTTCAGTTTCAGAGTATTCCTCTTCCTCGTTTACAGGATAAGCTGTAGAATAGGTTTTCGACACACCATTTATTTCGCCCTTAGTAAAAGGAATTTCACTTTGAATTTCACCAAATTGATCTTTAATTGTCCAAAGCCCATCTGGTTTTCCCTCTCTGTAATTTCCAACAATCAATTTAGCTGTTGGATCTTCTTTCATTTCATCGTATTTGTTTGTTTCTTCATCTAAATACACTTCAGGATAAATAACCAACGATCCTAAAAATGGCGTTAATGAGTTAAAAATCAAACTACTATGATCGTCTAGAATTTCGCTATAATCGATTGTATTAATGTATCCCGGATATTTTGATTTTCCTGTTTTCTTGAAACGTTCGTAATCTTTATACAATTTTCCTTGATATAATTCTGCGATTGGTAAATCAATTTGTATACTTTTTCCTATTTTGAATGCAGGTTTTTCCATATTAAATTTCAAAGAAAAAGGACCTGAAAAAGGTTTTCCATCTTTAAATAAAATATTATCTGTTGTTACATCAAAAATTTGGTCGTACTCATTTACATTTAATTGAGGAATTGTATCAGTGGTTATCGATTCATTATAATATTGATTAAAAAAAGAAGCCGATTTTTGGCTTTTCAGGGTTAAATTTTGAAATGAAAAAGATTCTTCACCAGTCCAACTTTTGAAATCTTCATTAAATGTTAATTCCCCTTTTAATGTCGTTTTACCTGACATTGAATAGTTACTGAATTTTAAAATTCTATCCTTTGGGAAATAGGTTCTTTCAAACAATTTAGTTGAATCATCTAAGTTCCACGATTTCCAGATTAAGACTGAATCAGCATCTAGTTTAAAAGCTAAGGTATCCATTTTGTCATAACTTAAAAACGTAGACCCTTCTGTTTCTTTTGCGATTACACCTTCAATAAAATGGTATTTAGTGTAATTTGGTTCAAAATTAACACGAACAAAATCCCCTTTTGAATCAAATACTATTTCATTGTATAATTTACCATCGTAATCATACACAGATTGAATGTATTGGTTTGAATCCTTCTGAAAATTGACAACATCATACGGATTCCCATTGTCCCAAAAAATAGTATCTTCTTTTTGAAGTTTTCCGTCTTTGAATTCATAACGGAACATTAGTTGACCATTTGTATAATGACGCTCATATATTCCATCGTAATTAAATTTCAGACCAAGACTATCAATTGCGCGCCCTCTATTAACGTCTTTTTCATTCTTTTGATCGTAAACGGTATATTGAAAATTACTTTCGCCTTCTTCATAATCGTAATGAGAATACTCTCCTCCCTCACCTTCATCGTAATACTCTTCGTTGTATTCTTCCCCTTCATAAGAGTTTGAATTTTCTTCGTCTAATTCTAAATTAGGCTCTTCAATAAAGGCAATTTCAAATAAATCTTTATTTACATCATATGGCTCATACTCATAATTAAAATTGAAATTTTCATCGTATTCATCCGTAATCAATTCATTTCGAATGATTGGTTGTTTTACAATTTTCTTTTCTTTCGGGAAAGTATAAGTTGCTGTTATTAATGAATTGTTTTTTAATTTTTTGAGTTCCTCTTCTTTTGCTTGGTCACCAAGAATAAAATTGGAAGTAAATAGTAATCTTTCTTTCCAATTTCCAGCAGGTTCATTGTTTAAGTAAGCACCTTCATAAAAAGGAAAATCTACATTTCCATTTTGGGTATAAAATCCATTTCGAACCCCTTTATGGTATTCCATTTTTTCAATAATAGTATCGATGTAGGGAGCTCCTTTGTGTATGTAATCTTGAATCATTTCTTTTGTTAAACGATTTTCGATTTCTCTTTTTTCAAAGTACCATTCCCCTTCTTTCAATCCATTTTTAAAGACTCCTTTCTTTAGCGTATCTCCTTTAAAATTGAACCAGATGGCATTTCCATTTAATACATTATTTTTAATTTCAAAAATACCTGCTGCCCTTTTCGTTTCTAAGTTTAACTGATTTTGATGGTCAATTAAAGCAAAATCGTAAAAATACTGAATATACATTCCATCTGGAATTGCATCCAAACAAGGTTGAATATCTACATCTCTTTCATACTCTTGGTCTAACAGAGGATATGGATTTTCACGAATCGCTTTTGCTAGTTGATGCTGTTGGGGACTTTTATCCTTTTTGCTTAATTTTCTAAAATTTTTAATCTGATTTTTAAATAATTTAACCGTTTGAGCATATTGTTCTGGGGTTAAATCTTTCCAGATATCTTTCTTAAGCATATCAATAATAGTATTCAAATGCTTTTTACTTGAAATAATAGAATTAAAGTAAGCTTGTTTATTTTGCACGCTCATCTTAAATGGGTACACAAAATACTCTTTCCCTTTGTAGCTTTCGGTCTCAATTTTTTGTGAATAAACACCAAAAGAGGTCGTTAAAAGACAATAAATAAAGGCAATTTTTGATAAATTTTTAATAGTGTTCATATTCAAATAATTCTAGAGAAAAAAACTCGGTTTCGTTTTCAGCATTTTCTTTTCGGTGGATAATTCGGATGGGTTCCTTTTTCTTGTTGTATTGAATTTCTGAAACATTTCGTGTCACAAAAACATCATCACTAAATGTTGAATCTATATACCCTCTACAGATTCCTTTTTTACTGTAAATGAAATCCCTTTTATAATCAAAGGGATATTCTTTTTTAATAAAATGATTAATGACTTTTCGATGTTTCTTTTGGTATGTAAACAAACGAACGTTTTTTTCATTTACTTTATTTGTTACTTGGTATTTTTTATAAGGGTGTCTTGGCGTTCCCAAAACGATTACGTCTTGTGGATTAGGAGCTAATAGTGAATCAACCGACATAACTCCCCAATATTTTTTACGGGGAATAAAAAACAAATAATCACCTGTTTCCATGTCTTGATAAACCAAACATTTGTTGTAATTTTTTCTTTTTGCATGAATTCTAAAATCTAATTCACGTTGATCAGGGTCTAATGATTCTTCATATGAAAAAGGTTTTGCTGTTTTTGATACAAAGGTATTTCTTGTTACGGTTGCAAATCCGAAGAAATCTTTTTTGCCAGAATAACTAAAAAGCACCGACCCAATTTCTCTATCATCATAATAATTATGGACATTTAATTGAATTAAACTTCCAAAAGGATTAAAATAAAATTCTCTAATTTCTCTCGGAACAGTACTTTTTAAAACAGTTGTTTTTCCTTCGTCATCCTTGTTTCGTGGGAATGATTTGCGGATAATTTTTTTAATTTTATGTGCTTTAATTATTGAATCATTGAACCACGTCGGAAAAGAAACATCATTTTCTTCTTCTGTCAATAAAGTGTTAAAATCAACTATTGAAATAGAATATTTCTTTTTTTCTTTGGTAAAAGAAAAGTCATTACCTCCACACGAGACGGTTAGTATT
>CAMDMY010000039.1 GCA_945902775.1 Chryseobacterium gleum | reverse complement strand
CTGCAAAGTTGATACTTGCAGAGCTTTTCTGATTCCCGCAGCCATACGAGACTTGCGGTCCGGACGGGACTCGAACCCGCGACCTCCGCCGTGACAGGGCGGCATTCTAACCAACTGAACTACCGAACCAATATTTTGTAAGTCTTACGACTTTTCGAAAACAATCGAACTTTAAATCTAAAGATATTAAAGTGAAATATTGTGTATGTCTTTCGCTTAAGACGTTGCAAAGTTATGTATTATTTCTTATTACACAAGTGATTTAGATAAAATTTTTTAAAAAAGTTTAATGTAAATACTCAATTGATTGATTTATAAAATGTTGGATATAAATAATAAATTAATAATTTATTAATAAACATCTTTTAATTTGATATCAAATATCAAAACCGAGTTACCTGGAATGTTTGAACTTCCTTTTGGTCCATATGCTAATGCTGATGGAATAAATAATTTTCCTTCGCTTCCTTCTTTGAAATAAGTGATGCCTTCTGTCCAGCCTTTGATTACATTTTGTAAACCAAAAATAACCCCCATTGTATCGCTAAAATCAAAAACAGCATCGTCAGAATAATAACCTTTATATTCTACACGAACTTGAGAAGATGATTTAGGAAATATACCAGTACCTTCCTTTTCAATGATATAATAAATACCTGTACTTGTTTTATTAGCAGTTAAGTTCTTTTTGGTTAGATAACTAGTGATAGTTGAGTCGTCTATTTTTGCTTGTTTTTCTATTTTTTGTTTAGAGCAGGAGAAAAGCGTAATTGATAAAAAAGAAAAGAGATAAATATATTTCATAATTTGTTTTAATTAACTTAAAAACAAAGATAATGAACCTTTTGGAATTTGATGTTGAAATAAGTATTTGATGGCTTTATTTATATTTTTGATCTAACCTATTATTTAAACAATTAAATAGCATATTGATTTTTCAAGATGCTATAAAAAATAGGTTATTTATTCGGTTAGCCTACAAAAAAGTAATAAGTAAGAATTAATAAATCCATTGTGACACTTATTAAAGCCATTCGAATAATCCATTTCATTGGAGCTACTGCAAGTAATAAACTTAAAGTTGTCATAGTGGGAAGAACAACTAAAGTTAAAGCTATTATACTTTCAATCGCTCTGTATCCAACTGTAATACCACCGAGACATCCAATAATTAAAATAATCACACAGATTAAACCGTGTCTGTTAGCTTCTAAATTTGCTTCTTTTTCTGAAATATTTACCTGTGTATTCATAATTTAACATCTTAATTTAAAGCAAAGTTCTAGTTTTTTGATTTATTTTTAAATGACCAAAATCAATTTCAAAATATGATTATTGTCAAGTTTAATTGTTAATAAATTCTATAAAAAGATGTAGTATTTTGCAAGAGGGAATAGAAGTTAAACCTTTTAAGTTTTTTATCTTTGAACCAGTTATGAAAAATTTCTCTCTGCTTTTTTTAATCGGTCTATTCTTTATTTCTTGTCATACTTCAGATAAAATGAAGCATGAAAAAGAGTTAGGTAAATTAAATTATCATGTTAAGTTTAATAAAGTCGATAAAGAATTTGTACAGTCGAAAAAACAAAAAGCTTTAAACTTTTACAATGATTATTTAGGTTCAGATCGTTTTAACGGAATGTTTTTAGTAGCTAAAAATGGTAAAATTATCCTTGAAAAATACAATGGATATGCAAATTATGAGCAAAAGAAAGAGGTAAGTCCTTCAACGCCTTTGCATTTAGCTTCTATAAGTAAAGTTTCAACCTGTATTGCTATTCTTCGTTTAGTAGATCAAAAGAAAATTTTATTAGATGAAGATATTCGTAATTTTTTACCTGAAATTCCATATGAAGGTATTTCGGTTCGAATGCTATTAAATCACAGAAGCGGGATTCCTTATTATGGTTATTTCACCTATAATAGTTGGCCTTTAAGTAAACCATTAACAAATAGAGATGTACTCCTGTTGTTGAAGAAATATAAATTTCCTTTGAATTTCAAACCGGATAATCATTTCGCTTACTGCAATACAAATTATGCGCTTCTTGCATTAATAGTTGAGAAAGTGACAGATTTGAGGTTTCCAAAAGCAATGGAAAAGTTGATTTTTAAACCATTAAAAATGACGAATAGTTTTATTTTAGATAATTCTAGAAATTATGATAGTGTTGCGCAATCTTATAATTCAAATATGGTGCGACAACGATTTGATTACTTGGATTATGTGTATGGCGATAAAAATATGTTTAGTACAGCACGTGATTTGTTAAAATTAGATAAAGGAACCTATTCCAATAATTTTCTAAGTAAATCATCTAAAGAACAAATGTTTAAAGGGTATAGTTACGAAAATGCTGGAACTAAAAATTATGGTTTAGGAATTCGAATGGTGGAATTGGAAAATAAACAACCCTATTTCTTTCATACTGGATGGTGGCACGGAAATACAGGTTGTTATGCTACACTAAGAGGGGATACAGTATGTATTATTGCTCTTTCCAACTCATACGATCGAAGTGTTTATCAAATTAAACGATTGACTCCTTATTTCGGAAATTATCCTTTTGAATTCGAGGATGAAGAGTGATTTTCAATAAAAAGCTCCATCGAAACGCCTAACCTTTAATAACTGATAACATCCATTGTATAAGCATATTACATCCAAGTTCCATCGGAACGGCCGATCTTGTAACAACGGATAACATCCGTTGTATGTACACAGCACATCAACACAATAAAAAACTCTTTAAATCTTAATTTCAACACTAAGAAATTATCCGTATCTTTGCGCCAAAATTCAGACAAACAGTATGATTACGGTAAACAATTTATCCCTTCAATTTGGAAAGCGTGTTCTTTTCGACGACGTTAATTTAAAATTTGTAGAAGGCAACTGCTATGGCGTTATTGGAGCGAATGGTGCAGGGAAATCAACATTTTTAAAGATTTTAACTGGTGATCAAGAGCCTACAAAAGGTCGAACAGAATTGGAACCAGGTAAACGTATGGCTGTTTTAAGTCAGAATCACTTTGCTTTTGATTCGTATCCTGTTCTTCAAACAGTTATAATGGGGCATCAGCGTCTTTTTGAAATAATGACTGAAAAAGATGCATTATATGCAAAGGAAGATTTTTCTGATGCTGATGGAATGAGAGCTTCTGAATTAGAAGGTGAATTTGCTGACTTAGAAGGATGGAATGCTGAAACAGATGCAGCATCTTTATTAAGTAACTTAGGAATAGAAGAGTCATTGCATTATTCTTTAATGGAAGAATTGCCAAACAATTTAAAAGTACGTGTGTTAATTGCACAAGCTTTATTTGGTAATCCAGATGTATTGATTTTAGATGAGCCTACCAACGATTTGGATGCTAAAACAATTACATGGTTAGAAGATTTCTTGTTAGATTTCAAAAATACAGTAATTGTAGTTTCTCACGATAGACACTTTTTAGATACAGTTTGTACACATGTTTGTGATATCGACTTCTCTAAAATTCAAATTTTCACTGGAAATTATTCTTTCTGGTACCAATCTTCTCAATTAGCGTTGAGACAAAGAGCAGATAAAAACAAAAAAGCGGAAGAGAAGAAAAAAGAATTACAAGACTTTATTTCTCGTTTTTCGGCGAATGCTTCTAAATCTAAACAAGCTACAAGTAGAAGAAAAATGATTGATAAGTTGGATTTAGAAGAAATTCAACCATCAAGTCGTAAATACCCAGGAATTACGTTCCACCAAGAGCGTGATGCAGGAAATCAAATCCTTTCTGTCGATAATTTAAGTAAGACAGTTGACGGTGAGACATTGTTTAAAAACTTAACATTCACTTTAAACAAAGGAGATAAAGCAGTTATTTTATCTAAAAATTCAGTTGCTATTACTGCATTATTTGAAATTTTAAACCGAAATACTTCTTCAGATACTGGTGAATTTACTTACGGAACAACGATTACAACTGCTTATTTACCAAATGATAACAGTTCTTACTTTAAAGATGACCTTCCTTTGATTCAATGGTTGAGACAATATGCTCAAACGGATGAAGAAAAAGAAGAAGTTAATTTACGTGGATTCTTAGGTAGAATGTTGTTCTCTGGTGAAGAAGCATTTAAAAGTGCAAAAGTTCTTTCTGGAGGAGAAAAAGTACGTTGTATGTTATCAAAAGTAATGTTCAATAAAGCGAATTTAATAATGATGGATGAGCCTACGAATCACTTAGATTTGGAGTCGATTACAGCTTTGAATAACGGAATGACAGCTTTCGAAGGTTCGTTGATTTTTACTTCTCATGATCATGAATTAGTTCAAACGGTTGCTAATAGAGTAATTGAAATTACACCTAATGGAATAATCGACAAAATGATGCCTTACGATGCGTATTTAGAGGATGAGAAAATAGCTCAAATTCAATTAGAAATGTACGCTTAAGTTCAATCTTAAAAGTATAATACCATAACCGAGATTAAGTGTTAAAACTTGATTCTCGGTTTTTTATTTAAAGAAATCAGAAGAATGTTTTTGAAACGTTATAAACAAAGGGCGTTGAGTAATTCTTTTAAACACTATAAGTAAAACCTCATTTATCCATTATCTTTGAGATTCGAAATCTTTAAAAAATGGTAAAATATTCTTTTTCAAGTGAAAATCCTTCACAACAATATATTTCAATAAAAGCAACATTTTCTGTTAATTCTAAAATGACAAAGGTTCAATTACCTAGTTGGAGACCAGGAAGATATGAATTAGGAAATTTTGCTAAAAATGTAAAAGGATTTAGAATCTTCGATCAGAATAATAAAGCTGTTTCTTTTAAGAAATTAGTCAAAGATGCTTGGCAAGTGGATACCGATGGAAAAACAGAAATCCGAGTTGAATATTCTTATTTCGCTGCTGAGTTAAATGCAGGTTCAACGTTTTTAAATGCAGAACAATTATATGTAAATCCGGTTAATTGTTGCGTTTTTACAGAAGAAACAAAAGAAGAACCAGTTGAATTAGAATTAACTATTCCAACTGATTGGAAAATAGCAGGTTCGATGAAACAGGAAGGGACAGTTTTGTCAGCTAGTAATTTTGAAGAATTAGCAGATTCCCCTTTTATTTGTTCAAATTCATTACAGTACAATCAATACGAAGTAAATGGAACAATTTTTCATTTATGGCTAAATGGTGAAGTGAAACCAGATTGGAAACGTTTGATAAAAGATTTTAAAGCATTTACAGCGAAGCAATTAGATAAATTTTTAGAATTTCCTGTTCCAGAATATCATTTTCTAATTCATATTTTACCTTATAAAGCATATCACGGAGTTGAGCACCAACGTTCTACGGTAATTACGATAGGTCCTAGTTATGAAGTTTTCGCGTCTTTGTACAAAGAATTACTAGGAGTTTCTTCACATGAGTTATACCATACATGGAATGTAAAAGCAATTCGACCTGCCGATATGTATCCTTACGATTTCACGAAAGAAAATTATTCAGAATTAGGGTATATCTGTGAAGGGGTGACAACCTATATGGGTGACTTAATGCTTTACAAAAGCGGTGTTTTCTCATTGGACCAATATTTATTGGAAATGAACAAGCAATTGCAAAAACATTTCGATAATCACGGACGATTCAATTATTCTGTTGCTGAATCTTCATTTGATACTTGGTTGGACGGATATGTGCCAGGTGCTCCTGCTCGTAAAGTTTCTATTTATACAGAAGGATGTTTATTAGCTTTTGTAACGGATGTAATGATTTTAGAAGCAACAGAAAGTAAATTCGGATTGGATACTGTTATGCAGCGTTTGTATTTTGATTACTACTTAAAAGGAAAAGGGGTTTCAGAAGCAGACTATAAATTTGTATTAGAAAAAGTTTCAGGAATTTCATTCGATTCATTCTTTGAAGATTTTGTTCACGGAAACCGTCCTTATGAATCTATTCTAACAGATGCGTTTGATTTTATCGGTTTAGAATTACATCACAAACCTTCGCAATTTTATTCTCATGGAAGATTAGGTTTTAAAACAATTCCTCAAGGTCAAAATTTCATCATTAAAGTAATTTATACTGGAAGTCCTGCCAATTTAGGTGGATTAATGTTGGAAGATGAAATTATCGCTGTAAACGAATATGCTTGTTTAGGTGAACTAGATAAATGGTTGAAATATTTCGATAACGATTTAAAACACATTACCGTTTTAAGAGCTGGTAGAATAATCCAAATGACATTACCTGAAGTAGATCGAAATTTCTACATGGAGTACGAAGTGAAACCGTTAGCGAAAATGAATACCCCACAAATCAAAGCATTTGATGCTTGGAGGAAGTAGATTCAATTTTCACTATCCCTGAAAGGGACAAATCCATTAGCGATGGGTGAAGCCCATCGTTGAATATCAAATTAATTCACTAGCCCTGAAAGGGCGACATATTTTACTAGTGAGATCAGATCCATAAAAAAAGCATCAAAATTTTACTCTTGATGCTTTTTTTTTTTTAAGATTATATTTCGGAAACTATTTCTTCAATTCATTCACAACATTTCGAACAGAACCATGAATTTTCAGTAAAGCTTCCGCTTCTTCATAACTGATATTTACTTCTTCCAAAATCATTTTAACTCCTCGATCTATTAACTTGTTGTTGCTCAATTGCATATCAACCATACGGTTACCTTTAACGTGACCTAATTTAATCATTAAAGAAGTTGAAATCATATTCAAAACTAACTTTTGAGCGGTTCCTGATTTCATTCGTGTACTTCCTGTAACAAATTCGGGACCTACCTCTGGAGTGATTGGGAAATCAGCTAATTCAGAAAGTGGACTTCCTGGATTACAAGAAATCCCAGCCGTTAATACACCATTTTCTTTTGCGATTTTTAAAGCACCTAAAACATAAGGTGTACTTCCAGAAGCTGCAATTCCAACAACTGTATCTGATGAGTTGATGTTGAACTCTGATAAATCTTTCCAACCCTGATTCATATCATCTTCAGCAAATTCTACAGCTCTTCGAATAGCTGAATCTCCTCCTGCAATAATACCAACTACAACTCCGTGAGCAACACCAAATGTGGGTGGACATTCACTTGCGTCAACAATACCCAATCTTCCGCTTGTTCCTGCTCCGATGTAAAATAAACGTCCACCTTGCTTCATTCTTAAAAAGCAAACTTCAATGAACGCTTCGATAGCTAGAATCTCTTTTTCAATCGCTAAAGGGACAGATTTATCTTCTTTGTTCATATTAGATAATAAGTCAAATGTTGACATCGTATCTAATGATTGATAATTTGAAGACGATTCAGTAATTTTTTTCATTGGGATGATTATTTTAAATATGCATGGGAGTTTTCAGCAGAAAGTGTCACTTCAACTCGCTCTTTTAAAGTTGTCGATAAACTAATTCCAACGAAATCAGCTTTGATTGGATATCTTCTATGTTGACGGTCAACAAGTGCAACTGTTTTGATAGCTTTAGTTGCTTGTTCTAGAAGTTTAACCAATGCATATTGCATAGTTTTTCCTGAATTAATCACATCGTCAACCAACAATATATACCCATTTTTCATCGTAGATTGCTCAATTGAAAGTTCAATCGGGTGAGCCCAAGGTTCTTTTTTATCAACCACCATTTCAAAAACATGAATCGTTTGATTTGAATGCTCAGAAATGATCTGTTTTATTTTTTCAGCTAACTGAATACCATTGCCACTAATTCCTCCGATGAACAACGTCTCGTTTTCAAAAGTATTTTCGATTATTTGATGTGCTAATCGAGTTATTTTTTGGTCAATTTCAAGTTGACTTAGAATTATTTGCATGATGTCAGAGTTTTAAAATGTGTTTTAAAATATAGTTAATGTTTTTCGCAATTAAATACAAAAGCAGGAGGGAAGTTTAAAACT
Source organism: Chryseobacterium gleum (assembly GCA_945902775.1). Lineage (GTDB taxonomy): Bacteria > Bacteroidota > Bacteroidia > Flavobacteriales_D > Crocinitomicaceae > CAIUKX01. The sequence continues at coordinate 18,232 of CAMDMY010000039.1, read as the reverse complement.
GTATATCCAATTGAAACTTTATCAAATATGGATCTAAAAAATTCTTTATTGGAACGAGAATATTGAAATTGAATATATTTCCCAAATGTTTTTAATGCTTTGTGCGAATTCTGTACAATGGTCTCTTTTAGTTCTTGAGGGAAATTAGATAGCGGTAAAGAAGAAATAATTACGTCAGCCTTGTGAAGACTGTATTTAATCAAGTATTCTTCAATTTTTTCAGCGCTATCATTGATTAAAATAACGCGGTCGTCTTTGATTGTTTTTCTCAGATTTCGAATAAATGTTTTGTTTAATTCAAATACCAAAAGTTTTGAATCTACTCCCATTTTTGCGATAATTTTTTCTGTAAAGACACCTGTTCCTGGACCAAGTTCAACAATTATTTTATCTGTATTAAAATCGATATGCTTCAACATTTTCTCCGCAAGAAAACTTGAACTCGGACGAACAGAACCAATCATTTGTTTGTCCTCCCAAAATTGTTTAATAAATGATCTCTTTCTTGTCATTTTAACCTTTTTCTTTAATTGCGAAATTTCCGTTATTGATCACCGCTTTTACTTCACCGATTAATTCTTGGTTTATAAAAGGGGAGTTGTATGTAGAAGAAAGTACATTTTCTTTTTCGAATACCCATTTTTGAGTAGGATCAAATACGGTAATATCTGCTTTTGTTCCAACTTCAATTGGTTTAGTATTGATTTCTAAAATAGTTCTTGAGTTGATGGAAATTGCATTTACAATCGCTTTTAAATCAGCTTCTTTTGAAAGATTTAATGAGCCAAAAACGGATTGCAATGCTATGTTTCCAAATGAAGCATTATCAAATTCAACATCTTTTTCTTCTTTATCGTGTGGACGGTGATCAGAAACAATCGTATCAATTGTACCATCTTTTAAACCTTCCCAAAGTGCTATTCTATCTGACTCTCTTCTTAATGGAGGCATCAATTTGAAATTAGAATCAAATCCTAAAACGGCCGTTTCGTTAAATACCAAATGAGAAGCGTGTGTATCGGCTGTTACATTCAACCCTTTTTTCTTTGCTTCACGAATTAAGTTTACACTTTCGGCACAAGAAACACCCGTCAAATGAAGTGATCCATCTGTATATTCTAAAAGGCGAATATTTCTTTCAGTTTGAATAATTTCAGCAATTGTTGGATCTGCCTTTAAACCAGTTTTAGTTGAAGCTTCTCCTTCATTTACCATTCCAGTTCCAGCCATTGAAGCATCTCTTGAAAAAGCAATGATTTTACCTCCGAAATTTTTAGCATACAATAAAGCTCTATACATTATTCCTGAATTCACTGGTTCTAAATCATCCGTAAATAAACGAACTCCAGATTGATACATGTCGTACATTTCAGAAAGATTTTTCCCTTCCATTTTTTCTGTGATTGCACCTAATGGATGTAGAGATGTAACTTCGTTTTCAGCTTTTCTCAACGCATAATGTACTTGCGTTTTCCCATCAACCACTGGATTCGTACTTGGCAACATCGCAACATGCGTGTACCCACCATAAGAAGCTGATAATAAGCCTGTTTCAATCGTTTCTTTGTGTTCTTCTCCTGGATCACAAAAATTTGCTTTTAAATCAACCCAACCCTGTGAAACATGTATATTATCACCTTCGATAACTTTATCGCTTTCAACAGAAATGGAAGGTTCAATTTTAGAAATTATACCATCTTCGATAAGTATATCCATTTTTTTTCCATCAAAAGAAGATTGAGGATCTAAAATTTGAGCTTTTTTGATTAATATTTTCATTCTTCTTGTATATTATTCTTTTCAATTATTTTTTCCAAAATTTCAATAAAGCCATTTCTGTTAAAATAAACAGCAAAGCTAAAATTAAAAAAAGTCTCCAGTATTCATAAGGTTTTTCAATGTCGATATGCATTAAACTTTGTCCCTCGTTTACTTCTGAAAGTTTGATATGTTCAATTCCTTGATTTTCTAAAAGTGATGTAATTTCTGATGGAGTATATGCGTTGATATCTGATTCCTTTCTGTTGTAATTTAACGAAATAACCCCGATTTTTTGATCATCGATTAAGTCATACGTTCCAGCTACAAGGTTTTCAATTGCTTCCATGCCATTTAAAGAAATGTAGATGGCTTCTCCCTTTTGAGAAGTACTTGGAATAAAATCTATTTTGTCGTTTTTCAATCGAATAGGAGATTCACTTTTCGATTTTGAATAAACAGGGAAGTTTGATTCTTCACCTATAATTAGTGAGATAGGAGTTTTTCTATTGCTTAATTCTGCTGTTCTTAATAGCAATGTGCTGAAAAGAGCATTTGAGGTAAAACTTCCATAATTAGGTAAAAGTGAGCTTGTAAATAAAAATACATTGTAAGTCCCTGAAGATCTTAAATACAAAGGTTTACCGTTTTGAAAGTTAATTAATCCAACTGCTTGTGTTTTGAAAGAGGAAGTTGTATTATAGGCTTTTGCTACACTTGGTAAATTTAAATTTTCAGGTTTCTTTTCGAAAACCGATGCAAAAAACTGATCATCGAAATTAATGGATTTAATTTTTAATCCGTCTGAGATTTCTTTTCCTAATCGGGGCATATTTAATTCTGAAAGTAAATTGTTCCAGCCATTGAACTCTATATTTTCTCCCGGAAATAATGCTAAAGAACCACCATTTTTAGCATAGTCAACTAACTCATCAGAAAGTCCTGAAGTAATATCTTTTGCACCATTTATAACAACTAAATCTTTATTTTTTAGAAAATCAGTTGTAAAACTTGATTGATCTATTTGCTCGATTTGATAGAAATTATCGAGTTGATAAACAAGTGAGATGTTATTTACAGCATTTTCGCCATTGATTATGAGTAAATTTGATTTTTTAGTTACAGTATAACTGAAATAGTAGTCATCATCAGAGAAGAATTGTTTGTCGTTGATACTGACTACACCTTTTTTGAAACCTTCTTTTGATTCTGTAAAATTTACTGTCGTAGTTGTTTGATCAGTTGCTTTTACATCGATAAAAATATCTCGTTTCGTAGAGGAAATTTCCAAATGTAGTTCAAGATTTGAGAGGTCATTTTTACCACTGTTTTTAATTCGAATATTTAACTCATTGTTTTCTCCGATTTTTTGGATTGGAGAAGTAAACCAAACAGAATCAATGAAAACATTTGATGCATCTTGAGGCGTTAATTTTATTGGGTAAAAATAGGAAGTGTTGTCAGCTTTCAATTTTGAAAAGTCGGTCGTGTTTTTTTGAAAATCAGATAAAATTATAAACTGCTGAACACCAATTTTTTGATTTGTTTCTTGTTCGTGTTTGATGGTGTTTTTTTGCCATTCAATAACATCTGCAATATTTCTTGTAATAGGATTTAATTCAATTTTATCCAAACGTTCAAGCGCATCTATTTTAGTGACAAGATGTTGTTCAATACCACTCATTTCATTGGTAACTAAAAGGAAACGTGTTTCAAGACTAGCTTTTGAAATAATTGTACGTGCCATTTCTCTCGCTTCTGAAATCAATTCACCTTCGGTACCTTTCATTGCCATTGAAAACGAATTGTCGATATAAATTGAAATTACTGGTTTACCTCCTTTTGAATTTGAATTACTCGCAGGAATGTATGGCTGAGCAAAGGCAATTACAAAAAAAGAAAAAGCTAAAATTCGAGCAATTAAGACTAAAAGATGTTTTAATTTTTGAGTAGAACGAGTCTGTTGATCAACAAATTGAATGAAGCGAAGACTAGAAAAATAAAGGGTTTTATATTTTCTAAAGTTGAATAAATGAATGATAATTGGTATTATCAAAACACCAAAAGCCCAAAGAAACTCAGGATACACAAACTTCATGATTCAAATATAGTCAAAATAGCTTTAAATTGAATCGAAAAAAAATCAACTTACGTTAACTTTTTAATAATATCTTGATGGTCAGGGAAATCCACTAATAATTGCTCCTCTGAAAACAATTCAAAATCCTTGAAATCGAAGCCAGGAGATACAACACAAGAAACTAAGCTATAACTGTTTTTATTCAAAACCGTAGAGCCAAAAATAGTATCTTTTGGAACTAAAAAATAAGGAAGCTCATTATCAATTATGTTTGAGCCTACTATTGTTTCTTTATGAGTACCATTTGCAAGTGTATGAACAACCAAAGGACTTCCTGCATGATAAAACCAAAGTTCATCGCTTTTGATTCTATGAAATCTAGAAACGTTTTCTGATGATAAAAGAAAGTAAATCGATGTCATTAATTGACGATCTCTTCCTGGTATTGTGATCTCAGAACGGTATGTTTCTGAGTAAAATCCACCTTCTGGGTGTGGTTGTAGTTTTAACTTGCTTATAATTGAATTTATATCCATTTTTTATTACCTTAATCTATTAAACTTTTCATTGGTTGATCACCGTTTTTACGAATCAAAGGGAAAAAATACTTAATATCTAATGAAAGATAGTTTCCATTGACATTCCCAACTAGCCGATTAGTACTTGTTTGTTTTAAAACTGTGTGAATAGATTCAAAAACAAGTATAGGCTTAATTGGAACGCATATCGAACCGCCAAAATAAAAGAATCCTTTTGAAGTTGTTCGGTATTCAAAACCTAGATTGGCATTTAGATTAGCGCCAATTTTTGAGCTATAATATCCATAATTTACAAATTGATGAGAACCTCCAGTAACCGTTATTTTCTTAATGTCTGTAGGACTAAAACGAGTAGTAATTCCCATTGAAGCGTTCATGTAAGTTGATCTACCTAATTGAATGTAAAACAAGCCATTAATAGGGATTTCATAATTTATAAATGAAGTATTATCAGTTGCTAAAACAGCAGTGTCAGTTAGCGACATTTCATAGGAGAAATTACGTTGAGTAAAATTTAAGCCAGACTCAAAAGCGATTAATTTTGTGATCCCTTTCCGAATTGTTGCACCAAAAGAATAGCCTATAGTTTGGCGCAATTTAAAGTTATAATTTCCACCATTCATTTCTAGAGTTTTACTTCCTCCAAAATTGGAAGGTATAATTGGTCTAACTTGAACACCGAAATACGTTGGGAATAGTTCGCGCTGAGCATTTAGACTAATATTAGTCAGTAAAAAAAAGAGTATGAAGTTGAATTTTTTCATTAAATTTAAAACGTAAAGAAACATAAATTATTTCTTTAACCGATAAGTTGATTTTTGAATAGATAAAGTTATTGAGTAATCCATTCTGTTGTATACTCCAATGGTTTCCGGTGTGCTTTTGGCCAATCAATTGCTGGGTAACCGATATAGAACAAACCTAAACATTTGTCTTTTTCATTAATATTTAAAAATTCATTCATTTTTTGATGATAAATTAATTTTGGAGTAGCCCAAAAACCACCTAATCCATAAGCTGTGCATGATAAATGCAGATTTTGAACTGCACATGCAACCGCTTCAATTTCTTCAATTTCTAATATTTTCTCTTCTTTTTGACGTTCCATTACAATCGCAATAACAACAGAAGATTTTTGTGGACGAGTAATCATTTTAGCTAATTTTTGATCATTTTGCTCATCCTTTGGAGTGAGTTCAAGGTAGGTTTTCCCAAGAAAGTCACTTAATTTTTGAAGGCCATCTTCCATAAAAACTTTGAATCTCCAAGGTTGCGTATTACCATGTGTTGGAGCCCATTGCGCATTATTTAACAGTAATTCAACTTGTTCTTTGTGAACTTTTCTTGGACTGAATTGTTCAGGATAGATTGTTCTTCTATTTCGAATTAAATCGTTTATTTCGGATAAATTATAACGCATATTGTTGTTTATGTAAAAAAGGAATCTTTTTTATGAAGTTGTAAAAATAACAATTATATCATTTGTGATATGACATTTAAACACTTTAAAATCCTAAATTTGTGGAAATAAATAAACATAAAATGAATAAAATTGGAATAATTGGTTGTGGTAATCTTGGTTTATCTCTATTAAATGGAATGAGAGAAAGAAATCCACAAACTGTTTTGTACGGTTCTAAGAGAAACATCAGTTCTTTAAAAGAATTTGAAAGTGAAAATACTTTTTTCACAACGAGTAATTCTGAAGTAATTAATGAATGTGAAATTATCATTATCGCATTAAAACCCTACAATGTAATTCCCTTTTTAACAGAAAACGCTTCTTTATTTGATCCTAAAAAACATACGATAGTTTCAGTAGCTACAGGTATTACGATTGATGAAATGCAAAGTTGTTTTTCTGAAACATTTGATATTTTTAGGGCTATGCCAAATACAGCATCTTCTGTAAATGAATCAATTACGGCTATTTCTTCAAATTCAGATGCGTTAAACCGAAAAGGAATTGTACTTGAAGTATTTAATAGTGTAGGAGAGACCTTGATGATTGAAGAAAACTTAATGGAATCAGCAACGATTTTAGGCGCTTGTGGAATTGCATATGTATTACGTTTTATGCGCGCAATGATACAAGGAGGTATTGAAGTTGGATTTGATGCGAAAACTGCTACTAAAATTGTAAGTCAAACGATAAAAGGGGCAGCTGAATTGATCATAAGAAATGGAAGTCACCCTGAACAAGAAATTGATAAAGTAACAACACCTAAAGGATGTACAATTGTTGGGCTCAATGAAATGGAACACAGTGGATTTAGTTCTGCATTAATAAAGGGAATTGTAACTTCATATCAGAAAATAGAAAAATAATTTTTAAAATAGTTGCTTATTAGAAATTAAGTTTTAAATTTGCTTCATACAATTCATAGTTGTAAGTTAGGTTTTATAGTTTTAGCAGAATTAACAAAAAGAGGAACATATTTTTAAGAATATGTTCCTCTTTTTGATTTTATAGAATTATCGTTGAAAAATGTGTTTTGATAATTGAATATTAAGCAATATATAAATAGTGTTAGTCGATGAAAGTAAAGTACTTATATTTGAATATATAACTTTTGTAGTTGTTTTAGTTTTAGCGAACTTTATAAAAGAGGAACAATATTTTAACGATTTTGTTCCTCTTTTGTGTTTTTAAGAAATTGCTTTTATGGATTAAAAGTTTAATTTTGTTTTAGCAAACACAAATTATATTGATAATGAAATCTTTAAAAGCTATAACTACTCTCTTCTTTTTACTTTTATTTACTTTTCAATTTGTTAAAGGGCAAACTCAAAATAGCGCTTATACTTCTGTTGGTAAAGGAGTTGCGACTACTTTTTTAACTGATTATCAATGTTTAGGTATAAACGCTTCAGCTTTGGGGTGGGGTACAGGTTATGAAGGAAAGAAAAAAACAATGGGCTCAAGTGAATTTGCTTTTGGAATGTATTCTGAAGCATTGGATTCTAAGAAGTTAAATAATTTGTATAGCTCTGTAAAAGACAATATTTTAAATAAAAAAAAATCATTTGACTTAAATACTCAAAAACAAGCGATCGCAAATTATGCAGAGGCTGGTGTTTCCATCTTTTTCGATTATAATTGGGCTGGATTTGCCTATCAAGGTAAACGATTTGGAGGGATTGCTTTTAATATTAGAGAAAACTACCAATATTATTCTAAATTCAATCAACAAACAACTGATTTGATTTTTCGTGGAAGCGCTTCTTCTTATTTTGATTCGTTAACTATTGTTGCTGGATTAGATACTTCTCGTATTTTAAACAGGGCCAATATTTCACCAGATACTTTAAAAAATGCAGTTCTTGGTACGTTAAGTATTCCTTTGCATTTAAGTCAATTAACAAATGGCTCTGAAGTGAAGATGGTTTGGAATCGATCGTATAATTTAGGCTATGGAAGAAAATTATTTTCAATTGATTCTATTATTTCAATTTATGGTGGTATTGGTGGTAGATTGATTCAGTCTATGGCAATGTTTAATATGGTTTCAGATGCTAATGGTATTAGAATGTTTTCAGCTGTAGCGCCTAATAATTCAATTGATTATGGAGCATTAGCTCAATCAAATCCATCTAATTTTTCAGATGTAAAAGGTTTTTTACCAAAAGCAATGGGTTCAGGCTATGGTGTTGATTTGTCTGCAAGTGTATTGCTGTTTTCGAAATTGAAAATTGCTTTAGCAGTAAATAACATTGGTCAGGTTACTTATAATCGAAACGTTTATCAAGTAAGGGATACTTTAATGGGAAGTCTTTCTATTTCTGGATTATCTTCAATGGATGTTACTCAATCGATTAATCAATTAATTTCTACTGGTGGTTTATTAAAATTAGTTGGACAAGAAAAATATGTTTTGAAAAACGCTTCAGATTTTAGATTTGGTGCTAGTTTTCAACCTTGGAAGTTTTTAAATTTTGGTATTGACATCGTTGCTCCTTTTAATAAAGAGAATCCTGCAAGTATACAAAATCCTGTTTTTTCTTTCGGCGGTGAATTCAGACCTTTTAAATGGATTTCGTTGAATGCTGGGTATTATGCTGGAGGTATTTACCAAGCAAATATACCACTTGGTATTACTTTTATAAAAGGAAGTGGGGCTTATGAATTTGGTATTGCTTCAAGAGATGCCTATACGTTTTTCACTAAAAATAAACATGGAATTTCAACAGCTTTAGGATTTGCTCGATTTAGATTTTAGTTTTTTTTAATTAAACACTTTGTACACTGAGTTTTTTCACGGAGCCTCACTAAGTTTTTTTCAGCTTAAGAGATTGTGACTGAGTAATTTCACAGAGATTCACGGAGTTTTTAATAAATTGATAATTTTTTATTTTAAATAATTGGTTATCAAATAATTAAAAGACCTTGGTCTCTTAATTGTGCTACTGTAAAGCTTTTCCCAAAGATTTCGAAATCACCTAGATTTTTTTCATTGTAACTATTTTTAAAGGCTTCAAAGGTAATTGTCTTTTTAGATTGAATGGTAATTAATTCTAAAATTTCAAGTATCCATTTCCCTACATTTTCTTTGATATTGATTTCTACGTTTTCCTTTTTAGTATAGAATTGTAAAGAAATCATTGCTTGTTGTTTTCCTTTTTTATTTTTTGTGTAATTTCTAGAAATAGGTTGATTTCCTAACCAAACAATTTTAGAACTTGGTTTAACTTCTCTTTCTTCGTCTAATTCTAGACAACGTTCAATGAAATTTTTCGGAATGATTGTTCTTGGGATTTTAAAATCAAACCATTTTTGAAGTGGTAATTCAAACCCAATTCCGTGCATATAATTGAATAACGATTTTTTTAATCCTTCGCTAAAAATTGAATGATCGCAACCTGTTGGATCTGAATGATCTAGATCGTTATTCGCAAAAGTTCCTTCTTCGGGTATTGTATTAATAACTCCGTACTTTTCAGGATTTAAACCTACTGGACTGTGAACTGTCATCGCAAATTGATGCCAAAAACCAGATTGTACTGCTCCGATTTCTAATAGTTGACGAACAACTTCTAACGAATCTATTGTTTCTTGTTCGGTTTGAGTTGGAAATCCATACATCAAATAGGCGTGAACCATGATTCCTGCCTGAGTGAAATTGTCAGCTACTTTAGCAACCTGAGCTACAGTAACTCCTTTTTCAATCAGACGAAGTAATCGATCCGATGCGACTTCAAGTCCGCCAGAAATAGCTATACAACCTGACGCTGCAAGCAATTTACATAAATCGTAGGTAAAACTTTTCTCGAAGCGAATGTTAGTCCACCAAACAACGGTTAATTCTCGTCTTATAATTTCAAGAGCTACTTCACGCATCAAAGCAGGAGGTGCTGCTTCATCAACAAAGTGAAAGCCATTGTTACCAGTTTGAGATATTAATTCTTCTATACGATCAACTAAAATTTGAGCTGTAGCTGCTTCGTACGTTTTAATATAATCTAATGAAATGTCGCAGAAAGTGCATTTTCCCCAATAGCAACCGTGCGCAAGTGTTAGTTTATTCCATCTACCATCGCTCCATAATCGGTGCATTGGATTGGCAATTTCTATAACTGATAAGTATTTTTTAAGGGGTAAATTGGTGTAATCTGGTGTCCCAACATCTTTTTGTTTAAAGTCGGGAGTCGTTGAATTGTTAATATATGTAACTTGTTCATTAACAAGTACAAAAGCACGTTTTAAATCTTCTTTCGGACGCAATCCTTCTAAATGTTCGATTAGATTTAAAATGGGAGCCTCTCCATCATCTAATGTAATGAAATCAAAAAAGTTAAATACGCGTCTATCTTTTAATGAGCGAAGTTCGGTATTTGCATAACCTCCACCAAGTGTCACTATAATTTCAGGATGATTCGCTTTAATCCATTGTCCACATTTAAATGCACTATATAAATTCCCTGGAAAAGGGACAGAAATTGCTACTAAAGTTGGTTCTTCCCTTTCAATTTTTTCTTTTAAAAGGGAGAGTAAAATAGTATCGATGTAGGTGTTTTCTTTCGTTAAAGCAGAATTTAATTCATCAAATGTAGAGGCAGATCTTCCTAATCTTTCAGCATATCGACTAAACCCAAAATGTGGATCAACTGCTTCAATGATGATGTCTGAGATGTCTTCCAAATATAATGTAGAAAAATGTCTGGCTTTATCTCGAATACCCATTGTTCCGAAAGCCCATTCTAAATCTTCAAGTTGTTCAAATCTAGATGCTTCGGGTAAATAGTTACGTTCACAAATTAAATGAGCTAAAGTTGGATTTGTATCGTGTAAAAAGGAAATAACAGCATCAATCGTTTTAATGTACTCATTTTTAAGGTTGAGTATTCGTTTTGAATTTGCTGAAAGTTCGTTTTTAGATTGTTCAATTGTATCAAAAAGTTGAATCAAACCTTCCTTTGAAAATAGTTCTAATATTACTTCTATACCCAAATCTGTTTGATAGGATGAAATGTTTTTAGAATTCAAAAATCCTTTTAAATAAGCCGTTGCAGGATAGGGCGTATTCAATTGGGTAAAAGGGGGAGTAATAAAAAAAACTTTTTGTTTCAAGGTATTTTTAATTTATAGTCAAATATCGAGATTATTACTCAATTATTGTTCTATATCTTATTTCTTTTTGGAAATTAATTCCAAGGCAAATTTTAATTGCACATCGTTTTTAGAGTCCCAAATCATATCTGGTTTTATCACATAATCGGGTACAACTCCACCTTTTGTTTCTTTTATTTTAACATTGTTTTCGAAACGAATTGGGTTGACCCTGAGTTTTAATTTAGAGTTAGGAAGTTTAACTAATAGTCCGCCTGAGCTACATTTCAAATAGGAACCACCTGTTTCTTCACCAATAGTTATAGCATTTGAGTGTTCTTTTAGCGTAGAAGTCAAATTAGAAGCTGCTGAAAATGTCATTCCGTTAGTTAGGATGTAAAGTTGACCTTTGAATCTATTTTTTCTTGGTCTTGTTTTGAATTCGAATGGTTTTTTATGGATTTTTGAAACTAATTTAACCGTAAAAACCGCAAATCTTTGGCCATTAAATGGAAAACCATAGTGTCGATTTATACGTGCTTTTCCCTCGTATTGAAGCGATTCATATAAATAACTTGAATCTGTGAAAAAACCTGCTATGTAATCTTGTGAAAGTCCACCACCATTGCTTCTAAGGTCTAAAATCAAGTTTTGAATACTGTCTTTTCTTAACTTCTTAAATATTTTATTGAGCTGGTATTTATATTTGAAATCGTTTGTAAGAGGATATGATAAAGTTAAAATTCCAGTATGCGTTAGAGAATCTATTTTAAAGCTTGTTTCAATTGTGCTTTTTTTGAATAATTTAAATGATTTTTTTTTCTTTTTTAATGATTTGGAAGCAATGTCTTTAGGTATAATTCCCGGTATTCTTGTCGAAATGGTGTCATTTGATGGTGACATATAGCGAATCGAAAAAGTATCTGTTTGATGAACGAAAATATAATAATCCAAAGCAAACTGACTTTTAATTCGTTCATTTATATGAGTTTGATTTATTCCATCTTTAGTGATATAGTGACTTATTTTGTGAATAATTGTCGGAATTGACTCATTATTTATTGAAACAATCTCAGTGTATTTTGGAATTTTATTTTTGATTGTATCGATTAAATAGTCACCAACTAAAAGTTTATCATTCATTAAATGACAACCAAAAGGCAATCGAGATTTATTTTTCATGAATTCCTTTAATGCTTCAGGACTAAAAAGCATCGTGTGACCACAACGAACAGAAGCGACAAATTTAAGGTATAAACGGTATTGTTCTATAGTGGTTTTGGGAGAATTAGATAAGTCATTTTCAAGTGAGTCGATTCGGTCATTAATTTCTTTTTCAGTATTATAAAAATAAATTCCCGCTGAATTTAAAAGAATGGCTTCTTTGAAAATTTCAAAATCTTCGAGTTGATTTTTAATTAATTTATCTGATTTATCCTTTTGAGAAAAACTAATAATAGGCAAAAAAAATAAAGCGAATAAGATTAATTTATTCATTGATAAATAATTGGAAATCTAATGTAGGAACTATTATTATTATCTTAAAATATGTAATGTTTTATTATCACTTAAATTATATTTTTATTTATTTTGGAGTGATGTTATTATTCAAATTTGATGAAATATTTTTCAATATCAGATAAAGAAAATTCAAGAGTTGTTCCATACGATTTCATACACGTTTTACTGTAACCATAATCGAAATGAAATTCGATTGTTTTTTCAGTAATTGAAATTCCAAGATTATCAAAAGTAATAGGAGTGAAGGTGATTTCATTTAAACATTGTGAATGTTCTTTTTTTGTAGAATTAAAAGTGTATTCAAGTTGAGCGTTTATTTGTTCCAATAATTCTTTTTTAGTTTCATTGAATATCTCTTCATTTTTGACTTTTTGAAATGAATTGTTTCTTTTTAAAAATAGCTCAAATATTTGATGGTTTTTTCCGCCAAAATCTAATTCACTTTTAGAAATCGTACGGATAAAACTAGACTCACACGTTTTAGTTTTAACTGGATTTAATGAATTAGGGTTAATTTTCTCGTCTTGATGACAAGTTGTTTTGTATTGAATTGCATTTAATTTATGATTTATCTCTACCAGACTATCTATCTTTTGTTTAGATAAATTGAAAGAATTCTGAAGTGCTTTGTATTCGTTTTCGAGTTGTATTTTTTTATTTGAAAGTTCTAATAGATTGTTAATTAAGTGTTTATTAGTATCTATTAATGAGTTGTTTTCCAATTTGCATTGATCCAAACTTTTAACTGTAACATCTCTGAACGCTTTGTTAATTTTTAACGAGTCATCTTTTAATCGATTTACTTTTGAAAGACTATCAATTTGAAATGATTGATGGGCGATAATTTCTTTTTTAGATTGAGAAAAAGAAGTTGTCGCAATTAGTAAAAATAGGGTGCTGAAAATTATATTTTTTAACATCTTAGATAATAATTTCACTTTATTTCTTATTTTTCAAAAATACAACAATGTTAGAAATATAAAGTAGAAGTCAATTATTTAAATTTTTAAAAGATAATAATATCTTAAATAATTGTTTTTAAGTGAATTGTTCTAAAATTTCAATTCTTTTTTCAATCGGTGGATGAGTGGAAAATAGATTGCTTAAAAATTCTTTTTTATCAGTGTTTAACTTAGGATTATCAATAAAAAGTTGGGCGACATCTTTTCTATTAACTGCTTCAATAAAAGGATCTTCAGAAATTTTACGTAAAGCAGAAGCCAAGGCATGTGGATTTTTAGTCATTTCAGCAGCTCCAGCATCCGCCATAAATTCACGTTTCCTTGAAATAGCAAATTGTAATAATTTTGAAAAAACAAAAGCGATAATTGAGGCTATAATTGAAATTACAAGGAAATGTAATTCATTTTTGCCGTTGTCATTTGATTTCATTCGATTTGGACCTCTCGTAACTGATTCAGAAATAAATCCAAATATTCCAACAAAAATGATTGAAACGATTAATAATCTTACATCTCTGTTGATAATATGAGTGAGTTCATGTGCAATTACACCTTCTAATTCATCGTCATTCAATTTATTGATTATTCCTCTAGATAAAGTAATTGTAAAAGTTTTATTGTTTATCCCACTTGCAAATGCATTTAACGAATCATCATATATAATATTTATTTTAGGCATTTCCATCCCTTGTGAAATACATAGATTTTCAACCATGTTATATACTCTTTGATTATCTTTTCTTAAAAGTGGAGTAGCAGAAGTCGCATTTTGAATCATGCTACTATGAGAGTTAAATGCTAATAAAAACCAAATAAGACAAAATCCTAATCCTATCAAACTATATAGAATAGAGTTGGAGATTAAGAAAACAACTAAAATTAACAATAAAGGGAATAGAAAAAGTAATAGGATCGTTTTTAAATTGTTAGATCTTATTTGTTGTTGAATACCAATATAATTCACGAACAAAGACTTTAGTTAAAATTTATTTTAGGAGGTTCATCCATTTCAACTCTTTTTTCGGTTGATAACTCATAAAGATTTTCTTTTATGAAATTATATTTTGATGCAATAAAACTATTCGGAAAAGATTCAACAGCTGTATTGTATTCTTTTGTAGTTGCGTTAAAAAATCTTCTTACTGCCGCTAATTTATTTTCAATATCTCCGATTTCATCTTGGAGATTTAAAAAGTTTTGATTTGCTTTTAATTCAGGATATGCTTCTACAGTAATTTTTAAACCTTGAAGAGCAGTAGTTAATTGATTGTCGTTTTGTATTTTATCACTGATTGTATGAGCTGATGAATTAGAATTACGAGCATTAATTACATCTTTTAAAGTTTGACTTTCATGACCCGTATATCCTTTTAAAACTTCTACAAGTTGAGGAATTAAATCATTTCTCTGTTTAAGTTGAACATCAATATCAGAAAATGCTTGTTCTCTTCTATTTCTAAGACTGATAAGTCGATTATAGATTGAAATAAACCAAAATAGAATTAAGATGATTGGAATTAGAATTAGGAAAACCATATTTAAGTTATTTTTTGATTTTTAAATTTATTTGTTTCAAAAGTATGATTTTATTTGAATAAATAACTATTATCCTTATTAATTTGAAGAAATTGATTGTAAATATCGAAGTCTTTTAATACTTGTCCGATATTGATAAAGTCCGCCTAAAAAAGAAAAAAATGCCATCCCAAAAAAACGGAATCCCAATTCTGTACTTATTCCAATTATAGAAAAAACAATTAATCCAAGTCCACCAAGTATAAAACTATTTTTTGCTTTTCTATTAACTTGGTCAGTATGACTTAGTGCAACCATACGAACAAGTTCTCTAGCTAATTCAGGAGATACTCCTGTATTTTGTAATCTTTTCGATATTCCAGCTAGAGCTTCTTCTTTGTCAAGATATTTATTAATGAAATTGGTGTAATTATTTATTTCATCAGTATTTAGTTGATCTATTATATTCATGAATTTGTTTTAATAAGAATAAAAGGTGAATTAAACCTCACTTTTTCCATATTGTTTAAACTTTGAAATAAGCTCATCAATTTCGGGATGTTTTCTCCAAGCACTTCTGTCAATATTTAAATTACAAATCGAAGTCTGTTGGTTTAAAAAATTAAAAATTCTTTGTTTACCATATAATCTATCTGACTTTGAATCCTCCTCAATTTTTAAGTCTTTGTAAATAACAATTTCCTGCTTTACTTTTCCATTGTAAATGTTAAGTAAGTCCAAAATTAAAGTTTTTTCAGCATCATTAAAATTAAAATTTGAAACAAGCTTATTGTTGAATTTTGTAATCACACGTTTTGTATAAATGAAAAAAGAAACTGCAACACAAAACCAACTAATAATATGGTACTTATCTAAAAATAGTAAAGTCGGTGGATATTTATTACCTGTCCAAACCATACATGGGTAGGTGTAAATGATTAAAATACCTAACATCCATCCAATAGAAAAGACAACAGAATACTTCATTATTAAAATAAAATAGCCCTCAGTCAATTCATGATTTGTTTCATTTATATGGATATTCATATAATATCTGTTTAATAATACTAGAAATTAAGTAAAATAAACGAGTTTTTAAAATTTATTAATTAATGATTCAAAATTTTATGTGATCCATCACAATTAGGCATTCTTTTGGAAAGTCCACAGATACAGTCATTTATCCCTTTACCTTTTAAGATTCTATCTAAACTTTTTTCGATTCGAGTTACTCTTGTTGCTGATTGTTTTGGAGATGAAAAATGCAATAGATATGCCTTTTGTCGACCTGGAGTTAGTGCTTCAAATGCTACTTTTACTGTTTCGTTTTCATTTAAAACAGTTTGAAATTCTTCAGGCATCGTAAAGTCTTCTGTTTTTTTGAATTCGATTTTAAGCCCTGCTTTTTCTACTTCAATTGCTTCAAAAATATAGGCTTTTAATGTACTTTCTTGATCAATAATCTGTTTAAGACTAGTAAAACGTATTTGTCGTCCCGATTGTACATTTTCAGTTTGTTGAATTAGTATTCCATTTGAATCAGCTAGTAATGCGCCTTTCATAAAAAGCAAAGCGTAATACTCTTTAAAGGCATGAATTAAAACAATATTGCTTCCATTAAAAGTATAGCAAGGTACTCCCCATTTTAATTCTTCTTGTAAATTACAATCTAGAACAATTTCACGAAGCTGAAACAATTCATCTTGCCATTTTTTTACCTCACTTAAGTATTTGTCAACTTTTGGATTCATCTAATAAAGCGATTTTGAGTTAAAAATAGCCAATTTATTCTAAAGCCCCATTTTCTCTAGCAATTTCAATCCAATGTTCACTTAGAGCTTTTGGATTCGCCCCAATTGCAGAAGATAGGTATAGGGTGATAGCCATTATGTTGATTGAAGCTTTTTTAAATTCTACCATTTTACTTAATTCTTTAAACTCAATTTGCGCTTTTGTTTGAAGCATTTCATTATGTGATTGAGTAAAAATAAATGGGTCTTTTTGATCTACTTTCAATACTGGAGTTAATAAAAGAGTACGCCATGTATTATCAATTCTGTTTAAAAGAAAATCAGGAGTTTCTTCACCCATTATTCTCCATTGTTGAAGTGTTTCTCTATCGCCTGAAGCTGCTAAAGGGGTGTCTAATAATAATGTAAAAGCTATATCTGCAAGATTTTGAACCACATCTAAATAATAATCTTGCGCTTGTTCAAATAATTCTGTTTTTTGTCCTTTTAAATAGCTTTCAACGGAAAGTTTAGGTAATTCAAGTACTTCAGGGCAGCCGTTTAAGCAAGGGAATTTTTCACCTTGATAAATGTATTGAATTTCTTCGTTTTGAATTTGCCTTCCAATAGGAAATAAGCGACAAGCTAAAGGTCGTGCGGCATGGACACTACATCCAAAATTGTCAATATATAAATTACAAGCAGATTTACCTCTATCGTCTTGCTTTCCTTTAAATTTTAAACGGATTCCACCATCTTCAGTAAATTCCTCAATAAATTTTTCAGTTGTTATCTTTTTCTCATTTGCAAGTTGAGCAATTTCCCAAGGATTAAGAAATACAGTATTTCCGTGGCAACAAGTTCCTTTTCTTGAGCAGGTGAGAGGAAGTAAGTCTTTATTATTAAGAAAAGTTGTAATCATTTACATTTATTCTGATTTAAATTGAAGTTTGAACAATAATTAACTATTCCAAAACAAAATATTTAAGGATATTACTTCTTTATTCATTCTCCTCTAGAAACCTTATTTGTAAAATACTTCTTTGATTATCAAACTTTTACCAAGTTTATGTTACGGGCTTGTTTACTTCTTTATCAAATGAAATTCATGTCTATCTCCTCCGTTTGTATAGTAATACCAAAATTCGTCAGCGTCAAGTTTTAGTATATTGTAATATGACGATGAAACAGTCCCTGTCTGTTCAGTAATTTCTATACTACCTACACCTGAAATAGTTAATTTCTTTTGATCTTTTTCAAATTCCCACGTTCCTGTTTCTGATTTCTGATCTCCTTTTTTGTCCAAATAAGAACGAGAATATGATCCATTGTCAGCATACGTTTCTTGGTAGTTTTTAATCAACAAAATAGAAGTTTCGTCAGAAGTATTCCGTAGATATTTTGAAATAGTCCAGCTTTTTTTAAGGTTTTTTTCTGTTTTACGAACAAGTCCGCCCTCATCATATTTTTTACAACTATTTAATGAAATTGCAAATAGTCCTGCTAGTACGATTAATATTAAAAATTTTGTTGTCTTCATTTTGTTTATATTTTATTTTTTACACATCTTAATATTCGCG
>CAMDMY010000038.1 GCA_945902775.1 Chryseobacterium gleum | reverse complement strand
AGTAAAAACTACCTTAAAATGGTCTTGATTTTTGCTTACTTTTTATCAAGAAAAAGTAAGAGAATAATAACCTTATTATGATTGACAAGTTTAAATGATAGTTGTTAATCGATGTAGAAATATTTTTGCTCCCCACAACAATATGACTTGATCCGTTTTACCCAACCCTCAATAAATTGCCGTAATACAATTCTTTACCGGTTGTTGTTTTCATCCACAATTCTTTTACTTCTGTTCTTTTAGGGTCGAAATGTTTTGATGCTAATTGTTTGATATCTTTAATTGAAATGGTTGGTGAATAGGTATTTAGAACCAAAAATCCATCTTTATTAAGAATGGTTTTAGCCCCAATTATCAAGGCTTCTAATTTATCTTCTAATTTCCATTTTTCACCTTTTGCCCCTAATCCCCAAGCGGGTGGATCCATAATGATTCCATCGTATTTATTTCCACGTTTGATTTCTCTTTCGACAAATTTTAACGCATCTTCGTGTACCCATTTAATATTTTCGAGTTGACTTAACTCTTGGTTTGTTCGTGCCCAGGAAATTAACTGTTTCACAGAATCAACATGAACTGTTTCCGCTCCCGAATTTTTTGCTATACAAGATGCAGCCCCGGTATAAGCAAATACATTTAAAAAGCGTTTTGTTGGATTTAAATGAGAGGTGATAAAATCCCAATTAATGCGTTGTTCAGGAAATAATCCGAGGTGTTTAAACTTCGTTAATTCTAATTGAAACTTCAATTCTTTGTAGTTGATATTCCAAGTGGTTGGAGTTTCTTTTTTTAAGGATTTCCATTCACCTGCTTGTGCACTTTTAGAAATAAATTCGAAATGAGCCAATTGATTCCACTCAATAAACGTTTTTTCTGACTTAAAATACGCCTGAACTTCTGGTCGAATCGTTAAGATTGAACCCCAACGCTCTAACTTTTTACCACCGCCAGCATCGATTAATTCATAATCGTCCCAACCTTCGGTATAAATTCGATTTTCATTCATTTTAATTGACACTTAGATTCAAGATATTAAGATTCAAGATATCAAGACTTATGTAACAAACCCAGTACTTCAGTCTTTGAGCGAAGCGATCTTATATCTTGCTGTCTAAAGTCTAAAACTATCTACGAGGAGTTTTTTGACGTCCACCACTCATTTGAGCCATTCTCATTTGGTTTTTTGAAGGAGTTCCTTGTTGCAATTGTTTTTGCATTTGAGAAATTTGCTCTTTCATCATACCTGATTTATCTAATTTTTTAGCCTCAGCCAAAAGAGAAACTGCTTCTTGTCTTCTGTTTGTTTGAGCACAAATACCTGCTAAATGCATACGAGCAACCGCGTTATCTTGAGCCGTTCTTAAACCCATCGAAAGTGCTTTTCGCAATAATTGTTCGCTTTTCGCAAAACCAATTTCTTGACTATTCAAAACAGCTTGTAAAAACAATACATAAGCGTGTTGTTTTTTAGGTAAAAATTGAGGCGCAGAAATTTTATTGATATGTTCTTTCGCTTTGTCAGTATTACCTAATCTCATTTGGTTTAACCCCATGATCATTCTCTCATTTCTGAAGAAAGAGAGTCCGATAATAGCCGTTACGAAAATCATACAAATTGCCCAGCCCCAGTGACCTGTTCCAAAAAGGTAAGTTGTATAAGAAAGTGATGCTAATGCTACAATGCAGCGAATAATAAAGTTTATCATAATTTAGTCAATAGTTGCAATACATTTTAACTCTATAGCGATTGGTGACGGAAGACAATTAACTTCAACCGTTGTTCTACATGGAAAACTATCTTTGAAATATTCAGCATATAAACGATTATATGTTTGAAAATCTCTTTTCATATTTACTAGAAAAACCGTTACGTCAACCAATTGATTCCAATCTGATCCTGATTCTTCTAAAATAACACGCACATTTTCAAAAACGCTTCTACATTGAGCTTCAAAATCAAACTCAATATAGTTTCCATTTTTATCTAATTTTAAACCTGGCACTTCAGAATCCGTTGAATCTGAACCTGCTACTCTTGGTCCAACTCCTGATAGAAATAATAAATTTCCTACTTTTCTAGCGTGAGGATATAACCCTAATGCTTTAGGTGCTTTATTTGTTGAAACTCGGTTGTTTTCTGACATTTTCTTGAATTTTGATGCAAATATAATACTATCTTCCGTCTCCGTCAAATAAATTGCCTAAACCTCCTAAGATACTACCTTCTACTATGCGTGAGCCAACTCCATACGATTTTTGTGGATCTAATTCAATTTCAACGCATTGCACTTCGCTTTCTATTATCTCAAAATCTTTTTCGTGATTTGTTTTCATTTTCATTTTTCTAAAAGTTAGTAAATGAAGGTGTTTTTATTCATAATATGTTTGAGAATTTCTTGGTGAAAAAATGTTATAATAGAACTATTCTAAAATAATTTCTATCTTAGAATTCGTTTTTAAACTCAATATATGTCAATTCCATTTCACAATCTTCTAGAAAAGTTCGGTGTTCCTGCTGCGGCTGAAGAGTTAGTGACATTAAATGCACCATTTGATTGGGCAAATACAGCGAATGCAATTTTAGAATTAGAAAACAAAATTGATGGTTTAGAAATTACGAAAAAAGCGAAAAAATACATCGCTAAAATTGTTACTGAATCGTTGGATAATGTGTGTAGACATGCTTCACTAAATATTGAATCTACACCTATTTCTTGTTTCTCAAGTTACCTAGCTGATGCTAAGTTATTTGTCTTAACTCGAAATTTAATTCCTACTTCAATTGAAAATCAGTTAGTTTCTACTATAGAAAGCTTAAATTTATCATCTAAAGAAGATTTAAACGAACAATTTCGTTATCGATTAAAACACGGAAAATTGAGTGATGAGGGGAATGCAGGGTTAGGATTATTAGAAATTGCTCGAAAAACAACCGATAAAATTAAGTTCGACTTCGAGAAAAATGACAATTCTACTTCCTTTTTCACCCTTTTTGTGACAGTGAATTCAAAAGAAATTTAAATTAACAACTATTCTACAATGGAACCTCTAGTTTTTACTGGATCTAAAATGACCCCAAATATTGTTTTTGATAAAATTCAAGATATATTTATTATGTCTGGAACTTCTCGTCCTGAAAATCCACCTGAATTTTATAAACCTGTTTTTGATTGGATCAAAGAATATCTTTTGAATCCAAATGAAAAAACAATTATAGATCTTCAATTCGATTATTTCAACACGTCAACAAGTAAAATTTTATTGGATTTATTTGAAATTTTTGAAACACACGCTGAAAATGGGATTGATATCCACATCAATTGGTTCTACAAAGATGATGATGAAGAAATGATGGAAGCTGGAGAAGAACTTCTCAACCTTGTAAGTATTTCTTATTCTGTTAAAGAGTGGGTTGATTGATGAATTTCTCTTACTTTTTCTTGATAAAAAGTAAGCAAAAATCAAGGTCCTTCCCAAGGAATTTTTCACTCCATTCTATTACGTGAAATCGCAGGTAAATACTTTCCTACACGCTTCTTTTCGCTGAAAAAGCGAAACGCGATTACGGAAAAATTTACAGCTAATTCTTTAGAAAGACCAAATGAATGATACTTTAAATTCAGGAAACAAAATAAATTTTTAATTATTAGCCTTTAAAATTTGGATTCGCGAAACGACGGTCTCCTATAAATTCTTTGTCGGTTAAGGTTTGTAAAAAGAGAAGTATATTCTGCTTATCTTCAAATGTTAATTCTCCGATTTTATTCATTTTTGGGTCCTGATTCGTTGTATGGTCTTCATTTGAACCGTAATAATTTAATACATCTTTCAATTTTTTAAATCGTCCGTCGTGCATGTATGGATAAGTACGTTCAATGTTTCGTAAAGTTGGGACTTTGTAAGCATAATAATCTTCTTTTTTACCCGTAATTAAGCCTCTACCAATATCGTTTAGAGAAGAGTCGGGAATTAATCCATTGTTTTTAAACGTGTTATCTGTAAATAATGGTTCGGTATGACAATGAGCGCATTTGTTTCTAAAAAGTTGTAATCCTTTTTCTTCTTCAGGTGTAAATTTCTCTTTTCCTGCGATGTATTTATCGTATCTTGAATTATTTGATATCATTAATCCTACGAATTGAGTTATTGACTTCAATATTCGTTCTGAAGAAATCAGACTATCTGTATATGCTTTGAAAAACAATTCTTTGTATTTCGGACTTTTCTTTAGCTTAATTATTATTCCTTCCAATGTTTCATCCATTTCTTTGGAATTTGTAATTGGAGAAATCGGTTGAATTTCTAAATGATTAACTCCGCCATCTGCCATAAAAGATTTATTCCAAATCAAATTTTGAAGGGCTGGCACATTTCGGTTTCCAATTCTTCCATAAATCCCATGACTTAAAGTGTGGTCAATATGAGCAAATGCAGCAATTCGTTCGTGACAACTAGCACAACTTACAGTATTGTCTTTTGAAAGTATTTCATCATAAAATAATTCCCTTCCTAAAAGAAAAATTTCAGGTTTTAATTTATTGTTTTCAAAAGTGTAAACTGGTTTCGGGAAATTTTTAGGAATGCGTAATTTGACATCCTTCTTTGTGATAACGAAATAAGGATTGACATCATGAACATAACTTACGAAAGCAGTACAAATCATAAACAGAAGAAAGAAAAAGACACCTTTATTTTTCATTTTTAACTTCTATTAATTGAAAAATGTCAGCGTAATTATCGGCAATAATCGTCGCATTTAAAGGATTATTTATAACTGGTGTTTGTGAAAAATTAATTGTGGTTGGATTTTTTAAAATTTCGGACACATCTACTTTCAACTGTATTTTAACAGAATTATTCTTTACAATCCTAACTGATTGATTGAGAGGGATTTTCACTTTCCGTATGCAATTTTCTAGTTGTTTAAATCCCCCGATATGGTATTCTAAAATAGTCCCAGGGGCAGTTGAAAATTTCGATTTCCCTTCTAATTTCATGAAGATATAACCTGTATTCCAAGTCCAAAACATTGCATTAATTGGGTCTAATGCGCCTGATTGTGCTCCACTACAATTTCTGGCACTATCAACTCCTAAAATAAATTCGATTGATTCATATTCTCCCTCTGGAATGGTTGTAAGTGAAATTGATTTTGATGCAACTTTCTCTTCGTCTTCAGAAACTAAATAATAATCATCTATAAAAAAGGAAGAACCGTCATTTAGATTGAATTTTAATTGACCTATATAGTAAGTAAATTTTGAAATTGTATACGTCTGATTCAATGCATTAACATAAGTGGAATCATCTAAAACCAATCTTTTATCTCCTACAAAATGATTCAGTTCGAGAGTTACATGAGATTTCGTTTTTTGAGAAAAAAGTAAAATGGGGAATAAGACAAAAAATGTCAAAATCCCCATTTTATATGATTTTCTATCTCTCATTAATTCTTATTTCGATTTCACTATTTTATGTGTTGTTTTTTGTGAACCAGCTTCCAAAGTTAAAAAATATGTTCCATTAGAAACAGTTGTCAAATCAAGTGTATATCCAAGTGTAGGTTGCATAAATGGAATGGATTGAATTAGTTCTCCTTTTGAGTTATACAAATTTCCAACCACATTGTTTATACTATTCGCGTCCATATAAATATACGCATAATCAGCCGTTGGATTTGGCATGATTTGACATTTTATTTCAACATTTTCAACCTCATCAATACCAGCAGAAACAGCAGGATTATAAATTGTAGTACTTCCAGGAATTGAATTATGACTTCCTGATGGACCAGTATTTCCTGTCTGAACCGTTCCATAATAAGTCGAACCTAAAACAAATGGATAAACAGGATCTAAATTAGCATCAATCGTTACGAAATAAGCATAAATACCATTTGGATATTCGGGAGTATTACACAAACGTCCATTGTGTTCATCTAAATCACCAGCACCTTGGGTAAAAACATAATCCTCACACATACTACCTAATGGATAGTTTGAATTAACTGGTGGGCCACTTGCGCGAGTTGAAGCTGATGATAAAACATAACTACTTGCCATCCTTTTTATTGCACCTGTTCCATTTACATTTGTATAACCGTATGCGCCATAAATTGGGAAACCATCAAATGCATAACCAATAATTGGTGAGTGAACTGAACTAGCCGCATCATCATATAAACAAGGTGGATTTACATGATGGTGGTAAGCACCATTTGGCCCAGGATGACCTAAACAATTGTCGAAACTTATCCCCTCATAATACAAGGCATTTCTGTTCCAAGCTCCAGTTCCAGGACTATTGAAAGTACTTGTCGAATTGTTCCAATAATATCCATCCTTTTGGTTATAAATAGAAACGCCGTTTATCCACATTCCTATATTTCCCATAGGCGTATTTGTTAAGGTTCCTGTGTTTTGAACTGGATTTCTAGTAAATTTTGTTACAAAACTTTGATTAGAAGGCGTGTTCGGATTTTGTAACCACGGTCCGATTGAATAATCTGGTATGCATGAACTACTAACATAAACATCTGTTGTAGTATATTGAACTATTTGAACATTTGACAGTAACGAATTATATCCTGTTGCAGAGGTTGTATTTCGTTTCCAAGCTGTAACTGTAGGACCTTGTCCAAACGCTGTTACCAGACTTAAAAGTGAAACTGAAATTAAATATAGATTTTTCATAGTTGTTATTATTTGTACGAATTAACTCTTTTTAAATCAATTGAAAAAATAATATCGATAAACGTGTGAAAAGTATCGGAGTTTAATTTTAATCCAAAATATTGGATTCAACTATTAACCCATCAAAATTCAAAATATTGATAATTTTACAGACAAATATATTAGAGACGAAAAGGCTTTTGAATAATTTATTATATTTGTTAATGTCAAATTATATACAAGATGAATTATTCAATATCCTTTCAGGAAAGATCAAAATTGGGTTTGGAGCAATTATCCAAACAATTGCCTGTTACCTTAAAGATGGCGAAACATCAGGTAGAAGTATTGAAGATGAAAAGCACTTCAAAAAATAAGAAACAAAGAGATTAATAGATTTTATTACCTCAAATAATTTATGGGTAAATGAAATTGATTTTTCTCAATATGTAAGTGAAGGTGCTGAACAGAGGGTCTTTTTAAAAGATGGTGAACACGTTGTAAAATTAAACGACGGTATTTATTATTCTTCTTGGAAAGAATATTTCTATAATTTATTACGACATAATTACTTTTTTCCGGATACGGCATACAATTTAATTGGTTTTACAAAAGAAAATGAAGTAGTTTATGCTGTGGTTCAGCAAAATTATGTTTCAATAACATCGTCCACTGATTTAAAGGAAGTAAGGGAATTTATGAAGTCAAATGGATTTATAAATAATCGAAATAATGATTACATAAATTCTGAACTTGGAATAATATTAGAAGACTTACACGATGAAAATGTCCTAACCCAAAATGAGATTTTGTATTTTATTGACACTGTCTTTTATCTGACTGAAGAATTTGGTCGTAAAGTGGGTTAATTTTTTAAATAATTTTCTCTATTCAATCCAAAATATTGGATTCAACAATTAACCCATCAAAATTCAAAATCTTTATTTTCTTAGCGACCAATTCAATCAATTTATTTTCTTGAAAATGATACAAAACGCGAGTGGCTGTTTCTCTGGTCGTTCCTGCTAAATTGGCGATTTCTTCTCTTTTAATGGTAATATTAATCGTTGCTTCGTCTTCTTCTAAACCGTATTTGTTTTTAAGCAATAACAAACTTTGAGCAATCCGTTCTTTTACAGGACGTTGTGTGATTTTGGTTAAATTGGTTTCGATTTTTTTAAGTTCATCAGAAAATAAATGAATGACTTCCAAAGCTAATTTTGAGTTACTTGAAACCAAGGATATAAATATTTCTTTCGGTATAAAACAGATACTCGATTTTTCTAATGCTGTGGCCGAACAAGAATAAATATCCCCGCTCAAGGTCGCACGATAGCCCATCACGTCCCCTTCTTTGGCTAAATGCAGAATTTGGTCTTTTCCGTCTAAACCCAACTGACTGACTTTCACTTTTCCTTTTTGGATGCAATAAATGCCTTTTGGTGCTGCTGCTTCTTGAAATATAAGTTCTCCTTTTTCATACATCTGACACTTTCTAGCTTGATTAATCAACTCTAATTCATCCGACTTCAATGCACAAAAAATACTTTTTGAACTTTGCTCGCATAGATTACAATTGGAATGAATAGACATCGATTCTGCTTATAAGTGTGTTTTGTAAAGATAGGGATATTTTGCTTTAACCACAGAGGATTTTTTTGAGTTTTCACAGAGGTTCACAGAGTTTTTGATTTAAAGTATCTCCTGCATAGCTCTTTCTAAAATCGCATCTTTCTTTAGATTACTCCAATCAAACAATTGGTAAATGTCTGGTGGGACTCCTTTTTCAAACGAATTATTTAAGTTTAAATCCATTGCTTGTGAAACTGAAAAACGATAGGTCCAACCGTTTGGTAATTGTCCGCCGTTTGGTAGTCCTAATCCTCCTCCGGTTGAATCACCTACTAATACCATATTCGGAAGTGCTTTAGTTGAAAGTGAAAACATAGAACCTGCGCTGTAGGTTCCTCTATCAATTAACACCATTACTTTATTTTTATATCTAATTGATTTTGAAGGATCTACTGTTGCAGCTTCAGGATTCGAAAAATCGTTATGCCCTGGTCCATTTTTTAATCTTGAATAGAATAAATTCGTTGGCTCTTCCACAAAACGACTCATGATTTTATAAACATCAGATACATAACCTCCCCCGTTTTCTCGTAAATCTAAAATCAATCCTTTGGTATTTTTGTATCTGTCTAAAATGAAATTCAAATTTTCATCGTCGACTGTTCCTGTAAATCCTGAGAAACGAATATAGCCTATTTCTTTGTTGGTATTTAAAATGAAATCATGAATGAATGGACCAGAAATATAGAAATCAGGCGGTAAATAATTGTCTCTTAAAATTCTCGCATCGTAATTATCTTGACCTAATTTTTGAACACCATAAAAAGAAATATTCAAACTAGACATTAAATTGGTGTGGTCGTCTTTTAGTTCTCGTAACATTGCTCCCATTACTTTAAACAATGAATCTTGCGACATACCATCATGCACCATCGCCCTATATTTTAAATGCAATTCATCCCAATTGATATTTTTTAATTCAAAATAGGAATACTTTTTATCGCATTCATTCCATAAATATTCGAAATTGGCAGTTGCACTTAAAGATGCTTTGTCTTTTTTAAAGAACACCTTTTCGCAGGAAACCAACGAAATTAAAACTGCTATTAATAGTATAAACCTTCTCATTTTATTTCAGATTGAATAAAAGTGAACATTGAATTTTATGACTTGCCATCTCGAATCGATTTTCAGTTCCTTTGGTTGAAAGAGCATCCCAATTATACGAGAATTGAATGGCATTTGAATTTTTAAAAAAGAGGCGATAATTAATGGCTGAACTCATTCTAACTCCTTTTAAAATTCCATAATTGTACCCATCAAACAATTTGAAATTATTGATAACATCCGACTGACCTAAATAGATATATCCATTGCGAATATAGTTATTCGCTACTCCAAAATTAAACTGACACGAGAGTTCTCTTTTTCTTGGTTTTCGAGAATAGTGAATAAACCAAAGCTTTCTATTTTTATCCGATTTACGCGAAATATCACGTGTTAACTTTTGACAAAACAATAGATTTCCAAATTCTTCATATCCATACCCATTGTTTTCTAAAATGGGGTTGATTCTCACATTGGTCGTTAGTTGGATTTTTCCGCCTATTTTATAATTCCATTTCTCATTGCTCCATTTTTTGATTTGGTGCAATTTGTTATAATCAAATGTCAACGAATAAAATTGACTTTTATCCGAGTTCGGAATCACCTTATATTTAAGTTTCCCCGAAGTATAATAAATCCCAAAAACACCTTCTCTACTATTATCGATTTTTGCATAATCAATCGAAAAAGAGGGAATAACTCCTCTATAAAACAAAGGTGAGGTAGCCAAATCTCTAAATATCGACCGATTCAATCCAGTAGTTAAAACAAGATAAGTTGGTCGTTGTTTACGTATTTGTTTTTTCGTTAAAGAATCGTCACTTTGTGCTTGAACAAAAGTGAAGAGAAGGATGAAGAGTATTGAGAGTGTATTTTTCATAGTGTTATTGAGACGTAAAAAATTACGTCTTTACAAAGGTACTTTATTATTTTATTCTCGTTTTTTCAATTTCCTCAAAATAAGGAAGTTCCTTTTTATATTGCTCTATATCCCAAATTATATCCCATTGTTTTACATATTCAGATAAAACGCCAAGTCCAACTTGTTTTCTTCTTTCATCTACTTGTTCAGGATTTTCAATCGGTAAAACGTAATATTTATTTGATTTTTTATCAAAACCAATTTGACTACCATATATCTGTTTTTTATTTAAACGAAGATTAACTCTATCTTCTAGCAAAGCTAAATGAATACTTTCTGCATTTCCTTTTTCAACAGCTTCTCTTAACTTTGGTAAATATTTTTGTTGTGTTTTAATATCAGAATGTTGAATTACTAAAAATAAAGTAGAATTTCTAGTGGCGCCAATTAAATCTTTTCCTAGCCAACCATATTTATCTATAATAGCGGTTACTATTTTAATATTTATTGAGTCTTTTTTGTTAATTATTTCTTTTTGATGTTTAGCTTCACTTGATTCTTTCCCGTATTTATTTTCAATTTCGAATAATTTTCTTCTATCTAGTTGGTCATCAATATGAACTACATCTAATTGATTTAATAAATGATTTTCAGCATTATCCGCATTTAGTTTTACTTGTCCTATCGTTGATTTCCATCTGCTATCATTATGTAAAGAATACAATGAAGTATCAAATACTATTTTACCATAATTCCAATAATTTAATTTTGTAATTATTCTATCTAGTTGAAAAAAAGCACTATCATTTACAGATGATAAAGCCCAAGAACAAGCCGATTTATATCTATCATCAGAGAATCCTTTCCAACCATTACTTTTAAAAGCAAGAGAGTATTCATTTGACGATTTTATATATTCTTTAAGATTAAATAGTGAATCTGCTCTCTTCGTATGGACATAATATTCTTTAGGATTATCTTGAGAATAAAGTGAATTAGAAAAAAGTATTGTTAGAGTTAAAATTTTTATTTTTTTCATAATTAATGATTTTAGGTTTTTATTTTTTCTGTTAATCAGTGTTTTTATTTGTTTATCGGAACAATTTATTGTCTGCTTCCTAAATAATTTTCTGGTGAAATTACTCCTAATTGACTGTTTTTAAAATCTTTGAAATTTCTAGTTAGGATAACATTTATTTCGTTTGAATTTTCAGCGGCATAGTTTTGAAGTGCATCTTCAAAGTCTTTGAAACGAGAATTTAACGACTTTATAATTACTTCTTTATCAATAAGTAATACGTGAGTAATTGTTAACAGTTTTGATAATTTCTCTATCACTTTTTCGTGACTTCCTGCTTTTCGAAGCAAGTAATATAGATTACTGCAAATTACAGGTGTAATATATCCTTCAATCTTTTTTAATTCGCATAAGGACAATACTTTAGCAGCATCAGAAGCAAAAGGTTCTCGGTTGAAGAAAAAATCTAAAAGCACGTCCGTATCAAGTAATACTTTATCCATTATAAATATTTTTTGGATAAACTTTTTCTCAATTCTTCTTTGTAATCAAAATCTTCAGGTGCTTTAAAAGACCCTTGTAAAGAATTAACTAAAGGAGTGATTTCAATATTTTCTTTCACATCTTCACTTGTCAAAACCTTTAAATAATTTTCGATAATATCCGATAAACTGCGACCTTTCTCTTTTGCATAAAACTTTGCTTTTTCTATAATCGCTTGTTCAATCGTTAATGTCAATTTGGTGTTCATTGTTTTTCTTTAATTCGAAGATACAAATTTTAGATTACACGTGCAAATATAAATTAATTAATACGTGCTTTTTGAAGGCTTTTTAATTTGACCATTAAAAAATATTGATTCATTTATTCAAACCATTTAGAAAAGGTTGTTTTTTTAATTGGTCCTCATAATCACTCTTTGTCTTAAAAGGCCAAAAATCAAAATCTCCCGTTTTTTTCATTAATTCAAATTCTTCTTCCCTTCTTAAATTTAAGTCACGATAATGTTGACCAAGTGTAATTATACTTTTTAAAATATCTGTAAATGAAAATCGAAAAACTGGATTTGTTAAATCAATATAAGTCCAATCGTATTCAATGTCCGAATGAAGAAAAAGAATATATCTTGCAATTTCTTTTATCTGTACATCTGAAAGTTTATAATCACCCTTCAGTGAGTGATTAAATGTATCGTCGTATAAACACCAAGTAAATTCTAAAATAGGTCTAATTACAGGGTCGTCAATTTTACTCTCTTTTGCTCTGTAATATTGTTCAGGCAACCAACCATAGGTTACATCATCCATTATTCTATCTTCAAATTCATCATTACTAATTAATCCGATAGATAAGTGACGGAGATGAAATGCCAATTTTTTTCTTCTTTCTTTGTCTACCATTTTTAGCTAATTACTTTTCTGAATATAAAATCAATTTTATTTTTAAACTCCCCACATCAGTCTTTGAGCAAAGCGGTCTTAAATCTTTTAGTTCTGATTTATCAGAACGGTCTAATGTCTAATTTTCCTCCAATTCTTTTAAAATCTGATTTACATCTTCTTCTGTTGAAGTCAATTTATTTTTACAAATTTTAATTAATTCAGAGGCTCTTTTCACTTTTATTGAAAGTTCATCCACTGTAATTTCTCCCTCTTCGATGTCGCCAACTATTTGTTGTAATTCATCAAATGCTTCTGTGTAATTTATTTGTTTTTCCATGTTTTTGTTGTTGTTGGGGAGACGTAATAAATTACGTCTTTACTATGACTACTAACTATCTTTTTTCTTCACCACTTGACTTTCAATTTCTCCAAAATAAGTCTTGGTAATGATTGTTTTTCCTGGTTTAATTTCTGTGTTTTCTGTTATCGTTTTTCCGTCCATTAAGGTGATGGAATAGCCTCTTTTTAGTACTTGAATTGGGTCCATTAATTTCACGGATTGTTCCAATTGTTGCAAGGAAATTTTTTGAGAATTCAACTTATTTTGAATCACTTTTGGAAGCAATTCAACAGTTCTTTCAATCTCTCCTTTTTTGGTTTTTAATTCAAATTGTATGCTTTTTCCAACCGTTTCAATCAGATTTGAAATGCGTGAAGATTCAACTGAAAACAACTCTTTAGCGCTTCTTTTAATTAATTTTTGCGAATTAACGATGTTTTCTCGTTCTCGCAACAATGAGAATTTGACATTTGTCTTTACAGAAGTGCTCGCATTTACCAAATGATTTTTGGTTTCATTCAAGCGTTGTGTGGTGACATTTTTAAACAGTTTCACTTCGGAAGTTAAAGACTTATTTTCTTGCTCCAAAATGTTTTTTGAATACGTTCGAATGGTCTTTATTGCGTCCTTCACTGGAACCGAAAATTCGTGAAAAGATTGGATTAAAAAATCACCTAATTCGGTAGGTGTAATTGCATTTCGATAGGCTACCATTTCTGCCACTGTCATATTCGTTGAATGACCAATTCCTGTTAAAACGGGTAACGGAAATTGAGCGATGGATTGACATAATTCAAAATTATTATAACACGATAATCCGACTTCTCCACCTCCACCTCGAACGATAACTACAACGTCAAAATGGTGCTTTACTTTTTCAATTTTCTTTAACTGTTCTTGTATGGAAGCAACGGCAACATCACCTTGTAAATAGGCTTGAAAAAGAAACGTGAAAAAATGATAATTCCATTGATTGGTTTCAATCACTTTTCTAAAATCGGAAAGTCCTTTACTTGTATCTGCAGAAATTAATGCAATGCGTTGAGGCAATAATGGAAACGGCAACGACTGATTTAAATTGAGTAAATTTTCTTTCTGTAATCGTAATAAAGTTTCTTGACGTTCGCGTTGTAATTCTCCTAATGCATAATTCGGATCGATATCCAGAATCTGTAAACTCAATCCAAATGTTTCGTGAAATACAATTTTTACTTGCATTAAGAGCGTAGAATCTTCTCGCAAAGGTTCTTTCACTACATCCACAAAACGTTTATTAATTCGCTGATAATTTTGTTTCCAAATGGAAGCTGTCATTTGAGCAACAATCTTTCCGTCTTCTTTCTGAAGTAATTCAGGAAAGCAATGTCCGCTCGGGTACATATTTAGTTTATGCATTTCCGCTTTTACCCAATACGTTTGATGATAGCGTTCTTCTATCGTTTTCTTGATAGAAAAGGCTACCTGCTTTAAAGTAAAAATTTGGCGCGTATCTGACATTAATTATAAATCTACAATATATTAGGAGAAAATCAAAGAGAGTAAATATTTTGATTTTATCACAAAAGATCTGCTATTGCAGATTTACATATAAGGAAGCATTAAAAGGAACGCAAAAGTTTTTTAAGTGAGTTTAAGAAAACTGCTATGCTAAATGTACTTTATGATAATTTTAGTTAAACTCTTAATAATTATTTCAACCGCATTATTTCTCTATTCGGAGATTTAATAATGTTTAAATCTTTGTCTGATATTAAAGTGGGAACAGTAAATAAATTATCTTCTATTGATTCTTTTTTTGATGTAATTAAAGTTTCTGTAACAGTCATCATACCATTTACTATTTTAACAATTTTAATAGGTAAAGATTTTGAGATCTTTAAAAACTCATACCACCCATCATAAATATGATTAGTAAAAAGTTGAGGATCTATTTCAAACATAGTTGAGTTGTAATAATAATCATAAATTCCGGACTTCCATTTTACACGAACAACATTACATTCAATATTATTTACGGTTGCTAAAGTATCCAGTTTTGTGACAGATGGCATTTTATTAGAATATGCAAATTCTGTATCAATTGAGGCGTTTATTACCGAACAAATTTCGTTTTTCACTCCATCTTGTACTGAATAAATCTTATTCGTTTCGGAATTATATAAAAGCCAAGATTTCAGATTATTACTTGATTTATAATAATAATTGCCTAATTTATAGGAAATTAAAAGAGTATCTAGCCAACTTCCATCTTCTTTCATTTTTTCAATTAAACTTTGTTTAGTCATCCCCATTTTTT
Organism: Chryseobacterium gleum; assembly: GCA_945902775.1. GTDB lineage: Bacteria > Bacteroidota > Bacteroidia > Flavobacteriales_D > Crocinitomicaceae > CAIUKX01. The sequence continues at coordinate 12,353 of CAMDMY010000038.1, read as the reverse complement.
CTAGTTTAGGAGATATTTCTAAATCTGTCGTATAAACCAGTGTACCTTCAAAAGATTGACCGAATGCTAGATTTAAAATAAAGATTAAGATTAATGTGGAGATTAAAATTAAAATAAATTTAATTGCTTTTTTCATGTGTTTTTATGTTAAATTTTTAAAAGAAAATCCTTAATAACTCATCTCAACAATTTTCTTCACGTCAGCTGGAGTTAATGATTTATGTTCACCTAATCCTAACCAATTTCTTGCTATGAATCTTGTTTCGATTCGTTCTGCTGTTCCATCGTATTCAGAAGTGTATTCTGATAATCTAGTTGGAATGTTTACCGAATGGAAAAAGGCCTCTAATTTATCAATTCCAGCAGTTGCTTTTTCTTCTAAAGTTCCTGTTTGAACTCCGAAAACTCTTTCTGCAAATTGAGCTAATTTCTTTTTCTTCGCTTCGAAATTATAACGGTAATGACTTGGAGCAATTATCGCTAATGTTCGTGCGTGGTCGATACCAAATTGTGCCGTTAATTCGTGACCAATCGCGTGAACTGCCCAATCTGTTGGAACTCCTTTTTGAATTAATCCATTCAATGCCATCGTACAGCTCCACATATAATTGGAAGCGGCTTCGTGATAGTATGGATTTTCCAATACCATTGGCGCTACTTCAATCAATGTTTGCATAATACTTTCCGCAAATCTGTCCTGTAAAAACGCATTCGTTGGATACGTCATATATTGCTCCAAAACGTGTGTGAATGCATCTGTAATTCCATTTGCAATCTGATGTTTTGGAATGGATTGTATTACTTGTGGGTCTAAAATTGAAAATTGAGGGAAAAGTCCTGGTCCACCCATTCCAAATTTCTCTTGTGTTTCTGTTCTTGTTATCACCGCACCTGAATTCATTTCAGAACCCGTTGCGGGCATTGTTAAAACCGTTCCAAAAGGCATTCCTTTTTCTGTACGAATAAACTTTGAAATTATATCCCACGGAGAATCACCTTCAAAAAGTGCTGCTGATGCTAAAAATTTTGTTCCGTCAATTACCGAACCACCACCTACTGCTAATAAATAAGTAATGTTTTGATTTTTAATTACTTCCAACGCTTTCAGTAAAACCTCATATTCAGGATTCGCGGGAATTCCACCAAATTCTACTACTTCAAAAGAAGACAATGCTGATTTAACTTGCTCATAGATTCCATTTTTCTTAATACTCCCTCCTCCATAAAGCATTAACACTTTTGAATTAGTTGGGATTTCAGTCGCCAATTTTGCAATTGTATCTTTCCCGAAGATAATTTTGGTTGGATTTTGAAATTCGAAATTTAACATGTTAAAAATTTAAGATTCTTTTTTACTAAAGTAAGGAATTAAAGCAAAAATGTATGGAAATGAATTAAAAAAGAATTTTTATTATTCAAATTAATATTGTAAATTATTATATAATTATTTAATATAACGATGCAAGAAAAAACAACAATGTACTTCTTACCTGAATTTGACGAATTGATAACTAATAAAGAAACTCGTTCTACTTTTTATGAAGATAACTATGTTTGGTATACGACATCATCTTTAACTGATGCGGAAGAAACCGAAAGTTGGACAGTAAACTTTCTAGAAAATTGGGGACTTAATTAATCGTCAAAAATTATTTCAAAAAAACTATTGGAGTAGAGAAATTTACTCCTTTTTTATGTCAATTAAATTTTTGGTGGTCTAGCATTTAAATCAATTCACAATTGTAAGATAAAAACTTCCTATTATCTTATCCCTGTTATAAACCGACAAATTAAAGGAGGATGCCTTTTCAATTGGTATTCCAACTTCTGATAGTATTTCTAAAACATTGATAGTATTAAAATTTTCAATCGTAAATATCTTTTCATTTTGTTTATATCCAACAGCTGATACTTCAAATTTAACTGTGAAATTTGTTTCCATTTTTGAGCTGTTTTTAAATTTTGGTGAAATTGTAAGTTGTCGGACCTCATCTATTGTTAAACTTCTTTTTTCGACAGATTCACCATTTAAGGTTAAATCAACTTTCCAAATTTCATTTTTATTTAGTTCTGGAACTTGTTTAATAAACGCTCCATTTTCCCAAAATTCTGAATACAATGTGTCTCCTTTTTCATTAAAATACGTCCATTTTCCATTGGGAACACTACAATAACCTCTTGATTGAATAGTTCTCAATTCCCAATTCCCTGAATTATTTTCTTTGTATTTCCCGCTGAGTTTAACATTTCCATTTGGGAAAAATTCTTTAAAATTCCCAACTCCACAATCAGTGCAAGAAACTATTTCCCGAAGTAGGATATCATTTTTGTCATAATATTTTAACAGACAAGGACAACAAGATTCAAAGTTTTTCCAATCTGGTTTATATTTATCATATGTAGATTTTGAAATCTTTTTTCCATCTAATTTATAAATTGATTTCCCTCTAATTGTTTGGAAAGAAAGTCCTACAGAATACATCTTCTTTGTAGTAAGTTTTTTATAAATCGTTGTGGAATCCGATTGACCAAAAAAAGGCAAATAAATAAAAGCAAAAAGAAGTAGGAGTAAACTGTGTTTTTTCATTTTAGCAAGTAAATAATCTTATTTCAACATTCTTTCTCAAACTTTATAAAAATTCATTTCGTCAATGTACTTTCTAACGGGCTCCGTCAAAAGGTAACGAATATCTTTCCCCTCTTTGATTGCATTTCTAACAAAGGTGGCTGAAATTTTCATAATTGGTGCGTCCGAACAAATGTGAACATTCGGTAAATTTTTGAAATTATTCTCAGGTAATGTTGACATTTCTTGAAGTTCTATTTCTTCTTGTTCAGTCAAAACTCTTGGGTAAACATAAAATGAATGATTCTTTAAAATTACTTCGTGATTGAACCATTTATGAAGTGTTCTTAAATTATCTTCTCCCATTATTAAAGAGAACTGGTGTTTCGGATATTTTTCTTGTAAATAGGTAAGTGTAGTTGCTGTATAACTTGGTTTTGGAAGATTAAACTCAATATCTGAAACTTTCAATTTCGGATTGTCTTCGATTGCTTCTCGTACGATTGCTAAACGGTGGATGTCCTCTAAAAGGGATGCTTTCTTTTTCAATGGATTTTGAGGGGAAACAATTAACCAAACCTCATCTAAATCTGTATATTCAGCCATATAATTGGATATAACTAAATGCCCAATATGAATTGGGTTGAATGTCCCGAAATACAATCCGATTTTCATTTTATAAACTCTAAAATTAAATTTTGTGCTTTGTGACAAGCAGAATCTAAATGATCGTTAACTAAAATGACATCAAATTCGGGAGCGTATGATAATTCCGTTTTTGCTTTATACATACGTTGTTGGATTTTTTCTTCTGTTTCTGTACTTCTTTTGCGCAAACGAACTTCTAATTCATCGTAACTAGGGGGTTGTACGAAAATCGCTAAAGCTTGTTCTCCAAAAATACGTTTGATATTCAATCCACCGATTACATCTACATCAAAAATTACCGTTTTCCCGTGCGACCAAATTCGTTCGATTTCAGATTTTAAAGTGCCATAAAAATTATCTGTGTACACTTCTTCCCATTCAACAAAAGCCTCTTGTTCAATTTTGTTCTTGAAACCTTCTAATCCTAAAAAATGATAATCTCTACCATTCACTTCATTTGATCTTGGTTCTCTACTACAAGCTGAAATTGAAAACTCTAATCCTAAATTTTGTTTTAATAAATAATGAACAATTGTCGTCTTACCCGCTCCAGATGGAGCTGAAAAAATAACACATTTACCTTTTTTATCTTCTGACATACTTTTTTATCTTCAATTATTCATGGGAAGTTACCTACACAGCCCAACACCTAATACCCAAATACTAATACCTCATCAAAGTGTATTCAAAATCTGTTCTTTAATTTTCTCTAAGTTGTCTTTCATATCCACAACTAATTTTTGCATTTCAGCGTGGTTACTTTTACTTCCTAATGTATTTATCTCTCTACCAATCTCTTGTGAAATGAAGCCTAATTTCTTTCCTCCAGATGGCAAAACCATCGTTTCTAAAAAGTAATCAAGGTGATTCATTAAACGCATTTTCTCTTCAGAAACGTCTAATTTTTCTATGTAAAAAATCAATTCTTGCTCAAATCGGTTGTCATCGTATGATTTCGTTTCAAGTTCTTCTAAAGCTTTTCGCATACGTTCACGAATTGTATCAATACGTTCATTTTCGTATTTAGGAACTTCTAATAAAAGACGGCGAATATCTTCAATTCTCTCCGTAAATTCTTTCTCAAGAGCCGAACCTTCTTGACGACGGAAAATATTCAATTGCTCAGAAGCTTCTTTCACAAGTCCTAACAACCATTCTTTTTCTTCATCCGTTAATTCCTCTTTTTCATTGATATAAATGTCAGGCATTCTTAAAATCAATGACAAATAATCTTCTGATTTTTCTCCAATCGCATCATTTAGTGCTTTCAGATCTTTATAATAGGCTTTTGCTAAATCTTGATTTACAGTGTAATTTTTAGCATCACCTGTTCCGTCAATATTGATTGTTACATCTACTTTTCCTCGGTCTAAATATTCACCAATTATTGCGCGAATATTTCCTTCCAATTCTTTATAAATAGGAGCATAACGAACATTTAAGTCCAACGATTTACTATTCAAAGAACGAACTTCAACTGAGACTCTTTTTCCAGAATAGGCTGCTGTTGCTTTACCATATCCTGTCATTGATTTTAACATACGATGTAATTTTGATATAAAAGTAGTAAAAAGACTGCAAGATTCAAGACCACAAGATAAAAGACTTCTTGATAACTATTAAGATTGATGCATTAAAATCTAATAACTATTGTCTTGTAGTCTTTTGTCTTTGAGTCTTATGTCTAATTAAGATCAAATGATTAATTTCGCACTTTAAATTTTATACAAAATGACACGTCAAGAACTTGTAGAGCAAATTCGAATTAAAAAATCTTTCCTATGTGTTGGACTGGATACTGATATTTCCAAAATCCCTGCACATTTATTGGAAACAGAAGATCCTATTTTCGAATTCAACAAAGCAATTATTGACGCTACAAAAGATTTTTGCGTTGCCTATAAACCTAACATTGCATTTTATGAATGTCACGGTCCAAAAGGCTGGGAATCTTTGAAAAAAACGTTGGATTATATTCCTCAAGATATTTTCACTATTGCAGATGCAAAAAGAGGAGATATTGGAAATACATCTACCTATTATGCTAAAACCTATTTCGAATACTTGAACTGTGATTCTGTTACGGTTGCACCTTATATGGGAGAAGACAGTGTTACTCCTTTCCTAGAATTTGAAAATAAATGGGTTATTTTGTTAGCACTTACTTCTAATAAAGGAGCGTTGGATTTTCAATTTATGACCGATACAAACGGAGAACAATTATATAAAAAAGTGCTTCGTACTTCTTCAAAATGGGGCAACGCCGACAATATGATGTATGTTGTTGGGGCAACTAGAGCTGAGGGTATAGGAGAAGTTCGTAAATTAGTTCCGAACAATTTTTTCTTAGTTCCAGGTGTTGGTGCTCAGGGCGGTTCATTACAAGATGTTGCAAATTATGGCTGGAACAAAGATTGTGGATTGTTAGTAAATTCTTCAAGAGGAATTTTATATGCTTCAACAGGAATTGATTTCGCAGAACAAGCGAAAAACGAAGCGAAAAAATTACAGGAAGAAATGGCTGCTATTTTAGATTCTAAAGGATTCTAAATATTGCATTTTTTTAACCACAGTGTTTAAAAAGAGTTAAGCACAAAGTCTCAAAGAGTTTTATGAGTGATCTACCTAAAATAAAATTAGATTTAACCTTATTTGACAAAGTACTTGAATTACTTAGTTGGATGTTTTTAGTATTCCTTTGGTTCATTACCATCTGGAATTATTCCTCATTACCTAAAGTGATTCCAATTCATTTTGATTACAAAGGTGAAGCAGATCAATTTGGTGGAAAAGGGACTATTTTAGGGATTCCTATCATTGCTTCTGTTTTATATATTGTTCTAACAATACTTAACAAGTATCCTCATTTACATAATTACGCAACAAAAGTGACATTGGAAAATATTGAAAAAAATTATATACGGTCTACTCGATTATTGCGAATTGTAAAACTTGCAATCTTAATTATATTCTCAATGGTTGTGATTCAAACAATTGAAATCAGTAAAATAAACGCAACAGCCATTTCAGTTTGGTTACTACCATTTTCTCTTTCACTAATTTTTATTCCAATTATTCTCTTTCTAGTTCGTTATAAAAGAGATAAAAAAAACGACTAACTCTCTCCCAAAAACCAAAAAGGTTTGTGTTTCTTCGTTTTTTTCTTAATCTCAAAAGTAGATTTAGCATATTGATGAATATGTTCCACGGCTTCATCAACATCATCTGTAAAAAGAATTAATTCTATATCTTCTTTACTAATCGTATTTTGTTCAGCCATCGTATGAATGTGTTTTCTTAAATCTTTATAAAAGTCAATTCCCATAATTACAATTGGAAACGGAGCTGTTTTTTTGGTTTGAATCAATGTAAGGGTCTCAAAAAATTCATCCAAAGTTCCAAATCCTCCGGGCATAACAATAAAGGCAAAGGAATATTTACGAAGTAATTCTTTTCTTACAAAAAAGTACTCAATATTGATAAATTTATCCAAATAAGGATTTGTATATTGCTCGTGTGGTAAAATAATATTACAACCAACAGATGGACGACCTGCATCTCTAGCCCCACGATTGGCTGCCTCCATAATTCCTGGTCCACCACCTGTCATAATAGTAAAGCCAAGTCTCGAAACTTTTTCCGAAACTTTTCTCGCTAATTCATAATATGGATGATCTTCTTTAAAACGAGCCGAACCAAATACGGTAATACACGGTCCGACAAAATGCAACGTTCTGAAACCTTTGACAAATTGAAAAACGACTCCAATCGCATATTTTAATTCTTTCAAACGTGATTGTCTTCCACTGAAAAAACCTTGTTCTTCTTTAAAAAATATTCTAGCCATCCGTCTTTATTATTGATAATAATCTTGTTAAGATAAGAAAAATTAAAACAGAAATTACCATTTTAATTAGATAAACGTGCTTTTTTCCTTCCTTCTGCAGCAATAAATTCAGCCTTTTCTTTGTCTGATTTAGGATTAATATGTACTACAGGTGTAGGATTTCCGTTGTCATCTATCGCTACAAATGTAAAATAAGCTTCACTAATCAAGTACTCTTTTTGGGTCAGTACTTTCTTTGCCCAAACTTCTACAAAAACCTCCATAGAGGAGTGAAAAGCACGAGTTATTTTAGCTTGAATTTTTATAATATCTCCCACTTTAGCAGGAGCTTTAAATTTAACACTATCAATAGAAGCTGTAACACAAATGTGTTCTGCATGATTTTGTGCACAAACTGCCGAAGCAATATCCATCCAGTGAACCAATCTTCCCCCTTGTAACATTCCCATCGGATTAGTATCATTTGGAAATACTACTTCCGTCATGATTGTTTCTGACTGTTTTGGCGTTTTTGATTTTTGCATACTTCTTATTATTTTTCAGTATACAAGAGTAAGATTAAAAACTCAGCTTTGAAATGAGGAAAGTCATTTCTTCGCTTTCACTCCAATCACATTCGGTAATTTCCAAAAATGATCATTCGCATCGTTTGGGTACGAATTGGAAATATAACTTCCAACTTTCTCAATTTTAGTATTACCTATGTTTACATAAAAACTAGTTTCTGGTCCACCTTCTAAATAAATTGTTTCTTTTAATTGAAATGGAAGCGACAATAAAAATTGAATGATTTCATTGTGTGTATAAGGAGAACGAGTAAAGATGTAATAGATATTCCCCCTTTCATCCGCTGCTGCAACTAACATGCTACACGATTGATTTTTCTTATTCCACCCCAATGCCTGACCATTACAATCAATCATTCGCATTCCTTGAGCGTAGCAATTGTAGTCTGATTTTACAGAATCCCACGGACTACAAGTTAAATCGTGAATGATGAATTTTGAATTGGAACTATCTTTCGGATTGAACGCAATTACAGCATTATAAGACGGATGTACTTCAGGATTATTTAAATGTTCGTAATTTTTCATAAACCCTTTGTTTAACAAGGTTTTAGATAAATTATACATTCCAGCATTTATCACAATATTTAAATCAAATGTATCTGCCCATTCGGTCACCGTTCTTGGTTTATTATCAAATTCTGTTGCTGATAATAAATAGAAATCAAACTTTTTTGGATTTAGTTTTAGAATGCTAATCTTCGAATCGTTAACTATGGATTTATATGGTCCATCCGTTTCACAATAATCTAAACCTTCATAGATGCTTGTCCATACAAGAGCCGAATCTTTGGATTTATATTGAGCCGAACAACTCGTTAAAAATCCAAAAATCAAACAAAAATAAACGAGAATAGCTTTATATTTTTTCATCCCAATCGAAACGTTTTGGCTTAAATGGGAACAATTCAAAAAGTTCGCCAGAATAGTAAAACTCATATGAAATTGATCCAAAAGAATGTTCTTTATCATAAATCATAATTCCAGAACCTCCCACTTGTGGATTGCTTTTTGGAACCGATTGAGGATATCCTACATTGAACAAAGTCGCTAAAATTTCAGGCCGATCATCGATTGGAAAACCGGCTCTTTCCCATTGCATTTTCACTTGTTTAATGAAAATTGCAGCATACATATACGAATAGAAATGATTTCTATACGAAGTTAAACGACTCACACGTTCACCATCTGGATTAGCTGTGCTAAAATCCAATAAGTGTTCATATTCTTTTCCTAAATAATAAACCGAAGAAGGGTCTTTTAAATGCTTTTCAATATTTTGCGCAGTTAACAGCTTAATTCCTGTAACTCCCAAAGAAAATTGGGTTTCAACAGAAAGGATTTTTAATGGTCCAATCCATTTTTTATACGCCTCTCTTTTAGAATTAAATAAACGAATTTGTTCACCAACTAAAACTGAAACAATTAATCGCGGTTCAACTCCTGTCACGTTTGCTACTGAATCAATCAGTTTTGTGTCTTTCGCTACAGCTTGTTTAAAATCAGACCATTCTGAAATATTCATCCAATCAAACACACTTCCTTTTATAGCTTTTGGAAGGTTTTTATATTTGGACTTTCTGTAATTTTTAAGTTCAGCTCTATATCGCTTATTTTTAAATAGATACATTTCAACTGCATCCAACATTCTTCTAGCTTCTACTTCATTTTTACTCTCCGTTAAAGCATTCATAATGTAAGCCGCATTTACAGGACAGTATTTATTCAAGATGATAATTCGTTGATAAATATCAAAATCTTGCTTTTTAAATATCGAAGTATCTTTTGTGAAACCTTGGTTGTATTTGTCCTTAATTTCATTAAAAATACGATCGTTATGATCTACTTTCCCAGCGTCTTTTGTCAAGCCTAAATTTAATGCAGTATAGGTTGTTGTTAAGAACATTCCAATTAAAGCAAAAATAATAATGATAAAGTAGAAAGGGTATTTTACCCATTTGGAGCGAAATAATTTTTTCAAGAAAATTGATTTTAAAATAAAGTACGAAATTAGACAAAGTTTTGGTCAAATTTATTCATTATAGAATTTGGAGGAATTTATTTGAAGTAATAACTTCTTAAAGATTTAAAATAATTGTATAATAAATCAATGAAATATATGCGTTATTTTTAGCCTATCTTTGATGAATGAAACATTTTGTTTATCAATTAGTTGAATATTGAATTATGCGTCAAATTATATACCTCCTCCTTTTTATTTTCTTAATTTTTTCGTGTCAAAATGAAAAGAAAGAAATAGTTCAACTAGAGAATTTAAAAATCTCGATAAAAGAAAAGTTAAAACGCTCTTTATCAGATGAATATTTTACTGAATTAGGAATAGAAGATTCTGCTAAAGAAGTTTTAAGAGCGTATTACAAGAAAAATGGTTACTCACCTGTATGGATCAACGATTCAACCTTAACAATAAAAGGGGCTGAAGTAAAAAAGCTCTTATTTAATAAACACCAATTTGGGATCCCTGACTCTAGATATTTACATTTTAAATGGAAAAACGCAAGTTATTTAAAGGATGAATTACTAATAACTGCAACCTTAGCTTATATAGGAAAGGACTTAAAAGAAGGTTTTATCGATAAAGAAAATTTTAAGATGAAACCTTTGGAACCAGTCTCATTGGATGAATTACAAAAAATAACACAATTTGAAAATTATTCAATTTCTATCGCTCACCAACTAATTCAACTCGGTCCGTTGGATACAAATTATCAAAAAATAGCGATGGGACTCTTCGATTATTGTTCGAATTATCCTATTGATACTTCTCGCTTTGAAATAAAATCGTATCGAAATGATTCGTTGAATGCCGAAATTAACACCCGTAAGGCATTGCTATTAAAAGGCTATCTTTCAATTGAAAATGCAGATTCGTTAACTTTTGATACTGCTTTGAAATTATTCCAATTGCACAATGGGTTAAAAGTGGATGGGAAAATCGGTACTTATACTGCTATCGCATTAAATGAAAGTACAAAACATAAATTATTAAGAACAGCATTAACCCTCGAAAAATGGAGATGGAAAAATAAGTACCCCTCTAAATTTGTTCGCATCAATCTTCCTGAATATTTATTGCGCTTTTACTCTGAAGATACGTTGAGAAGTACCAATCGAATTATTATCGGGAAAACGGAGACCTCATCACCCGAACTAACTTCTAAAATAAGACAACTAGTTGTTTTTCCTTACTGGACTGTCCCTCAGTCTATTGCAAATAAAGAAATATTAGAAAAAGCAAAAGTTGATCCTGACTATTTTGAGCGAAATCATTTTAAATTATTTAAGAATGATTTAGAAATTAACCCGGCCTCGGTAAATTGGGCGAAATATTCAACTTTTCCCTACAAATTGAGACAAGAATTTGGTCCAACAAATAGCTTAGGGATTTTAAAATTTGAATTCCACAATCGATTTGGTGTATACATTCACGATACCCCAAACAGAGAATTATTTAAAAAAGATGTTCGTTCGTTTTCTCACGGATGTATGCGCTGTGAAAATCCAATTGAATTAGCAAAATTGTTTTTAGAAAAAGATTCCATTCGACATAAACGGAATAAATACAACTCTATTTCGCTAGACAGTTTATTCCTACTTGAAAACAATTATTATATATCTTTAGTTGATCCAATACCTTTATTTGTGGAATATAAAACGGTGGTGGTAATCAATTCTATTTTGACATTTTTTCCGGATATTTATGGAAGAGATGAGAAATATATTGGATTGATGGTGGAAAATTAAATAAATATGCTTACCTTTAACGTTACTAACGCGAGTCAAAACTAATGATAAAAGAATTTGGAGATAAAGAAACTGAAAAGATATGGGAAGGGATTCGATCCAAAAAATTACCAAGTGAAATACAAAATATTGCACGTAGAAAATTAAGGATGATAAATAATGCTCAAGACATTAATGATTTACGAATACCTCCAGCAAACAGATTAGAAAAATTAAAAGGAGATTTAGAAGATTTTTATAGTATTAGAATTAATAATCAATGGAGAATTATATTTCAATGGCATAATAATGATGCTTATGAAATAAAAGTAGTTGATTATCATTAAAAAAACGATTATGGAAAAATTAAACAACATTCACCCAGGAGAGATATTACAAGAAGAATTTTTAATTCCATTAGAAATATCAGCTTATCGTTTAGCAAAAGAAACTTTTATACCTCAAACAAGAATAAGTGAAATTATAAAGGGAAATAGAAGAATAACAGCCGATACTGCTTTACGTTTTGCAAAATACTTTGGAACATCTGCTAAATTTTGGTTAGGATTACAAGATGATTACGATTTAGAAGAAGAAAATATAAATAAAGAAAAAGAATTGAATAATATTAAGCCTATTAATAATAGTGCAGCCTAATAATTTATTTTTTTTCATTGTAGGGATAGGGCATGCCCTATCCCTACAATGAAAAAAATAAATATAAACATCAAACATTATCCTCCCTAAACCATTCGGCATAAGAAGTAGGTGTTTCTTCTAATTTAACATTGTGAATTGAAATAGAAGAAGGCAAATTTGTATGAATTCTATCCACCATATCTAACATAAGATTTTCGCAAGAAGGTTGATACTCTGAATAAATCACGCGTTCAAAATTATCTGTTAATCCTTGAATTTTAGCATGTGGAGTATCTGCTTTTAAAACCAACGTATGATCAAAAACATCGATTACATTTTCTTT
>CAMDMY010000037.1 GCA_945902775.1 Chryseobacterium gleum | reverse complement strand
ATCCGAAAGCACATACTGCTAATACGAACCATTGAATTCCTGTTACTTCTAATTTCGTATGTCCTTCTGGTAATTCATCTTTAGATACTACTGTGATAACAGTTTTCAAGTAGTAATAAATACCGATTCCTGAATTGATAATAGCAATTATAACCAATGTAGGGAATTCTGAAATTGCATTTGAAAATACTAAATATTTCCCGAAGAAACCAACCAATGGTGGAACTCCAGCTAATGATAACAAAGCTAACACTGCAACGAATCCTAAAACTGGATTACGTTTTGCCAATCCTTTGAAAGCTTCTAAACGATCTTCGCTATCGTTTATGATGATTGCAATAGTAATCAAAGCAATAACTGAAAATCCGTAAGAGAATAAGTAAAACAATAAGTTCGACTCACTATCTTGGTTGTTTGATAAAATTGTCAATAAGGCATATCCAACGTGCGTTATACTTGAGTACGCTAATAAACGTTTGAAAGTTGTTTGACTCAATGCTGACAAGTTACCTACAAACATCGTTAAAATCGCTAAAACAACTAAAGCTGGAGCCCAAAATGCGTGCAATGCTGGGAAACAAACTGTAAATAAGTGTAAGAAAGCTCCGAAAGCTCCTAATTTCACAACAGCAGCCATATAACCTGTTACAATACTTGGACTTCCACTATAAACGTCTGGACTCCAAAAATGAAAGGGTGCGGCACCCACTTTGAATAAGAATGAACTTAAAATCAACAATACACCAACATATAATAAAGAAGAATGAGAATCTTCCATGTTAATTATATTAGCCAATTCGTTAACATCAAAAGTTCCTGTAGCTCCATAAACCCAAGCAATACCGAATAATAATATCCCTGTTGCAAATGAACCTGTTAAGAAATATTTCAATGCTGCTTCACTAGAACGAACGTCTTTTTTCGCTGTCCCTGCTAGTACATAAATCGGAATAGACATTATTTCTAAACCTAAGAAAAACATAAACAAATCTGTGAAAGAAAGCATACATAAAGCTCCTGTTAATGAAAACATGAACAAACCTGTAAAATCCCCAACGTGTTCTGGTTGCTCTTTGAATGATTTATAACCTGATAATATGGCTAAAAAAGCAAATAAGATTGCAACCAAAGAGAATGAAATTGCTGAATGAGTGAATTCCAATCCTTTGTAATCAAACAAAGTGTATGGGTGATTCCATTGATTCATCAATAATATAGCAGCAGTAATTAATCCTGCAGAAGCGGTCAATAAAACTAAAATCGGTTTTTTCGCAAATGCTACGAAAAGAGAAAGTAAACCACTTAAAAAAATGACAATTAGAGCGTCCATATTTATTGATGTAAAGTATTAATCGTTTTAACTGATTCTAATAAACTGTCGATACTTGGTGACAAGAAATCGATAATCGCTTGAGGATACACTCCAAACACAACGATGATTACCATTATAATCAAATAAGTTAACCATTCATTCCAAGTTAAATCTGCAAAAGGAGTTGCTTTTGGCGCTCCATACATACTCAATTGGTATGCTCTTAATGTATAAACAGCTCCAACGATTAATGTTGTCCCTGCTACAAATCCAATTAACCAATTATAAGAGAAGATTCCTTTTAAAAGCATAAACTCTCCAATAAAACCACTTGACAAAGGAACTGAAATCGCTGCTAATACAAGAGCTCCAAACATAAATGCGAAACGTGGTGCTTGTTTCGCTATTCCTCCTAAATCACTTAATGTTCTAATTCCTAAACGTTGCTCGATAATATCTGCTGATAAGAATAATCCAACTGCTACCAAACTGTGGTTCGCCATTTGAATAAATACTGCTGACCAATTATCGTGTCCTAATAAAATTGCTCCTGCTGCAATTAAACCAACGTGACTGATTGATGCGAATGCAAATAATCGTTTGATGTCATTTTGTTTAATTGCTAAAATACCTGCATAAACAACTCCGATGATTCCTAAAACTACAACTGGGTATGTCATTTCAGTTAACGCTTCTGGCGCTAATGGAATCAACCAACGAATCAATCCGTACAATGCCATTTTCAACATCAATGCTGATAACAACATCGTTCCTGCCATTGGAGAAGATGTATATGTATTTGGTTGCCAGGTATGGAAAGGGAACAAAGGAATTTTAATAGCAAATGCTAAAAAGAAACCTCCGAAAATCCAAAATGCTGATTTCGCCGTTAATTCAACTGCCATCAAATCTAAATAAGAGAAACTTTTCGCGTGACCTTTAATCGCCATCAATGATAATAACATTGCTAAAGATCCAACAAACGTGTAAATGAAAAATTTCACCAATGCCGCTTTTCTATCTTTTCCTCCGTACCATAAAGCAATTAAGAAAACTGGAATCAATGTAATCTCCCAGAAGATGTAGAATAACAATCCATCAAATGAGGTAAAGACACCTAATAATCCTAACTGCATAAAGAAAACCAATGCGGTAAATGAACGATTAGACGCGATATCTCTGTTGTAATTACTTAATATAATCAAGAAAGTAATCACGTTCGTTAAAAGAACCATAAACAAACTCATTCCATCGTATCCCATTTTACAAGTTAAACCAAAACTTGTAACACAACTAGGATCTAAAATTGTAACAAATGTATTCGTGTCAAAAGAACACAAATGACCAATTGTAACAACTAATGAAACAATTCCACCAATCAGTGAAAATTGACGCACAAAATTACTTGGAACAACCAAGGAAACTAGTGCAAATAAAAAGGGTATTAATAATAATTCCAAAACGTTATATTTTTACAAGATAATAAATAACCAATCCGATGATTCCAAAAACCATCCATAAAATATACCAATCCGTTTTACCTGATTGCCATTTTTTAACCAATTCTCCTGATCTGTCAATGGTTTTCGTAGCAAATGTTACAATTCCATTCAACAAGAAAAGCTCGATAATTTGGTGACCTTTTTCAGAAATCATTTCGATTGGTTTTACAAATAAAGCATTGTAAATTTCATCGATGTATAATTTATTCGCTGAAACTTTCGCCCATCCTGAAAGTTGATTATCCTCAACAGGTAATTTTTTCTTACTAACATACATTGTATAAGAAACTGAAAGAGCAATCAATGTCAACACAGAAGCTGAAATCATCAACATCATTGTTTGAGCGTTTGAAATTTCAACTTCAGCAATTTTATTCAATCCTCCAACGTTATGTTCTAATAAATGAGAGAACCAATGGTGACCTCCTAATAAACTTGGAACATTTAACCAGCCGCCAAAAAAAGAAAGAACAGCTAAAATCACTAAAGGTAATGTCATGTTCAATGGACTTTCGTGTAAATGACTTTTTGCATGCTCAGAACCTCTGAATTCACCGTAAAACACAACAAAATACATACGGAACATATAAATAGCAGTCAATAAAGCACTAAACGCTAATAAACCATAAATCAATGGATTGTGAGCTAAAGCATGTGCTAAAATTTCATCTTTAGAAAAGAACCCTGATAAGAAAGGGAATCCTGAAATCGCCAATGTTCCAATTAAGAATGTAATATGAGTAATTGGAATAAACTTTTTCAAACCACCCATTTTACGAATATCTTGTTCATCAGACATTGCATGAATCACACTACCTGAACCTAAGAACAACAATGCTTTAAAGAATGCATGAGTTGTAACGTGAAACAATGCAGCAGTATACGCTCCCATTCCCAATGCAACAAAAATAAATCCTAATTGTGAAACCGTTGAATAAGCCAATACTTTTTTGATATCGTTTTGACGCATTGCAATGAAAGCAGTTATTAATGAAGTC
The DNA here is from genome assembly GCA_945902775.1 of Chryseobacterium gleum. GTDB lineage: Bacteria > Bacteroidota > Bacteroidia > Flavobacteriales_D > Crocinitomicaceae > CAIUKX01. The sequence goes on along the minus strand of CAMDMY010000037.1, from coordinate 24,297 downwards.
GCTAAACCAACATACAACATAATATCTTGTGTCATTTGTGCTCCAACGTGTTCGAACAAGAAATTAGAACGAATTACTAAAAAGATACCTGCAGTTACCATTGTCGCTGCGTGAATCAATGCTGAAACAGGTGTTGGTCCCGCCATCGCATCCGGCAACCATGTAAACAATGGAATTTGTGCACTTTTACCAGTCGCTCCAATGAACAAACAAATAGTTATACCGAACATCATCCAAGTTGAAACTGGAATTTGATCGATTAAAATTTTGTCTGCTAATTCAGTATATTCTAATGTCCCAAATTGAGCTAATAAAAGGAAAAGTCCGATTAACAAACCTAAATCCCCTATTCTATTCATAATGAATGCTTTTCTTGCAGCTAAACCATTTAATAAACCTTTTTGATCATCGCTATAATGGAAACCAATCAATAAGTATGAACAAATACCAACACCTTCCCATCCAAAGAAAAGCATAAAGTAGTTTGATCCTAATACCAAGATTAACATCGCAAAGATGAACAAATTCAAATACGTAAAGAACTTGTAATAACCTTCATCATGACTCATATATCCCATTGAGAATAAATGAATTAAAGAACCAACTCCTGTTATAATTAAAACCATCCAAATTGAAAGATTATCAACTAAAAGTCGAGCATTCAATGTGAAATCTTCTAATTTCAAAATTGTAAATAAGTTAACTTTAACAGCTTCATCCAATTGCAAGAATACTGTTACAGCCAAAAAGAAAGATGTTAATACTGCAAGAGTTGCAATACTACCTACTAAAACTTTCGGTATTTTTTTTCCTAATACACCATTAATAAATCCACCAATTAATGGAAGTGCTATAATTAACGGTATGAGTTGTTGAATTGACATCCTAATTATCCTTTAAGTTTATTAAATATCCCTAAATCTACAGATCTTGTATTACGGTAAAGCAATACTAAAATGGATAAACCGACAGTAGCTTCGGCTGCTGCAACCACCATAATAAAGAAGACAAATAATTGTCCGTCTGATTTTCCAAAATAAGTAGAGAACGCAACTAACAATAAGTTCACAGAACTTAACATTAATTCAATACACATCAATAAGATAATTGCATTTTTGCGTATCAACACACCAACTACTCCAATAACGAATAGTATTGTTGAAAGTACTATATAGTACTGAATCGATAATGATTCAAAAATAGAAGCTAATACCATAATTAATCAATAATTTGTTTTTCACGTTTTGCTAATACAACTGCTCCAACGATTGCTGCAATGAACAATACAGATGAAATTTCGAATGGTAATATATACGTTGAGAATAATTCTTTTCCTAAAACTTCTACTAAACCTTGATTATCATTTCCAGTCACAACTGCTTTCGATACAACAGCGTTTTTTAATGAAGCAATTAAAACAGTTAATAAAGAACCTCCTGCAATTGCAGCAGCTGCTTTCATTGCGATTGAAGATCTTGGTTCGTTGTCTTTACTTAAATTCAACATCATCAAAACAAATAAGAACAATACCATAATTGCTCCAGCATATACGATAATATTAACGATTGCTAAAAATTGAGCATTCATCAAAACGTAATTCGCTGAAATTAAGAAAAACGTTAGGATTAAGTATAGAATACTTCTTACAGGATGTGTACTTAAAATCACCATCAAAGCCGAACCAATAGTCAAGCCTCCCAAAATATATGCGATAGTTTCTATATTCATTTTTCTTTACGTTTACCAGTCAATTGACGTTTTGAAATATCAATTCTGTGATTTACATCTTCTACCAAACGATCTTTGCCCATAATAAAATCTTCTCTCTCTAATTCAGATGGCACGATTCTATCAGTTAAAAAGATAGCTTCTTTCGGACAAGCTTCCTCACACAATCCACAGAAAATACAACGCAACATATTGATTTCATAAGTCGCTGCATATTTTTCTTCTCTGTATAAATTTTCTTCTCCTTTTTTACGTTCAGCCGCTACCATTGTAATTGCTTCAGCAGGACAAGCCACTGCGCACAAACCACAAGCTGTACAATTTTCTCTACCTTGTTCATCTCTTTTTAAGACATGTTGTCCACGATAAACAGGAGCAAATTCACGTTGTTCTTCAGGATATTTTGTTGTATTATTTTTTCTGAACAAGTGTCTTGCTGTAATCAACATTCCACCAAAAATGGCAGGTAAATATAGCTTTTCAAGAAAAGTCATTTTCTTGTTTGAAACCATTTTACTTCTATTTGTTAAACTTTGCATATTCAATAACTTCGGGTACTATTAACACTAAATTATTTTGTAAACCAACCTTCCCAGATGGCAATTACAACTGCTGTAATCAATAAATTGATCAACGCAATTGGAATCATTTTTTTCCAACCTAAATGCATCAATTGATCATATCTGAAACGTGGTAACGTCCATCTGATCCACATAAATACAAAGATGAAGAAAACGATTTTAGCGAAAAACACTAATGTTCCAATAATTGCCAATGTATTTCCTGAAAAAGCATCCATTCCTGGGAAATTATATCCTCCAAAGAATAAAGCAGCTATTACTGCTGAAGAAATAAACATATTAATGTATTCAGCAAATAAGAAGAAACCTAATTTCATAGAGCTATACTCTGTGTGGTAACCTCCAATTAACTCACTTTCACATTCAGCTAAATCGAAAGGTGCTCTGTTACATTCTGCTAAAGCACATACGAAGAAAATTAAGAAAGCAACGGGTTGTTTGAAAACAAACCAACTGATTCCGTGTTGTGCATCAACTATATCTCTTAAACTTAAACTTCCAGTCAATAAAACAATAGTAATAACAGAAACTCCCATTGCTAATTCATATGAAATCATTTGAGATGATGCTCTAATTGCTCCAAATAAAGAATATTTATTATTTGAAGACCAACCTCCAATCATAATTCCATAAACTCCAACAGAAACAAACCCCATAATGAAAAGGATTCCTATGTTTACATCAGCTACTTGTAAAGAGATATCTCTTCCAAATGCTTGTATATTTGGTCCCCAAGGAATAACCGCGCCAGTAATTAATGAAGTAAACATGGCGATTCCTGGAGCTAAAATAAATAACCATTTATCAGAATTGAAAGGAATGAAATCTTCTTTAAAGAACATTTTTCCACCATCTGCTAATGGTTGAAGAATTCCGAATGGCCCCGCTCTATCTGGACCGATACGATCTTGAAACCAAGCCGCAACTTTACGCTCTAAATAAGTTGAATACATTGCAATTCCTAAAGAAACAGCAAATAGTATAACAACTAAAATTAGTTTTTCCCAAAATAATCCTACATCCATTATTCTATATTTTTAGTTGCGTTTTTCAAAGGATTTGGTTTCTCGTAATGTCCTTGAGAAACAACAGAATGGCGATTGATATGACGTGGGCCTTCAATTGTCCATTGCGCTAAATCTTTTTTCTCAAAACGACATTCGTTACACAACCATTCAGGTTTACCATCAACCACTTCTACTTCTCCGTATTGATCTTGACGAGTTGTAACTCTGTACATTTGTTTACCAAACATCCAAACAACAGCTTTTCCAGAACATTTTGTACACTCGCAAGAAGCATTCATAGGTTTCAAGAACCAAACACGACTTTTAAAACGAGCTGTTCTATCGGTTAAAGCACCAACAGGACAAACGTCAATCATATTTCCAGAGAAATCATTATCAACCGCTTTTTCAATATACGTTGAAATTTCAGTATGATCACCTCTATGTAAAGCACCATGTACACGTTGATCTGTCAATTGATTTGCAACGTGAACACATCTGTAACACAAGATACATCTGTTCATGTGTAACTTGATGTTTTCTCCAATATCAATCGGTTCAAAAGTTCTACGTTCCTCTTCATAACGAGTACCCGCTTGACCATGAGAAAAACCTAAATCTTGAAGATCACACTCTCCAGCTTGATCACAAACTGGACAATCCAACGGATGATTCGCTAATAAAAACTCAACAACAGCTCCACGGTTTTCAATTACCTTTTCACTTGTTCTGTTTTTAACAATCATTCCATCTTGAACTTGTGTAGAACAAGAAACCATTAATTTTGGCATTGGTCGAGGGTCTTTTGTAGAACCTGCAGCAACTTCTACAAGACAAGTACGACATTTACCTCCAGTTCCTGGTAAAGAACTATAATAGCACATAGCGGGAGGAACTATATCACCACCAACCTGACGAGCAGCGTTCATGATTGTTGTTCCTTCTTCTACTTCTATTTCTATATCATCAATTGTGACTTTGATCATAATTGTATTATTATAAAGTTAATGCAGGAGTTTTTAATAAACCATAGTTACCTTTCAATGCGTCCTGAGGATTAGTAACGTGCCATTCAAATTCTTCACGGAAATGACGAATTGCAGCAGCAACTGGCCAAGCAGCAGCATCTCCTAAAGGACAAATTGTATTTCCTTCGATTTTTTTATTGATATCAGCCAATAAATCGATATCTCTCATATTTCCTTCACCGTTTTCAATACGTCTTAAGACTTTTTCCATCCAAGAAGTACCCTCACGACAAGGAGAACATTGTCCACAAGATTCATGAGAATAGAAACGAGCAAAATTCCAAGTATTTCTTACGATACATTGATCTTCATCAAAAACAATAAATCCACCAGAACCTAACATAGACCCTGAAGCAAAACCTCCATCTGATAAACTTTCGTAACTCATGTAACGATCTTCACCAGCAGCTGTTTTTGTAATTAAATGAGCAGGTAAAATCGGAACTGAAGATCCACCAGGAATTAATCCTTTGATTTTTTTACCATTCGCAATTCCTCTACACCACTCATCTCCGTAGATAAATTCTTCTACCGATAAACCTAATTCTATTTCATAAACTCCAGGACGAGCTAAATTTCCACAAGCAGAAATTAATTTTGTACCAGAACTTTTTTCTGTACCAATTTTAAGGTATTCATCCGCACCAATATTTATAATTGGAACAACCGTACACAAACTTTCAACGTTATTTACAACAGTTGGGCATCCGTACAAACCTTTGATAGCAGGAAATGGTGGTTTCATTCTTGGATTTCCTCTTTTACCTTCTAACGATTCCAATAATGCAGTTTCTTCTCCACAAATATAAGCACCTCCACCTGGAGCAACATATAAATCTAAATCATAACCAGATCCTAGTATATTTTTCCCTAACCAACCTTTTGCGTATGCTTCAGCTATTGCTTTTTCTAGAATTTCTAATATGAACATATATTCACCACGAATATAAATGTAAGCAGTATTAGCACCCAACGCATAACTTGAAGTAATCATACCTTCCACCATCAAATGAGGAAGTTTTTCCATTAAGAAACGATCTTTAAAAGTTCCCGGCTCACTTTCGTCTGCATTACAAACTAAATATCTTGGAACACCTTCAGGCTTTGCTAAAAATGACCATTTCATTCCTGTAGGGAAACCTGCTCCTCCTCTACCTTTCAAAGCAGATTTTTGAACTTCTTCCACAACTTCTTGAGGAGACATTGTTTTTAATGCTTTCTCAACTGATTTATACCCACCATGATTGCGGTAAACATCGTACGTTTCAATACCTGGAACGTTAATGTGTTCTAAAAGTAATTTTCTACTCATTAGTTTTGGCTATATGTAGATGAATATTTTGCACGATACTCTTCAATTAATGCGTCCACTTTCTCTGGAGTTAAATGTTCGTGATATGTTTTACCACATTGCAACATTGGTCCATAACCACAAGCCCCTAAACATTCAGCAGTTTTCAATGTAAACATACCATCAGCACTTGTTTCACCCACTTTTGAGATGCCTAATTTCTTTTTGATATATTCGATAATGTTATCACTACCAACCAACATGCATGGTCCAGTACGACAAACTTCGAAAACAAATTTACCTGTAGGTTCTAAATTGAACATTGTATAAAAAGTAGCAACTTCATATACTTCAATTGATTGAATATTCAATAAACTTGCGACATAATCCATAGTTTCGGGACTTAACCATCCACCAAACTCTTCCTCTGCTAAATGCAAAATATGAAGGATTGCACTTTTTTCACGACCTTCTGGGAATTGTTTTATAATTCTTTGAACATCTTCTAGTTTTTCTGCACTAAAAGGAGGTCTTTTTACTTGTGTATCTTGTGTACTTATCATGTTCTATGCGTCCAATTCACCTGCGATGACATTCATACTACTTAAAGTCAATACAGCATCGCTGATAGTTTGACCTTTGATCATTTCTGGGTATGCTTGATAATATATAAAACAAGGTCGACGGAATTGTAAACGGTAAGGTGAACGACCTCCATCACTGATTAAATAAAATCCTAATTCTCCATTACCACCTTCAACTGATTGATAAATTTCACCAACCGGAACAGGAGTTTCACCCATTACAATTTTGAAATGATAAATCAAAGCTTCCATTTTCTCGTAAACATCTTGTTTAGTAGGTAAATAGAATTCTGGAACATCCGCATGGTAAGGACCTTCGGGCATTTTAGCTAATGCTTGTTTTATGATTGATAAACTCTGACGAATTTCTTCTTGACGTACTTGGAATCGATCATACGTATCTCCATGAGAACCAACAGGAACTATGAAGTCAAAATCTTCATAAGAACAGTAAGGATTCATGACACGAACGTCATAATCAACACCTGCAGCTCTTAAGTTTGGTCCTGAAAATGAATACTCTAGAGCTCTCTCAGCAGAAATTGGACCAGAACCAATAGTTCTATCCATAAAAATACGGTTACGAGAAAGTAAACTGTCAAATTCAGTGAAAATTTTCGGAAAGTTGATTAAGAAAGCATCTAATTTTGTTTTAAATGTTTCTGAAAAATCTCTTTCAAATCCACCAATACGACACATATTTGTAGTTAAACGAGCTCCACATACTTCCTCAAAAAGCTCATAAATTGCTTCTCTTTGTTGAAATAAATAGGTAAAACCTGTTAATGCTCCTGTATCTACTCCAATTACTGAATTACAAATTAAGTGGTCATTAATACGAGCAAGCTCCATAATAATAACACGCATGTAATCAACACGTTTCGGTACAGTTATACCCGCTAATTTTTCCATAGTCAAGCACCATCCAATGTTATTTATTGGAGATGAACAATAGTTTAAACGGTCAGTAATTGTTGTAATTTGATTGTAAGGTCTTCTTTCTGCTAATTTCTCAAAAGCTCTGTGGATATATCCAACTGTTTGAACTGCATCTAAGATTTTTTCTCCATCAATTGTCAAGATATTTTCAAAAATACCATGAGTTGCTGGATGTGTAGGACCTAAATTAAGAGTCGCTAAATCACCATCAATCGTTTCATGAGATGCTCTATCTAACGCGTACTCTTCTAAATTTTCGTTTATTTCGTTACTCATAACAGTATCTTTTATTCTCTTCCGAAAAAGCGATCATCTTTATCTTCTCTTGTAGCATCTTCCAATTGATACTCTTTACGCATTGGAAAATAATCCATTGAATCTTCATTCAAAATACGCGTTAAATTTGGGTGGCCTTCGAAAAGAACCCCAAACAAATCAAATGTTTCTCTTTCTAACCAATTTGCTCCAGCATACAAATCTGTTATTGTAGCGATTATTGGCTTTTCAATTGGAATAAATGCTTTTAAACGAATTCTGAAATTGTTTACTAAACTATGTAAATGGTAAACAACAGCGATTTCACGACCTTTATCTTCAGGATAATGAACAGCACCTAATAACGTCAAATAAGCTACTTGTAATTTATCGTCTTTTTTCAACCATTCAATAACTGAATGCGCATCATTTGCCTGAACTTCAACTGTTAATAAGTCGAATGGAGTTGTTAAATCTCCTATTTTATCACCGAAAGTTTCTTTTAACTTTCCGTAAACTTCTTCGTTCGTTAAATTACTCGCCATCTGACTCAATATTAAAAGTACTTAACATTTCTTTGTATTCAGAAGAATTACGACGACGAAGTGATTCATTTTTAACCATTTCGTGAATTTTCATAATTCCATCAATAATTTGCTCTGGACGTGGAGGACAACCTGGTACGTAAACGTCAACAGGAATAACTCTATCAATACCTTGTAAAACACTGTATGTATCAAATATACCGCCACTTGAAGCACATGCACCAACAGAAAGAACCCATCTAGGTTCAGCCATTTGTTCATAAACTTGTTTAAGAATCGGTGCTAATTTTTTAGAAATTGTACCAGCAACGATTAATAAATCCGCTTGACGAGGAGAAAATGACATACGTTCCATTCCGAAACGAGCCACATCATAATTACTTCCCATTGTAGCCATAAATTCAATACCACAACAAGATGTAGCAAACGGCAAAGGCCACACTGAGTTAGCTCGTGCAGCACCTATTACTTTATCCAGCATCGTTAATTGGAAACCTTGACCATTGATCGTTTCCACACTTGCATCTACTTTTACTTTTATTTCTCCCATTCTAGTGCGCCTTTTTTAAGTACGTAGAAAAATCCTATTAAGAAAAAAGCAACGAACATTATCACCGCTAATAAACCTTCTAATTGTAATGCTTTGAAATTGACTGCATAAGGATAAAAGAAAATAACCTCAACATCAAACAAAACGAATAAAATAGCTGTTAAAAAATATCGAACAGAAACAGGGAAACGTGCATTTCCATCTGATTCAATTCCACATTCGAAATTGGCATCTTTTGCTTTTGATTTTAATCTGGGTCCAAGTATGTGCGTTGAAACCAATACAGCTACTACGAAAAACATCGCAACAGCAGCCTGAATAAGGATTGGTAAATAATTATTCGGTGTTGTCATACAATCTGTTTTAATTTTTTTAACACTCTAAGCTCACAAATTTATAGAATTTTAACTTAGTACATTCATTTTTTAGTGAATAAAATCACTATTTTTTTGTTGTAAGTTTGCAAAATTCTATCGATGAGCATCTTCCAACAAATCCAAGACTGTTTTTACAGGGCTAAAAGTAGTTGATGGAATTTCTACAAAAATAGTATTCCAATGCGCCATACTCCCATTCCACAAACCCGGTAATTCTGTAAATTTGATATCTTGTCCACGGTATTTTTTCTTCACTACAAAAAACTTCGATTCATCTTTAAATTCTTGTAAATCAAATTTATTTCCATCAATATCTTTTGTTGAGGCAACGATCATAACAGGATTAAAATAAGCACTTTGAACCATTAATCTATATTGCTTTCCACGCATTGTAATTTGTGCTTTTTCAACAATTTGTTTTGTAGAAACGCCGTTGTCTTTTACCCAGAAAGGTCCACCTCCAGGTTGCCCTTCATTCCTAACCATTCCACATACTCTAGTTGGTCGGTTCAAAAGGTTTTTCATCTCATTGATTGTCAATTCTCCAATAATTGATGGGTCATATAATTGGTAACGTAAATTTAAAGCTTCAAAATCAGAGAACGATGGATTTTTCAACCATTTTTTTACTTCGTTTTTAAATTCAATTATTCCACCTCCTAGCATTTTCCAATTCTCAATTGCTTCCTTAGATTTAGATAAATGCTGAACATTATCAATGTTTTTTATAAAAATTAAATCTGAATTTATTTGATTTAAATTTTCTAACAATGCACCATGTCCTGCTGGGCGATCTAAAATTCCTCCATCATCAAACCTGAAAGGTTCCCCATCTTCTTTAAAGGCAATTGCATTTGTATCCTTGTCTTGATCTGAAAAAGAAACATCATATGTCTGCCCAGTCAAACCTTGAGCTTGATGAATCCCTTTTTCAATAGCCTCTTCAAATTTAGATTGAACAGTAAAATGAAAACTTACATTCTCTTCTTTCATTTTTACCCCCTGAAGAATTTGCTCCTGAAAAGGTGTTAAGATAAATGGATCAGTTTTGTGGAATGGAATTAGTCCTTTAGGAAGGTCGCCATATCCCATACCATGCCCTTTTAATAAATATGAAACAAATTCATCTAAATCCAAATCATGAGTTTTTAATTTCTGTCTTACTTCTATAGGCAATTGTTGAAAAAAGGCAAAATCAGTGATGTGATTAAAAAATTTCTCAACCTTGCTCCTGTTATCTTCATTTGGCTCTTCAAGAAAATCAAATAAAAATTGGAACATTCGAGAGCCTGAACCAGATGCTGGAATAAAGAAACAACTTGAAAAATTTTCTTTCTCAAATAAATTTATTAGATACTGCTTTTCTTTCGAAGTAGCTTGTAAAATTCCTTCACCTAATTTACAAGGAGAAACCAATTCTACTTCAGGATGAGCACCCATCACTTTTTCTTTTTGACTCTGAATTTTTGATTCTAATAAACTTTCCATCTTAATTAATCTAAAGTTTTATTTATTTTGCACTATGAATATCTTTATTGAATATATCAATTATCGTTTTAAAGCAAAAGGAAGACATGGCGTGCATTCTCCTTTTGTCTATTCATTTTTAAATGAATGTCTAAGTACAAAGATTGATAAAAATTTTAAAAATTCACTAAAAAACATCTTCAAAAACCTGAAAAATGATCATTCAATTATAGAAATTTCTGATTTTGGAGCAGGTTCAAAAAAATTAAATAACAAACGTAAAATTTCAAACATTTTCTCAACAAGCTCATCTAAAGGCAAATATGGTAGATTACTTTATAAAATCTCCAAATTCTATGAACCAAAAAATTGTTTAGAATTAGGGACTTCTTTAGGTATTGGGAGTATTCATCTTTCGTTAGGTAATCCGACAAGTTCAATTTTAACAGTGGAAGCTTGTGAAAACACTTATAAACAGGCTTTAAAAAATATATCATTTTTAAAATTGGAAAATGTTCAATTAATTAATTCAACATTTTCAGAATATATTTCAAAACTATCAAATGAATCTTTCGATTTGATTTTCATTGATGGTCACCATGATGGCAATGCCTTATTAACTTATCTAAAAGAACTAAAAGACTTCTCCCATAATGATACCATTTTCATTTTAGATGATATTAGATGGAGTCGCTCTATGTTAAGTGCTTGGAATGAAATTATCAATCTAAAAGAATTTAACCTTACTATTGATTTATTTCGAATGGGCATTGTAATGAGACGAAACCAACAAGAGAAAGAACATTTTATTTTAAAAATATAACATCGTTTAACTCGATATCAGTAGAAATCTTTTCTGAAACCAATATTAAAAGTAAATAACAAAGGAGAATTGTTTGTGAATTTTGGTGTAATCATTTTAGCAACATCATTGCTTGGTATCATTAACAAAAGATAATCAATATTTGCATCTAAAAAGATTGCCCCAACTCCAGGGAAAGTATATTTTGCACCGCCATTAAAACCAACACCTAAACTCAAAACTGTTCCTGTTAATGATAATCCAGAAGGAAGTCTATACTTAGTTTGATCATAATCTTGAAGTTTAACTTTTGCCTGATTTATTACTCCAATTACATTTGAGCCACCATATAATCCAAATCCACTATCATAACCATCAAATAAATAATAACGTGTTCCCCCATCAATCGTAGTGTAATTTAAATAACTATCACCTAATACACTCATTATTGTAAAATCATTTTTATCAACATTATCCAATGTTATCGAGGCTTGACCATATACAGGATCGAGTTTTTGTTTTCCGTAAAAATTCATTCTAACATAAAAAGTTTCTTCGTTGTCTTTTGGCATCTCTATCCCTAATCCAAAACCACCAAAAGAATTTGCTCCTCCGAAACATTTTAAACCATTAATTCCTCCAGTTATACTGTATTGTGCACTTAAATTAAAACTAAATAAAAGCAGTATAATTAATACTAATCGTGTCATCATTTTATTTACTCGAATTTATAATTTTCATTTTATGAAATATTGAACAATTTTCTTCATGAGCCCCGTCTAAATAGGATGTGCTCATTAAAAATTCATTTACTATTTCCCCTCCTACAAACTTAAAGTTTTTTTTGAATAGTTTTACCCACTCTTCTTTCAAAAGAGGATGATGTTTTTCAATCCAATTTTTGAATGAGCCGAATTCATCTTGAATTTTAAGTATTTGTTGAGCATTATGTATCACAGCATGAACTTTTAACTTATTTCTAATTATTCCTGCATTCTGCAATAATGAATTTATTTTTTCTTCATCATAATTCGCTATTGTAGAGATATCATAGTGATCAAATGCCTGTCTAAAATTTTCTTGTTTCATTAAAATCGTATTCCATGATAATCCAGCTTGATTAATCTCTAAAATCAATCGTCCAAATAATTCATTGTCTGAATCGATTTTTAAACCATAATGTTGATCATGGTATATTTTATGGAGATTCTCCTCTTCTAAATTGGAACAATAGCTACAATAACTCATTCTCTAATATTTATACAAATCTACATTAAGTCTGTATTACAAAAAGTTAAAACTTTATAAAAATGCATTTTATTGTATAAATTTGAAAAAAATCTTAAATGGCAATTTACGAATTCAATGGTTTCAAACCAGTAATAAAAGAAAGTAGCTTCATTCATCCTTTGGCTTCTGTAATTGGAAATGTTATAATTGGTGAGAACGTTTATGTTGGACCAGGAGCAGCAATACGAGGAGATTGGGGGCAAATTGTAATCGAAGATGGTTGCAATGTACAGGAAAACTGTACGATTCATATGTTTCCAGGAACAGTCACTATTCTAAAAAAAGGTGCACACATAGGACATGGAGCTATTATACATGGAGGTACCATTGGAGAGAATTGCCTCATTGGAATGAATTCCGTTATTATGGATGATGTTATAATTGAAAAAGAATCGATAATTGGTGCTTTATCTTTTGTACCTGCAAAAATGGATATACCATCTAGAAGTTTGGTTGTCGGTAATCCTGCAAAAATTATAAAACAAGTATCTGATGAAATGATTGAATGGAAAACAAAGGGTACCGCCCTTTATCAATCTTTACCAAAAGAATGTCATGCAACTTTAAAAGAATGTGAACCACTTCGAGAAATTGAAGAAAACCGTCCAGATCAAGAAAAAATGTTTAAAACTTGGAATTCCATTAAATAAATCTTTTTAAAACATTCTTTTTTTAAAAAAACACAGATTAATAAAGCGGTATAGATAGGTTTTAACAATAATCGATGAAATTCATTAGTTTGTCGAAAAACCCAATCAAAACAAGCGATTCGATACATTTATCAACAAATGTGTCCTTTTTTCAACAAAACAGCTATTTTTTTTGTTAAAACACTTGTGAGATTTATATAATGACATATATTTGCTCAAGATATTATTTATTAACAAAATTAAAAACACTAAGCTATGAACAAAGCTGAATTAATCGATGCAATTGCATCAGAGTCAGGATTATCAAAAGTAGACGCGAAAAAAGCATTAGATGGTTTCGTAACAGCAACTTCTAACGCATTAAAAGCTGGTGATAGAATCTCTTTAGTAGGTTTTGGATCTTTCTCTGTATCTAACCGTGCTGCTAGAACAGGTCGTAACCCACAAACTGGGAAAGAAATCGCTATCGCTGCTAAAAACGTAATCCGTTTCAAATCTGGAGCTGAGCTTTCTGCAAACGTTAACTAAGATTTAATTCATTTAGAATTGAGAAGGGAATCAAATGATTCCCTTTTTTTATTTTGAATTTAGAGTTGTGATGTGAGTCGTAATAAATTACGACTCCACAAATTACATCTCCACATATGACAGCTCCGCAAATGTTAGATATCAAGAATTTTGCATCTATTCAAAATCAGACCTACAAAAAAACATTCGCTCAAACAACATTATACCTGTGAATATCGATCAGTTAGTATTAGAAGAATTTTATTCAATCATCTCTGAAAGTAAAAAAGAAATGTATGAACGCATTTCCAAAGAGAGAACCAATCATTTAACGGTTGTACTTGAAAATATTTATCAAGAACACAATGCTAGTGCCGTTTTAAGGACATGTGATTGTTTTGGGATTCAGGAATTACATGCTATTGAAAAGAACAATCAATATAAGGTTCAACGTGATATAGCTCTAGGCGCTGGAAGATGGGTTGATTTATATAATTACGACCAAGGTGAGAGTCCAACCATGGATTGTATAAATAAACTAAAAGCAAAAGGCTATAAAATTGTTGCTACTACGCCACATGAAAAAGATGTAACTATCCATCAATTAGATTTAAACCAACCGATTGCTTTAGTTTTTGGAACTGAACGAAAAGGTATTTCTCAAGAGATTATAGACAATGCAGATGAATTTGTTAAAATACCAATGTATGGTTTCACTGAAAGTTTTAACATCTCTGTTTCGGTAGCACTTGCGCTTAGCACGCTGCGTCAGAGATTAGAAAACAGTTCAATCGATTGGAAATTAAATGAAAAAGATCAGACTTTACTGAAAATTAAATGGTGTAAAAAGATATTAAGAAGTGGTAATGAAATGGAAGCTGAATTCCGTAAGAGAATAGTTAGTATTTAGTTATTAGTTGTTAGGAGTTTAGTTAAAGGTGATAAACATTTTAAATATCGTCCAAAATCATTCATTAAACATTCAACATTTAAAATAGAATCGTATATTTGTAAAAGTTTAAAAAGAAAATTAAACATCAACATAATGGGAAGAGGAGATAAAAAAACCGCAAAAGGTAAAAGAACTATCGGTTCTTATGGAGTTAGTAGACCAAAGAAAAAAGCTACTTATCCAGCAGCAACTGCAACAAACAAAGAAACTGTAAAAGCAGAAGTTGAAGCAAAAGCAACAAAGAAACCAGCAGCTAAAAAACCAGCAGCTAAAAAAGTAAAAGTAGAAACTTCAACTGAAGAATAAATTTTAAGCTACCAAATTGGTAGCTTTTTTTTTGTTAATACTTTTTTCAAAACAATACTAAATTTGATAATTCACTTTATTCAATTTTTTACATCTTTGTAATTAGTTATATTCAAACTTAAATAGATAAACAATGAAACATAATTTCGGAGCAGGACCTTGTATTTTACCACAAGAAGTTTTCAAACAAGCAGCTGATGCAGTTCTTGACTTTAATGGTCTTTCAATTCTTGAAGTTTCTCATAGACATAAAGATTTCGTAGCTGTAATGGACGAAGCGCAAGAATTAGTAAAACAAGCATTGAATGTTCCTAAAGGATATTCTGTTGCTTATTTACAAGGTGGTGCAACTTTAGGGTTCACTATTGTTGCTTTAAATATGATGCGTGAAAACAAAAAAGCAGGGTATTTAAATACAGGAGTATGGGCTTCAGGAGCTATCAAAGAAGCTAAAAAAGTAGGTGTTGATGTAAATGTATTAGCTTCATCTGAAGATAAAAATTTTTCTTATATCCCTAAAAATTATGATATTCCATCTGATTTAGATTATTTCCATTTCACATCTAACAATACGATTTACGGAACTCAATTCAAAGAATTCCCTAAAACAACTTTACCTTTAGTATGTGATATGTCTTCTGATATTTTCTCTAAAGAAATAAATGTTGCTGATTTCGATATTATTTACGCAGGTGCTCAAAAGAATTTAGGTCCAGCTGGAGCTACTTTATACATAGTTAAAGATGAGATTTTAGGAAAATCAACTTCTCCATTTATGCCAAGTTATTTAGATTTAAAACAGCAAGTTGAAAAAGAATCTATGTTAAACACACCACCTGTTTTTTCAGTTTACGTTTCTATGCTTAACCTAAGAAATTTATTAGCAAATGGAGGTGTAAAAGCTATTGAAGAAAAAAACAATTTAAAAGCTTCATTACTTTACAAAGAAATAGACAATAACCCATTATTTAATAGTCCTGTAACTATAGAAGACCGTTCAAATATGAATGTTGCTTTCTTATTAAACGACGAATCAAAATCTGAAGCATTTGATAAAATGTGGAAAGAAGCTGATATAGTAGGTTTACCTGGTCATAGATCAACAGGAGGTTACAGAGCTTCAATGTATAATGCTTTGCCCGTTTCAAGTGTTGAGGTGTTGGTAGAGGTAATGCAAGAATTTGGAAGAAAAAATGGATAATTTTATTTAATTCTGAATTAAATAAAATTACATTATAAGATAATCGTAAAGACGTTGTAATACAACGTCTCCACTAGATATAAAGAGACAAATGAAAATATTAGCAAACGACGGAATTTCAGATTTAGGTAAAAAGCTTCTAGAAGAAGCTGGGTATAACGTAATTACTGAAAAAGTAGAGCAAAAAGATTTAATTTCTGCAGTTAATGATCAAAATATTGAGATGATTCTTGTTCGAAGCGCTACCACTGTTCGTAAAGAAGTAGTAGATGCTTGTCCGAATTTGAAATTAATTGGACGTGGCGGTGTTGGTATGGATAATATCGATGTTGATTATGCGCGCGAAAAAGGGGTCTCAGTTATAAATACTCCAGCCTCTTCTTCTCAATCTGTTGCTGAATTGGTAATGGGACAAATGTTTTCAATTTCTCGATCGCTACAAGATTCATTTAAAAACATGGAGACTGGAGATTTTTCACAATTGAAAAAGAAATTCGCTAAAGGTGTTGAATTAAGAGGTAAAACATTGGCTATTATTGGTTTTGGAAGAATCGGGCAAAGTTTAGCATCCTATGCTCTAGGGGCTGGAATGGATGTAATTGCTACTGATAGGAATTCTAATCCCGCTAGAATTCAAGTTCCTGTTGGAGCTTCAAATTTTACAACTTTAGAAATTACCCCAACAACATCTTTGGAAGAAGTTATTTCAAAAGCGGATTACATTTCTATACATGTACCAAAACAATCAGATGGAAGTGCTGTTATTTCTGAAAAAGAATTTGATTTAATGAAAAAAGGTGTTCGTATCGTTAATTCTGCTCGTGGTGGTGTAATTAATGAAGAAGCTTTATTAAATGCTTTAAATTCTGGGAAAGTTGCAGCTGCAGCGTTAGATGTGTTTGATAATGAACCTTCTCCAAGAGAAGACTTGTTAAATCATCCAAACATTGCTACTACACCTCATATCGGTGCTGCAACTTTAGAGGCGCAAGATAGAATTGGAGAAGAATTAGCCGATTTGATTATTTCACAATTTGGTAAGTTATAGATACTAGATTTTTAGACAATAGACATTAGACAAAATCGTAAAGTCTAGTGTCTAAAGTCTAAATATCTATAGTCTAAATATAACAATATGACTAAAATAATAGCTTTCAAGGCGTTAAGGCCGGTTCGAGACAAAGTACATTTAGTTGCTACTCGTCCGTATTATTCGTATAAAAAAAATGTATTAAAAGCGAAATTGGAAGACAATCCTTTTACTTTTTTACGCATTATAAATCCAGAATTTGGAAGTACAATTAAAACAAAACCGAATTCAATTGAACGATTTAATCTTGTAAGTGAAAGCTACAAAAAGTTTATAAATGAAGGTATTTTAATCAAAGAAAAGAGAGAAACCCTTTATATTTACAGACAAACAAAAGATAATCAAGAATTTACTGGAATTATTGCAGGTGCTAGTGTTCAAGAATACGAAGACGACCTCATAAAAAAACACGAGGCCACTCTTACATCAAGAGAAGCCATGTTTACAAGTTATCTTGATATTGTTGGTTACAATGCTGAACCAGTTCTCCTATCCTATCCACATCAAAATGAGATTGATACGTTAATTAATATCATTACAGCCAAGCGTCCCGAGAACGAGTTTTCTACAACTGATCGCATCAAACATGAACTTTGGGTTTTAAATGATGTTGAGACGAAAGAAGTAATTCATGCATTCGAAAAAATTGACGCTTGCTACATTGCAGATGGACATCATCGCTCGGCTTCTTCAGCATCTTTAACTAAATTAAGAAGAGAAAAAGGTAATAATAAAGTTGATAATAAAGATTTCTTTTTGGCTTATTTTATTGATGAACGTAAACTAAAAATATTAGAATTCAATCGAATTGTAAAAACCTTAAATGGACTTACAAAAATTGAATTCCTTGATAAATTAACAGTTAATTTTGAAATAGAAAAATTACATTCTTCTCAAAAACCGAAGACAGAACATCAGATAACTATTTGTATTGAAGGAGATTGGTATCTACTTACATGTAAACCAGAAATCATTAATAATGAGCATCCTGTAAAATGTTTAGATCCTGAAATCTTGACAAATTATGTTTTAACTCCAATTTTAGGAATCAAAGATTTGAAAACTGATGAGAATATTGAATTTGTCAGCGGTGCAGAAACTATTCAATCAATTGAAGAAAAAATAACGAAAGGTAAATTTAAAGTGGCTTTTATCCTTTATCCAATCGCTATGGATCAAGTAAAGCGTGTTGCTGATAATCAAATGATTATGCCACCAAAATCAACTTGGGTTGAACCTAAAATGAGAAGTGGATTAACTATTTATAATATCAACGAATGATTAAAGAAAATCTTACTAAAATTCAGTCTACAATTCCTTCAGACGTAACATTGGTTGCTGTTTCTAAAACGAAACCTGTTTCTGATTTACAAGAAGTTTACGATGCTGGTCAACGTGTTTTTGGAGAGAATAAAGTCCAAGAAATGACTGAAAAGTATGAGATACTTCCTAAAGATATTCAATGGCATTTAATTGGACATTTACAAACGAATAAAGTAAAATACATTGCTCCTTTTGTTTCATTAATTCATTCAGTTGATAGCATGAAATTATTGAATGAAATCAATAAAGAAGCAAAAAAAAACAACCGTGTAATTGATTGTTTGCTTCAATTTCATATTGCTGAAGAAGAAACTAAATTTGGGTTATCTATTGAAGAAGCGAAAGAATTGTTAGAATCAAAAGAATTCGTTGAAATGCAAAATGTTTCTATCGTTGGAATTATGGGAATGGCTTCATTTACAGAGAATATTGAAACTGTTCGACATGAATTCAGAGTTTTAGAAAGTTATTTCCAAATTTTAAAAAGTCATTTCTTTAAATTTAATCATGATTTCAAAGAAATATCAATGGGAATGAGTGGCGACTATCTTTTAGCTATCGAAGAAGGTAGTACAATGGTGCGTGTTGGAAGCTCAATCTTTGGAACAAGATAATTTTCAAAATTAATTACTCTTTTACATATTTATAAATTATGACAATCAAAAATATAGCATTTTTAACTCTTGTAACTTCATCAATTTTAATGAGTTGTGAAACAAAAGTTCAGTCTTTAAATGGGATCGAAAGAAAAGTTCCAAATGAAAAACAGGTTGATCGTTTTGCTGATATTCAAGTCCTACGATTTGATATAGAAGGTTTTGATAAATTAAGTTTAAATCAAAAGAAACTGGTTTATTTCTTATCTGAAGCAGGACTTTGTGGTAGAGATATAATCTACGACCAAAACAATGAATTCAATTTAGAAATTCGTCATGCTTTAGAATCGATTGTTGCTAATTACAAAGGAGAAAGAGAAAGTGATAATTGGTATTTGTTTAATACGTATGCTAAAAGAGTTTGGTTTTCGAACGGAATTCACCACCACTATGGCATGGATAAAATTATGCCTGAATTTTCAAGAGAATACTTCAGCGAGTTATTAAAATCAACGAAAACAGAATTAAGTAAAGAAGCAATTGCTGTTATTTTTGATACTGATAAAGCTATGAAACGCAAAGTGAAAGATGCTAATCTGGATATGATTGTTGCTTCTGCGAATAACTTCTACGGAAATGGTGTTACACAAAAGATGGCGGATGATTTTTATTCTAAATTAAACAATCCAAATGACCCTACTCCAATGGAAATTGGATTGAACTCAACATTAATTTTAAAAGACGGAAAACTTTTTGAAGATGTTTGGAAATCGGGAGGTCGCTATGGAAAAGCAATTGATAAAATTATTTTTTGGTTAAACAAATCTGTTACTGTTGCTGAAAACCCAGATCAAGCAAAAGCATTATCAAAATTGATCGAATTCTATAAAACAGGAAGCTTAAAAGTGTGGGATGAATACAATATTCTTTGGGCCTCTTCTACGAAAGGAGATATCGATTGGATCAACGGATACATTGAAACGTATGGTGATGCAATGGGACGTAAAGGAGACTTCGAAAGTATGGTTCAAATTACCGATTTTGAAGCTTCTAAACACATGAAAGTAGTTGCTGATAATGCTCAATGGTTTGAAGATAATTCAACAATTCTTCCTGAACACAAAAAGAAAAATGTAAAAGGAGTTAGTTACAAAGTAATTCAAGTAGCAAGTGAATCTGGTGATGCTTCTCCAGCGACTCCAATTGGTGTTAATTTACCAAACAATAACTGGATTAGAGAACAACATGGTTCTAAATCAGTTAGTTTAGGGAATGTAATTGCAGCTTATGAAAAAGCCGGAGGACCAGGATTAGTGAAAGAATTCGCTCACGATCAGGAAGAAATTGCTAGAGCTGAAAAATATGCTGCATTGGCAGGTAAATTACACACTGCATTGCATGAAGTAATTGGTCACGCTTCTGGTCAAATCAACAAAGGAATTGGTCAACCTTCTGAAACACTTAAAAATTATGCGAGTACGCTAGAGGAAGCAAGAGCGGATTTAGTTGGTTTATATTACATTATGGATCCAAAATTACTTGAAATTGGGTTAATCAAAACGCAAGATGTAGCCAAAGCAGAATATGACGCTTATTTAAGAAATGGATTACTTGCTCAATTACAACGACTTGAAATTGGAAAACAAGTAGAAGAAGAACACATGCAAAACCGTCAATTAGTTTCTTCATGGGTATTTGAAAAAGGACAAAAAGAAAATGTAATTGCAAAAGTAGTTAAGAATGGAAAAACGTATTACGACATCAAAGATTATAAAAAATTGCGCGTTCTTTTCGGCCAATTACTGAGTGAAATTCAACGTATTACTTCAGAAGGAGATTATACTGCAGGTAAAAAATTAGTTGAAGGTTACGGAGTAAAAGTAAATTTAGCAATACATAAAGAAGTTTTAGAGCGTGTTAAACCATTGGATTTAGCACCTTATAATGGTTTTGTAAATCCTGTTTTTATTCCTAAAACGAATGCAAAAGGTGAAATTATTAATGTTAAAATAAAAAACACTCAAAAATTTGAAGAACAAATGCTATATTACGGTAAGAAATATGGTTTTTTAGACTCAAGACGTTAAGACAAAAGACCGCTTCGCTTTAAGACTATCGATAATACTAAAAGAGACAAGACTTCAAACTGAAAGACTAATAAAAAAGTAAGGACGTAATTTTTTACGTCTCTAAAAATAAATAAAATGAAAACTAAAAAAGAAATCGTCGACAATTGGCTACCTCGTTATACGGGTGAATCTCTAGAGAATTTTGGTGAGTATATTTTACTTTGTAATTTCATTAACTACGTCGAGAAATTTGCAACCGCCAACAATGTACCAATTATCGGTCATGGAAAACCGATGCAATGTGCGACTGCAAATGGAATCACAATTATAAATTTCGGAATGGGAAGTGCGTCGGCAGCAACTTGTGTTGATTTACTTTCAGCAATTAAACCAAAAGCAATTCTATTTTTAGGGAAATGTGGTGGGTTAAAAGCTAAGAATAAAGTAGGCGATTTAATTTTACCGATTGCTGCTATTCGTGGCGAAGGAACAAGTAATGATTATTTTCCACCTGAAGTTCCTGCATTACCTTCTTTTGCTCTTCAAAAAGCCATTTCAACTACTATTCGTGATTTTCATTGCGATTATTGGACTGGGACATGTTATACAACTAACAGAAGAGTTTGGGAGCACGATGATAAATTCAAAGAATATTTGAATAACATCAGAGCGATGGCGATTGACATGGAAACTGCAACCATCTTTACTGTTGGATTTGCTAATAAAATCCCTACTGGAGCACTATTATTAGTATCTGATTCTCCAATGACTCCACAAGGTGTGAAAACAGCTGAAAGTGATAATATTGCAACTACAGAATTTGTAGATAAACACCTACAAATTGGAATAGAATCGTTGAAACAATTAATAAATAATAGAGATACTGTTAGGCATTTGAGATACTAGGACGTTGATGTTTGATGTTTGACT
The DNA here is from genome assembly GCA_945902775.1 of Chryseobacterium gleum. Lineage (GTDB taxonomy): Bacteria > Bacteroidota > Bacteroidia > Flavobacteriales_D > Crocinitomicaceae > CAIUKX01. The sequence continues at coordinate 2,229 of CAMDMY010000037.1, read as the reverse complement.
ATAAATTTTTAATTGACAATTAATAACTTTATAAAATACCCTCAAAAAATCTAAAGTCTAAAAAATCACTTCATCAAATCTTCCACTAATTCCATTGCGAATTCTGTTTTAATGGAATTACAACTTTCGCTCATAATACGTTGATATTCATTAGCACTTTTAGGTAAATTTGTTTTCTCTTTAGCCCAAGTTTCGCGATCAGGCCATTGTGCATAGGCAATGTATTGATTGTCCGTTACTTTATGTAATCTTGAGCCTAATGAGCCTTCTCTTGTATATAATAATACTGTCATTTTTTTCCAAGCAGCGATAAAAGTTTCTACACTGTCTGTTTTAACATCAAAAGAATAAATAACTGAAAACATATTTTTTATTTAAGAGAAAATTGTGAGATAAAGATACTCGTTTTCTATTAAAGAAAACGATGAATAGATCTCGAATTTGAACTAATTTTACTAATATTAAAATTTTGTTTTTAGTATTCAATAGTTTAGATTTACTGAATAAACTATTTATTAGACCATTATCATGAAAATAATAAAATTTGGATTTTTTGCAATGACTCTATTTGCAAGTTCATTGGCTTTTTCTCAACAAAATCCTAAACAAAATGCAAGTATAGAATCTGAAAAATTGGCGGTTGATTTAAAATTAGATGAACGTCAAAAAAGTTTGGTGAAAGAATTAAATATTGCTAATGCATATTTTGTTGAAGAAACAAATGCTAACCCTAATTTATCAGATGAACAAAAATTAGAAAAAATTAAAATTAATTTCAAAAAGAATAAAGATCTGATAAGAGAAATATTAACTCTTGAGCAAAAAGAAAAGTATAACAAACTTGGAAGTTCAAGTAATCATTAATAAAAAAGAGTTCAAATTTTGAACTCTTTTTTATTTCAATTTTTCTCCAAATACTTTTTTAAACTGTTCAACTTTTGGTCGAACAACAACTGAACAATATGTATTATCAGGATTTAAATTAAAATAATTAATATGATTATCTTCTGCCTGGTAATAATTTGTTAAAGGTGAAATTTCAGTCACAATAGGACTATCCCAAACCTTTTCTTCTTCTAATCTTTTTAAGTATTTTTCTGATATTCCTTTTTGAATTTCATCGTGGTAAAAAATAACAGAACGATATTGAGTTCCGACATCATTCCCTTGTCTGTTCAATTGAGTGGGATCATGTACAAACCAAAAAACTTCTAAAAGTTCTTCAAACGTAATATCCTCATCCTCAAATGTAATTCTTGCTACTTCTGCATGACCAGAAGAACCATTACAAACTTCGTCGTAAGTTGGGTTTAAAGTGTTTCCACCAGCATAACCAGGATAAACAGAAATGACTCCATCTAATTCTTGAAAACATGCTTCAACACACCAAAAACAACCTGCTCCAAATGTTACTTCTTTTAGCATCGTTTATAGAATAAAAAATCAGTTTTTTCTAATTACTCAAAAATACAACTAATTTTGTCTCATGGTTCACAGTTACGGTAGAAATTTTTGGTTGTTATGCTTCTCCATGTTTTTCTTTATGGCAAGTTTTAACTTGATTATTCCAGAATTAAACCAATTTATAACATTGTTAGGAGGAAAATCTGAAAAAGGATTGATTATCACCTTGTTTACTATTTCTGCAGCCATTTCTAGACCTTTTTCTGGTAAGTTATCTGATTTTATTGGTCGTAAAAGAGTTATGACAATTGGTATGCTTGTTACCTTACTAGTGAGTCTTCTCTACCCGTTTTCGATGACCGTATTCTTTTTTCTTTGTCTTCGATTTCTGCATGGTTTTAGTGCCGGATTTTTCCCAACTGGTGCAACTGCATTATTAACAGATATTTTACCAAAAGAAAAACGTGGAAGAGCGATGGGTATTTGGGGTACTTTTATCTCTTTAGGTATTGGTAGCGGTCAAGGTTTAGGATCAATTATTTGTCAAGAATTTGGAATAAATGTACTCTTTTTTGTTGCCTCAGGAGTTGCTTTACTATCAGGATTATTGATTATCAACATTAAAGAAACCCTAGAAAACAAAAATAAATTCAAGTTAAATCATCTTCGAATAACCATAAAAGATGTGTTTGAACCAAGTGTTATACCAGCAGCAATTGTGATGTTTTTTTCAGCGACTTGCTCTGGAATTATTTTTGTTTTAACACCTGATATTTCTAAATTTCTAAACATAGAAAACAAAGGATGGTTTTTTATTTTCTATGT
>CAMDMY010000036.1 GCA_945902775.1 Chryseobacterium gleum | reverse complement strand
TAATAAAAGAAGGTTAAAAAGAAATCATAATAATTTTAGTCTTAGTTGAAATGTAGCTAAATTTTATCCTTAATTTTAGACCATGCAATTCAAAGATGTAGTCGGACAACAAGAGTTAAAAGCTCACTTGATACAAGAAATTCTTGCTGATAAGGTAAGTCATGCTCAATTATTTTTAGGTAAACCTGGATATGGTGCTTTACCAATGGCCCTTGCTTTTGTTCAATACCTATTTTGTGAAAACAAACAGCCAAAGGATAGTTGTGGCGTTTGTCCTTCGTGTAGAAAGACACAAGAACTACAACATCCCGATTTGCATTTTTCTTTTCCCGTCGTTCAAGCTATAAATAAAAAATCAGATGCTTTTTTGCCTGATTGGAGAAAGCAAATCAAAGAAAATCCTTATTTCAATTTAAATCTTTGGCTAAAGAGAACAGATGAAAAAGGGAGAAAACCAATTATTGGAACAGAAGAAAGTCAAGAAATCATTAAAAAACTGAGCCTTAAATCATACGAAGGAGGATATAAAGTAATGATTATTTGGATGGCGGAAGAAATGAATCCTCAATGTTCAAATAAACTTTTGAAAATACTTGAAGAACCTCCTGCTAAAACACTTTTCATTTTAGTGTGTGAAAATCAAGAATACATACTTCAAACGATTCTTTCAAGAACGCAATTAGTTAAAATTCCTCGCTTACATATAGATGATTTAGCAAATCATCTTCAAGATAATTACAAATTATCTAAAGATTCTAGTGAAAGTTTAGCTGCCCGTGTGGATGGTGACTTTTTAGAAGCACTTGAAATGTTGGGAGATAGTTTTGAGCAAGATGAGAATAGAGAATTATTTATTCAATTAATGCGTGTTTGCTACAAAAAAGACGTTCTTCCAATGATGGATTGGGCTGAAAATGTAGCTGCTATTACGAAGGAAAAACAAAAAATATTTTTACGCTATTGTTTACACATGTTTAGACAAAGCATGCTTAAAAATTACACACAAGACCAATTAACTAGAGTTTCCGAAGAAGAGAATGCGTTTTTAAAGAACTTCGCAAAATTCATTACAGGAAACAATATTTTAGAATTTATGAAAACGTTCAATGATGCTCATTATCATGTCGAACGTAATGCGAATCCAAAAATTTTATTTACCAATATCTGTTTTCAAGTAATGCGTTATATCCACGTTGCTTAAAACATTCAAAAACTAGAATATGCAATTAACACAAAAATTCATTCAAGAAAACAAAGAAAATTTCCTAAACGAACTTCTTGAGTTATTAAAAACTCCTTCTATTTCAGCAGATGCAAATTACACAAAAGAGGTTGCTCAAGCAGCAGAACAAGTTGCTAATTATTTAACAAAAGCAGGTGCTGATAAAATTGAAATCTGTACAACTGCTGGTCACCCAATTGTCTACGGTGAAAAAATAATTGATGTTAATTTACCAACCGTATTAGTTTATGGACATTATGATGTTCAGCCAGCAGATCCATTGGAATTATGGACAAGTCCTGCCTTCGAACCAGTTATAAAAAAGACTGAAATTCACCCTGAAGGAGCTATTTTTGCTCGTGGTGCGTGCGACGATAAAGGACAAATGTTTATGCATTTAAAAGCGTTTGAGGCAATGATGAAAACAAATGAATTGCCTTGTAACGTTAAATTTATGATCGAAGGGGAAGAAGAAGTTGGAAGTCCGAACTTGGCTATTTTTGTGAAAGAAAACCACGAACGATTAAAAGCGGATATCATTTTGGTTTCAGATACTGGAATGCTTTCAAATGAAACTCCATCTATAACAACAGGTTTAAGAGGTTTGAGTTATGTTGAAGTTGAAGTTACTGGTCCAAACCGTGACTTACACTCAGGTTTATACGGAGGTTGTGTTGCTAATCCAATCAATGTATTGACAAAAATGATTGCTTCTTTACACGATGAAAATAATCATATTACAATTCCAGGATTTTACGATGATGTTGTAGAATTATCTTCTGAAGAAAGAGCTGAAATGGCAAAAGCACCATTTAGTGCGGAAGCATATAACAAAGCACTAGATATGGAAGACGTGTATGGAGAAGCTGGTTATACAACACCAGAAAGAGGTTCTATTCGTCCGACGTTGGATGTAAATGGAATTTGGGGTGGCTATACTGGTGAAGGTGCTAAAACGGTTATTCCATCGAAAGCATTTGCTAAAATTTCAATGCGTTTGGTGCCAAATCAAACACCGGATGAAATCACTGAATTATTCCAAAAACATTTCGAATCAATTGCTCCAAAAGGAGTGCGTGTTAAAGTAAATCCACACCATGGTGGATATCCTGTTGTTACTCCAATAGATTCAATTGGATATGATGCAGCAAGTAAAGCGTATGCAACTACTTTCGGGAAAAAACCAATTCCAGTAAGAAGTGGAGGAAGTATTCCAATTATAGCAATGTTTGAGAGTGAATTAGGACTTAAAACAGTTATGATGGGATTTGGATTAGACAGTGATGCGATTCACTCTCCAAACGAACATTTCGGATTATTCAATTTCTACAAAGGAATTGAAACGATTCCTTACTTTTTCAAAAATTTCACTGAATTAATGAAATAAATTGAAAGCCTCCACTGATAAGTAGGAGGCTTTTTAATATAATACCGAATGAAAAAAATAGTTTATAGCCTCATTTTATTTCTATCGCTAAATTCTTGCATCAAAATTCAAGATGTCGAATTCAAAGGAATGGACGGTGTGAAATTGGAGCAAATGGAAAATAAAAAATTAGTTCTTAAATTGGGTGTTAAAATTGAGAATCCAAATTTCGTTTCTATTAAAGTTAAGCCATCTGTAGTGGATGTATTTGTGAACGATGAATTAATAGGTAAAGCCTATTTAGAAGAAAACTTAAAACTCATTCGAAAAAAAGAAGACACCTATTTTGCAAAAGTTCGCATCGATTTAGAAGATGGAGCGCTTTTTAAATTTGTAAAATATGCTATGAAATTGAAAGTTCAATTAAGAGTAAAAGGTGTAGTAAAAGGTTCCGTTTTGGGTATTCCTAAAAAAGTAGATATTGACCAAGTGAAGGAAATAGATGGTTCTACTTTTAAAATAGGTAATCTATTGAATTTAAATAAGTAAAAGATGTTGCCTAATTTTCAACTAACTGCAGACGGTCCGATTTCTAATTTGTTTATAGATAAAGGAATCACAGATTTTAAATCCGCTTGTGAGTTTATTCAAAATTTACCCATCGGAAGAGTTGCACCTCGAATTGACTTTGGACAGGTATTTGAATTAGGAAAAGGAACTTGTTCTACCAAACACGCAATACTCAATCAATTAGCCGAAGAAAACGGAAATTTAGAAATTGAGTTGATGTTCGGACTTTATTTAATGAACGGCGAAACACACCCTCATTTAGCTGAATTCTTCCTTGGAAAACCCTATCCTTCTTTACCTGAATCAACTTGTTTTTTAAGGTACAATGGCAAACGTTATGATTTTACTACTAAAACAAATATTCTTGAAAAAATAGAAACAAAAATCATCAGAGAACAACGTGTTGAACCACAACAAGTTGGTGAATGGAAAGAAAAATTACACCAAGATTTTTTAATGCGTTGGCTGAAAAGAAAACCTGAAATTAAAATTTCGCTAGAAGAAATTTGGAACGATAGAGAAAAGATTCAAGAATTGAATTTGATTTAAATTCTAAATCTCTTACTTTTTCAAAGGTTTAACCGATTTAATCGATTTAGCCATTAATTCTATAATGATTTTCTCTGAACCTTCATCTAGACTTCTAAAAACATATGTAATTCCATCGATTACTTTTTCACCGTAGACGTGATACGATTTATGAGGAACACCGACTGTATTAGATGCTTTAGCACTTCCTTTTGGCATTAATTCTTGCTCGTATAAGATAAAATCTTTCTCGTCAATAATGTATTTGATTTTGTAGAAATCTAAATCTTTTAATTCTTTCTTTCTCGTTTCTACCATGTCTGTATAATCTCCCCAGTCGTCGATTAACATGTGAAAATTAGAACCTACTTCAAGTTCCCATTTAAAATCATCTTCAGCGTGCGTAATTTCTGGTTTAGTAGAGGCACCAATGTTTGCTGTTTCATCCGGAAGCATAATCATAGCTGGAATATCATATTTCTTTAAACTAAAGCCTTGGAATTCGTAATAATCGTCATTTAAAAGAATTCCGCTATTATCTTGCATATCATTCTTGACGTTATCGCCACATGAAGAAAACAATAAAAGAGAAATAACAGTAACTAAAGGAATAAAAAGTAATCTTAATTTCATATATAGATATTTTTTTTCTTAATGTTCAAATGCAATAGAGCTTCTAGAAATTAATTAATAATTACATTTCTAATATGGCTAAATCTTAGCTTCAGAATGAATTTAAATTAATATGATTCACAAATATAACCGATTTTGTTTGTTTTTAATTAAATTTTGAGCGAAAGTTAGCAAACAAGGGTTTACAATGAACTATTTAATAATTACACCTTTCAAACCTAATTGAGGAATCACTTTTAAATTCGATTCATTGATACTTTCTGCTGGGAATATAAACTTCTTGTCATACATTACATCGTCTGCCCAAAAACTAACCCAATATTCGTTAGCGATTCCAAAAACTTCTTCTACAATCGGTTCAATTTTAGCTACTTCGTTTGGTAATAAAATTTCTAAACAATGACGCAACATCGCTGTTTTTACTTTTTCACCTGTATTTGCATTTTCACCATATCCTTTACTGGTTATGATGATTCCTTCCATTATATCTTCTCTTAGATTCATTAAGTAAACATTGTAACAAATCTCTTTGTGCTCATTTAATTCTTGCACTACTGCAACAGCTACATTTTCTACTTTTGGTCCTAATAATTCTTCGCGCATTTTATTTTAATAATTCTGTGTTCATTTTTTCACCCAATTTTACAATTTCAAATAAATCTTCTGGGTGACCTATTTTAGCTTCATTTTTAAGAATGTAAGCTTTATCATGTTCTTTGTTTTTAGGTATTTCGAAATTCTCTCCACGTTTTGCTCCTAAACGAACAATCACAATGTTTTTATCTGGAATAGATATAATGTATTGACCTAAAATTCCTCTACAATAATAAATAGGTGATTTTGGATTTCCTAAATATGTCCAAATGTGCAAACCATATCGTAAATTCGGAACCCCTTCATTTGTTGTCATTTTTGGATTACTCAACATCTGATCCATATACGATTGAGAAATTACCTGCGTAGTATCCCATTTCCCCCTTTGAAGTATTAATCGCCCTAAACGACCGAAATCTCTTGCAGTTGCATACATACAACAAAACGATTTTTCATCTCCTCCTAGTTTATCTAAACTCCAAAAAGCATTGTGCTCAGCTCCAATCTTATTCCATAATTTTTCTTGTGCATATGCTGAAAGGTCTTTTCCTGTCGCTTTTTCAACTATATAACCAAGTAGTTGAGAATCGCCACTTTGATATTCGAATCGAACACCTGGTTTTTCAATAGCATGCTGTCTTGTTACTAAACCTCGTAAATCAGTTCCGTAGTATGATTCTGCATTTTCAGATAATGGATTTTTGCCACTTTCTTGCCAATCCAATCCAGAAGACATCATTAGCAAGTGACGAATCGTAATTTTCTCTTTACCATTTGAATTGAATTCAGGAATGTATTTACCTACTTTTTCATCCAAATTTTTTATTTTCCCTTCGTCTACCGCTGCTCCTATCAATAAAGAAACTACAGTTTTAGCAGCTGAAAATGAATTAGAAACAGTTTCTTTTTTATGTGCATCCCAATATTTTTCAAAGATAATTTCATCTCCTTTGAATACTAAAAAGGCCTTTGTCCCTAATTTCTCGAGTAATTGTTTGTAATGAGAAGGAATAGTCGACTTATTATAATTTGACCCGATTTTCCATTTCTCAAAATGAGCTGATTTTTTTATCGTTGAATTTTCAAAGACATCTAAATCATAAATAGTTGGTCCGGTTTTACCTGATAAATAAGTATATGATATTCCTTTGTAAAGGTAAAAACGACCAGATAGAATAATAAATAAATTCGCGGTAATAAAAATGGCCAAAAGGAAAAATCCAATGAATTTTAAACCCTTTTTGATTACCCTTACCAATTTATTTGAATTAGACATATTGATATTCAAATTGAAGCGCTAATTTTTCTTTCAGAACTTGGCTAACTTCTTCAAAATCCAATTCGCGACCAAGTTCCTTTTGCATTGAAGTTACTGCTTTATCATCAATTCCGCAAGGAATAATATGAGAAAAATAAGATAAATCTGAATTGATATTGAATCCAATTCCGTGCATTGTAACCCATCGAGAACTTTTAACACCTAATGCACAAATTTTACGCGCGCGCGGCGTATCACCTTCAATCCAAACACCCGTTAAACCCTCTACTCTATCACTTAAAATATTGTATTCTAAAAGCGTATCAATAACCGCCTGCTCTAAAAAACGTAAATATTTATGAATATCTGAGAAAAAATGATCTAAATCAAAAATCGGATAAGCAACTAATTGTCCTGGACCGTGGTAAGTAATATCTCCACCTCGGTTAATTTTATAAAAATTAGCATTGTTATCAGCTAAACCAGTTTCGTTTAACAATAAATTATCTTCACTTCCACTTTTACCTAATGTAAAAACGTGAGGATGTTGACAAAAAAGAAGATAATTCTTTGTCACTATTTCAGTTTCTCCATTACGGATTTGAATTTTTTCTGCAATTGTATTTTGAAAAATTTCTTCTTGAAAATCCCAAGCTTCTTTATAATCAATCAGTCCAAGTTGTTTAAAAATTACTTCGGGCATACTTTTAAGTATCTATAAATTCAAGAAATTAAGATAATTTAGATAATTCAGATTTTAAATAATCAATTACCTTGATGTCCATAATGTCTACTTTGTTTAACTCTGAAAGATAATAAGAAGCCCAATCTACAAAGTGAACTAAATAGATAGAACGTTCGATAGGATTAGCTCCTATTGCATCAATTACAGAAACATTTGAAGTATGCTTTTTAACCACGTCAATTGAAACTTCAAAACGTTTTCTATTTTGTGGATTTAAATCTTTTGTATCGAAGAAAACAACAGCAAATTGGTCTGTCCCTCCAGCCCAACCAACTAATTCGTTGTGGTTCATTTCTGGAATAACATGGTGAGAACAAATTTCTTTTGAGTTTTCATTAAACTGCTGACGCGCTCTAATTAAAACAGCTTCATAATCAGAAGTTGAATAGAAAATACCTGTTTTTTTGTATAAGAAATTAGCTAAAGATTCCGCATCAGTTTTGATTTTATCAATGTTTGTATCCAAAATAGTTTTCGCTGAAGCAATTTGTTTCAAACTTTCATTTGAAATAAAATTTAGTTTCGTTAAAATATTTAAAATATGAACCAATGAAAACGCCGTTGTACTTCTTGGAGGATTTCCCCCTTTCACCAGAACGACATCGTATCCATTTTCCTCACAAAAGGCTTTTAATTCACCCCCTGAAGTTAATCCTACAATGTGAGCTCCTTTTTCTCTAGCTTTTTTAACCGTTGTAAGCGTCTCCTCCGTATTACCTGAATAAGAACAAGCAATAAACAACGTGTTTTCGTTTACAAAATTAGGTAGTGAATAATCCTGATTTACAAAAACAGGAACATTCGCCTCACTTTGAATCCATTGAGAAACAATTTTAGCGCCAATTCCTGAACCTCCCATTCCTGCAAAAACAATGTTTTGAATTGTGTTTTTAGGTTTAGTGAAAGATAATGAAGATGCAGAAACTAAAGCATCAGCAATATTTTGAGGAAATTCAGCAATTAAATTTTTCATAATAACTTAAGAAAACAGTTTGTAAACTCTATTTAAGACAAATATAAATGATTGAAATTAGAAACAAGCTTAATTCGATTGAAAAAATAGAATATATTTAATAAATTCCGTTTCAAATTAAGTTTTCAGTAAATTTGTACAACTAAAATTAAAGGAATGAATCCAAGAAAAGCTTCAGAAACACTTTCAGTATCTACGAAAGTTGTATTACCAAATGACACTAATACTTTAGGTAATTTATTTGGGGGTCAGTTATTGGCTTGGATGGATGTAATAGCAAGTGTATCTGCTCACAGACATTGCAGACGTGTGGTAGTAACTGCTTCTGTTAACAATGTTTCATTTCGTGAGCCAATTAATCATTCTGCTATTGTCACATTAGAAGCTAAAGTTTCAAGAGCTTTTAATTCTTCTATGGAAGTATTCGTTGATGTATTTGTAGAAGATCAAGTTTCTGGTAAAAAGCGTAAATCAAATGAAGCAATTTATACTTTTGTTGCTGTAGATCAACACGGTGGGCCAATACAAGTGCCAGAATTAATCCCTGAAACGGAAGAAGAAAAAGAGAGATACGACGGTGCTTTAAGAAGAAAACAATTGAGTTTGATTTTAGCAGGAAAATTACACCCTCATGAAGCAACAGAATTGAAAGCTTTGTTTTTTGAGTAGGAAAATTATTCCTCAAACAAATACTCACTCAATGCCAATCCATTTGCTACACTTATAAAATTATCACCTGAGTGAATCGGAGTTGTTGGAAATTTCTGTTCGAAAATTTGCTTTACGGATGGGACCAAAGAAGTACCGCCTGTTAAAAATAAACTGTCAATTTGAGAAGAATCAATTGCATTTGATTTTAAGAATTTATTCAAATATCGTTCGATAGAACTTACATCATCTTGGATTATTTCTACGTACACTTCTTTTGAAATCTCTTCTTTAATCATTATATCCAATTTAGAAAATTCAAAATTAGATAATTCATTTTCAGTTAGTTGTATTTTTACTTTTTCAATTTCTTTAAAAACTGAAAAACCTAAATTGTTGTCGATTAATGTGATTAAATTTTTAAATATTGGATTTCGTTTGGTATAGACAAAATATTGATTTAAACTATTTTTTACTTTTTGTCCGTTGAAAAAATTCATTTCTTTCCACGAACAAATATTTTGAAAAAAGGAAGTCGGTAAATCAACCATTTTGCCTGGCATAGATTCATATTGAATTCCTCTTCCAAAATAAGGGGTCCCTTTCTCCCACATAAACGAAGAATCGAAATTATCTCCACCAATGTAAATTCCTCCGGTAGCAAGTATATCTTCTCTTCTATTTGTACTCGTTGATTTAGTTGGATCTAATTCTATTAATGTAAAATCTGTTGTTCCTCCACCTAAATCGGCTACCAAAACTCTTTCCTTTTTCTTAATTGTTTTTTCGTAAGCAAAAGCGGCACTTATCGGCTCAAATTGAAAACGAATAGAAGTAAATCCAGCAATTTCAACTGCTTCTAATAATCGTTTTTGTGCTAAATCATCTTTCCCTTTGTTTAAATCGTCAAAAAATACTGGTCGACCGATAATTGCAGTTTCACAAGTATATCCAATTATTTTATCCGCTGCTTTTTTTAAATCAATCAAAATAAAGGATACCAAATCTGAAGCAGAATACAAATTATTTCCAATTCTCGTATTTACAAAACTACTGACGGGTAATATTTGCTTGATCGATTTCATAAAACGACCTTTCATATTTTCAACTAGGTAACTTTCAATTGCTTTTTCGCCTATCAAATAATTTAAATCATCTTCACTTGATTGATTAATAGGGAAATATAAAATAGAGGGTACAGAAATTGTCTCAACGATTTGTTTTGTCGAACGATCAAAAATGGAAAGCACCGAATTTGTAGTCCCAAAATCAATACCGTAAAGATGTTGTTGCATTTAGCAAAGTTAAAAAAAATAGGTTAAGAATTAAGACTGATGTTTAGGTTAAACTCACTTAACCTTAATCTTTTGCTCAACCTAAAAATTACAAATAAATTCCTACTTTTGTATTGTGAAAAAATTACTGCTCCTTTTTTGTTTTACATCAAGTTTGTTAAATTCTCAAATACTTGATAACAAACGTGGCTTGGCTTTTACCGATCAGCCATTTTTTGATGAAAACTTTATAAAACTAAATAAAGTCAAAAAGATTAAAGGCGAATATACCTTTAAAAAAGCGGGAGATATTATGCGTAAAACTCCCTATAAGAGTACATATGAATTTGATTCTTCAGGACATTTAATTGAATCGTTTGAAACTAGAAGCGACGACGGAATCAAAGATACGATTCAAAATATGTACGCATATTCTCCGACAAATTTGTTGACAATGCATCGAAAAAAAGATTCGGGAGGTTATGGTTCAGTTCATTATCAGTATGATAAATTAGGCCATATTATTTCTGAGGAAACTCATCGTGATGTTTTTGATATGAATGGAAATCTAGAACGGACATTTGTCATAAACAATGAGACAATGAAGTATGATACATTTCCGCTTCAACAGAAAAAAACGGTTTTCAATAGCTATAACTTACCCTATATGGAAGAATTTAGCTATTACAATGCTGACGGTTATTTACTTGAGAAAGAAGAACGCCTAAAAATGACTTCTGGTAAAGTAAAGCAGGTTTATGAATACAACGAAAAAGGGTTTATTTCAGCTATTCGATCGAATGCTACATTGGATGGTAAATTTGCGGAGGAATGGTTTTTTAAATATGATGAATTTGGCGATATCATTGAAAAACATGTCTACAAAAATGGTGTTTTCACTACCGATATTCAAATTATATACAATACTGATACCAAATTATTATCATCAGTTCTTACTCGAGAAGTGAAATCAAATTTTATTATGATTCTACGATTTATGAATTACGAGTTTTATAAATAAAAAGGATGATTAAATTTGAAGTATGAACAAGTATAAAAATCTGATTTTCATTTTATTATTCATTCTCGTATCGTTTTTATACAAACTTCAGATTTCAATTAAATATCCTCCTTCATCTATACATCAATGGCGCCAAGCTGATGCATTATCGATTACCAAAAATTATTTTGAGGAGGGAATGCATTTTTTCGAACCGAAAATTCATTTTCAAGCTTCTATTGAAGGAAAAGCAGTAGGTGAATTTCCTGTTATTTACTATATTAATTCTGCCATTTGGAAAGTCACGGGGCAAAATTATGTAACCGTTCGACTTCTCAATTTAAGTATTGTATTTTTAGGTCTATTTTTCTTATTCAAACTATGTGACCGCTATTTAAACAACCTATTTTATTCTCTTTTTATACCCCTTCTGATTTTTTCTTCGCCTCTTTTTGGTTACTACTCAAATAATTTTCTAGTCAATCTTCCTGCCGTTTGTATTCTATTTATCGGTTGGTTTTATTTTTATAAATACATTCAAGAAAAAGATCGAAAATCAATATTAATAGCAAGTATTCTATTTTCCTTTTCAGTTTTATTAAGGCCTACATTGATGATGGGAATAGTTCCTATTTATATAATAATTTTTTTAGAGCTGATTCGTGTTTTAAAAGGAAAGCACTTTGGTATAAATAGAATAAATTGCTTCTTTTTGTTATTCCCTATTCTATGTTTAATCGGTTGGATATTCTTTTCGAAAGCGTATAACCTTAAAAGTGGATCCATTTATTTTTTATTAACTACAACCCCTATTTGGGACACTCAAAATAAACTTGATGTCTGGAATAGTTTTATAAATAAGGTGTTACCTGAATTTTATCATTTAGGATTTTTATCGATTTTCATTTTAATGCTTGTTTTTATCATCATTAATATTAAAAAATCGAATCGATATTTGATCATTTTTCTTTTTACACTTTTAATTGAACTGATTGTTTTTGTTTTATTCTGGTTCCAAAATTTAAATGTACATGATTATTATCTACTTGATTTTTATCTAATTATACCTGTTCTATTTATTACATTTTTCAAACTTTTACAAAATATTAACCTATCTGTTTTCAATTCTACAATAGTTAAAAGCGGATTATTTGTTATTCTCATTCTCTCTTTTTGTTTTGGAATTGCGAAAACTAGAATTAAATATTTTGGTAATAATACATTTGTTACAAAGAATTTTCTTTCAGAAAAAGAACATCGCTATTGGGAATGGTTGAAATGGGATTATGAAACTAGAATTGAATCTACCGAAACGGTTGCCTCCTATTTAAGACAAATTGGGTTAAAACGAAGTGATTTAGTATTAAGTCTTCCTGATGTCAGTCCAAATATTACCTTGTATTTTATGGATCAAAAGGGTTATACATTGTTATACAATGATAACAAGACGAAAAAGGAAGTGATTGAAAATGCAATTGAAAACAAAGTAAAATACCTCATCATTACTGATAAGATGCTTGCTAAAGATTCTTCCATTTCTGATTACACAAAAAATAGAATTGGAGAATATAAAAATGTTTCTGTATTTAAATTATAGCGAATCAATCATTTAACACCCTATATAATTTATTTTATTAAACCAATGAAGTACCTGTCATTTCCATTGGAGCAGAAATACCTAATCTTCTTAAAATGGTTGGAGCTACGTCTGCTAAAATTCCGTCTTTAAGCGTTAATCCTTTTTGATTACTTACCAACACAACTGGAACTGGATTCAATGAGTGCGCAGTATTTGGTGAACCATCTGCATTAATTACAAAATCTGCATTTCCGTGATCTGCAATTACTAAAAACTCATATTCGTGTTTTAAACCTGCTTCTACCACTTCTTTCAAACAACTGTCTACTGTTTCTACTGCTTTTACAATAGCATCATACACTCCTGTATGCCCAACCATATCGGGATTTGCAAAGTTTAGACAGATGAAATTTGGTTGGTCGTTATTAATGCTTTCAATAATTTTATCTTTTACTTCTACAGCACTCATTTCAGGTTGTAAATCGTAAGTCGCCACTTTAGGTGAATTTACCATTATTCTGCTTTCCAAAGTAAACGGTTCTTCACGACCACCATTGAAGAAGAAAGTTACGTGTGGATATTTCTCTGTTTCAGCAATACGAACTTGCGAACGATCTACTTTTGCTAAAACTTCTCCTAATGTATATTGTAAATTATCTTTTTCGAAAAGTACCTTGATGTTTTCAAAAGTCGCATCGTAATTCGTCATTGTATAATACTGAAGATTTAATTTCTTCATATTTACTTCAGGGAAATCTTTTTGTGTTAAAGCAATCGTTATCTCTCTTGGACGATCTGTTCTAAAATTAAACGATAATACAACATCTCCTTCTTTTATCGTTGCAATTGGATTTCCATTTTCAGTGATAATACAAGGTTCGATAAATTCGTCTGTTTTATCATTTGAATAAGATGTTTGAATTGCTTCTTTAGCTGATGTATAAGAAGTTCCAACCGCATTTACCATTGCATCATAAGCAAATTTAACTCTCTCCCAACGGTTATCTCTATCCATTGCATAATAACGTCCAACAATTGAAGCAATTTTGCCTACTGATTTATCTAATTCCGTTTGTAATTCCTCTATAAAAGCCAATCCACTTTTAGGATCACAGTCACGTCCGTCTGTAAAGGCGTGAATAAATACATTTTCTAACCCTTCTTGTTTTGCTAATTTACAAATGGCATAAATGTGTTCTTGATTACTATGAACTCCTCCTTTTGAAACCAATCCAATCAAATGCAAAGCAACATTATCCTTTTTTGCTGTATGAATTGCTTCTAATAATACTTCATTTTTATAGAATTCACCATCTCGAATCGATTTATTAATTCGCGTTAACTCTTGATAAACAATTCTTCCTGCACCAATATTCATGTGACCCACTTCAGAATTTCCCATTTGTCCGTCTGGTAAACCAACATCTTCTCCGCTCGTACTTAATTTAGCGTGCGGATGATTTGCGATTAAAGAATCCATAAAAGGAGTATTGGCATTGAAAACTGCATCTGATTTTGATTTATCACCAATTCCCCATCCGTCTAAAATGATAAGTCCGAAATGTGTTGTCATAATTATAAAGTTATTTCAAAGTTTGCTCCTGTCGGTAAATTGTTCTTATACAAAATCTTCCCTCCGTGAATGCGAATAAATTCTGCGGCTATAAATAAGCCTAATCCAGTTCCTTTTTGCAATCTCGTTTCTTCGTTTCCTGATCGAACGAATTTTTCAAATATTTCAGTTTGAGAGATTAAAGGTACTCCAGGACCTTCATCCTTTACTCCAAATGTAAGCTTTGCATCTTTGATTTTATTCAAATAAAGAATGATTTTTTTATGATTCCCTGCATATTTTAAGGCATTCTCAATCAGGTTATTAATAACCGTTTCAATCATAAAACTATCTGCCTCAATATAAATATCTGGTTGAATAGCCAATTGAATTATTTCAGACTGTAAACTTTTATTGAATCGATTTGCAATTTGCTGAAATAAATCAGAAAGATTTACATTCTCTTTGTGCAACTGTACAACTTGATTTTCAAGACGTGTTGCATTCAGAATATTATCGATCATAACCTCTAACCGTTGATTTTCAGTTATCGCTTTTTCAATTAATTCTGTTCTTTTCGTTAAATCTAAATCGCGTTTAACGATGGTTTGAAGATACAATTTATTGGCTGCAAGGGGTGTTTTTAATTCGTGAGTAACAGAAAGTAAAAAATTATTTTGACGTTCTGATAATTTCAATTCCTTCTTAATCGAACTTCTAATTTTCCACAATCCAAGGATAAGTATTAAAAAGAAAACCGATCCTTCACTCAAAATCATAAACACACGTTTCGAAACGAGTGCCTTCTGCGTATCCACTTCTTTTGTGAGTTCAATTAAATGATACCCCCACCACATAAATTGAATAACAACGTACGCACCTAACAAATAGAAAAAAATTGCAGTCTGCTTTTTCATTGACAAAAATTACAAATTACAGATTGAAAATTGAAAATTGAAAAACATGAAAATTAAAAAAACTAACTATTATAATTTGAAATTTGAAATCTTCCAATTTGGAATTTATTAATATGCTCTTTCGTTTTTACCTTCTACCCAATTCATAAAGGCTTTGTTCACAACCTTATTTCCTCCTGGTGTTGGATAATCTCCTGTAAAATACCAATCTCCTAAATTATCGGGGCAAGCATCGTGTAAGTTCTCAATCGTTTGATAAATGATTTCTACTTTTGCTTTTATATTTACTGGAGTTAACAATTCTGAAATTTTATCAGAGATTTGAACTGCTGTAAAAGGACTGTATATTTCTTTTACATAATTTACAATTTGATCTTTCGGTAATTTCACTTGATCCTTGCATTTTTGGTAAACGTCTTGAATCAATTGTTCTTTTCCATTTTCTTTTAATAATTGAATTGCTGCTTCGAAAGCAATGAAATCTCCCATTTTAGCCATGTCAATTCCGTAACAATCTGGGTAACGTATTTGTGGTGCAGATGAAACAACAACGATTCTTTTAGGTCCTAAGCGATCTAAGATGCGAAGTATACTTTGTTTCAACGTTGTCCCACGAACAATACTATCGTCGATTACAACTAAATTATCTTTTCCTTCTACAACACTTCCATAAGTAATGTCATAAACGTGTGCTACTAAATCATCTCTTGAATCATCTTGTGTGATGAACGTTCTCAATTTAGCATCTTTAATTATAATCTTCTCAATACGAGCACGTTGATAAACAATCTCTTTTAATTTTTCAGGAGATGGATTTGCTCCTAAAGCTAAAATAGACTCGTATTTCTTATCGTTTAAGTGATTTTCTAATCCTTTGATTAATCCGTAAAATGATACTTCTGCCGTATTTGGTATGAATGAAAAAACAGAATTATCTAAATCATAATCAATTGCTTTTAACACTTGAGGCACAACATTGTGGCCCAATTGTTTACGTTCTTCGTAAATTCCTAAATCATTTCCTCTCGAGAAATAAACTCTTTCAAAAGAACATGCTTTTCTTTCTAACGGTTCATTGATTAAAGTCTCTGTAACGTTTCCGTTTTTCTTAATAATCAATGCGTGACCTGGTGTTAATTCTTTAATGCTTTCCGCTTTTAAATTGAAAGCTGTTTGAATAACTGGTCGTTCTGAAGCAACAACACAAACCTCCTCATCTTCATACCAATAAGCTGGACGAATACCTGAAGGATCTCTTAAAACAAAAGCATCACCATGACCGAAAAGACCTGCCATTGCATATCCACCATCCCAGTTTTCTGAAGCTTTTTTAAGAATTTTTTCAATGTTAATTCTTTCTGAAACTAATTTATATTTTTCAAGATTTGATAAACCATCTTCTTTTAAATCTTGTAATAACTGATCATTTTCTACATCTAAAAAGTGACCGATTTTTTCTAAAACTGTAACCGTATCTGATTTTTCTTTTGGATGCTGACCAATCTCAACCAATGCATCAAAAAGCTCATCTACATTTGTCAAATTAAAATTTCCTGCAACAACTAAATTTCTCGACATCCAGTTATTTTGACGCAAAAATGGATGACAACTTTCAATCGAATTTCTTCCGAAAGTCCCGTAACGTAAATGACCTAAAAATAATTCCCCTGTAAATCCAGCATTTTTCTTTAGGTAATCAACATCTTTCAATAAAGCAGGATTTTCTTCTTCTATTTGTTTAAAACGAGCGTTTATTGTGTCAAAAATATCTTGAATTGGTTTGCTATCAATTGAACGTTGACGAGAAATGTATCTTTCCCCTGGTTCCATATCAAACTTAATATTCGCAACTCCAGCGCCATCTTGACCTCGATTGTGTTGTTTTTCCATCAACAGATGCAACTTTTTCAATGCGTAAAAAGCTGATCCATATTTATCTACATAAAATTGTAATGGTTTTTTTAATCGAATTAATGCTATTCCACATTCGTGCTGTATCGCGTCGCTCATTTCTTAACTGTTGTTGAAATTTGGTGCAAATTTAACACTTATTAATAAGGTAGAATCTAAAAAATGGTTAAAAAACAAATAAAAATCTGGGGGATGTAATAATATTCCATCTAATTATTTATTGAAATAATATTCTATTTTTTTAGGGTGATAATTGCATTTTGTGGAGACCTAGAATTACATTTGGGTTGAGACCTAGCAGTGCTAGGTCTCTATGTCGAAAAATTATTTTTTTCTACGGTTTTCCAACCATTTTGGCATTGGTTTCCCTGCTTTGGGTTCTTGATCTCCTAATAATTTTTCAATTAATTCTGGACGATTTGCTTTTTGTAATCGTTGTCTGATCCAATCTCTATTTTCACGTTTGTACCAAAAGAAAAATCTATTTTGATTCAACTTTTCTTCTTTGGTTTTTACCGTATTAATTGGTTTTAATGTATATGGATGAACGCCGCTGTAATAGATTACTTCCGCAACTGTCATTGGAGTTGGTGTAAAATCTTGTACTTGTTCTAACTGAAACCCCATGTCTTTTGTTTCAGCGGCTAAATTCGCCATATCTTCTTCCTCACAGCCTGGATGAGATGAAATAAAATAAGGAATCAATTGTTGTTTCAACCCGTGTTTTTCACAAATCTTATCGTACTTCTCTTTGAATTTATGGAAATATTTAAATGATGGTTTACGCATCACTTTTAAAGTTGCATCCGACGTATGTTCTGGAGCCACTTTTAAACGTCCACTCACGTGATGTGTTACCAATTGCTCAATGTATTCATCGTGATTTCCGTCTTCATTGTTTTTATTGAAATCATCTACCAATAAATCGTAACGAACACCCGAACCAACAAAGGCTTTCTTCACTTTTGGATTAGCATCTACCTTTTTGTATAATTCAGTCATCGGTTTGTGCGACGTATCTAAATTGTTACAAATTACTGGGTGAATACAACTCGGACTAGAACATCTAGCACAAATATCTTCATCTTTCCCTTTCATTTTGTACATATTCGCTGATGGTCCACCTAAATCTGAAATATAACCTCTAAAATCAGGATCTGCAGTCACTTTATCTACTTCAGCTAAAATCGATTTTTCACTTCTCGAAGCAATAAATTTTCCTTGGTGAGCTGAAATAGTACAAAAACTACAACCTCCAAAACAACCACGGTGCATATTGATAGAGAATTTAATCATATCATACGCAGGGATAGCTCCTCTGTTTTTATATTTAGGATGTGGTAAACGTGTATAAGGTAAATCAAATGTTTGATCTATCTCATTCTCTGTCATCGTTTTATACGGAGGATTCATTACCAAAACCTGATCACCCACATTTTGTATAATTCGATTCGCTTGCCACTTATTGGATTCAACTTCAACTATTTTGAAATTGGCTGCGTATTTAATTTTATCTTTTAAACATACTTCGTGACTTGACAATTCAACCGTTTCCCAATTTTTATTTTTGGGTAATTCTTCTGAAAGTGGCTGAAGGAAAGCAACTTGTTTTAATGTTCTTAAACTAGTAAATGGAACTCCTTTTTTAACTAATCGTAATAATTCACGCAAAGGTTGATCTCCCATTCCATAAACCAACATATCCGCTTTTGAATCTACTAAAATCGAAGGCATCAATTGGTCTTTCCAATAATCATAATGAGTTACCCTACGAAGTGAAGCTTCAATTCCTCCTATTAAAATCGGAACGTCGGGATATAATTCTCTTAAAATATTACAATAAACGATTGTTGAATAATCGGGTCTAAATCCAGCCTGACCACCAGGAGTATAGGCATCAGTTGAACGTAATCTTTTATTCGCTGTATAATGATTTACCATTGAATCCATGCAACCTGCAGTAACAGCAAAAAAGTATTTTGGTCGACCTAATTTTTTAAAATCTCTTAAATCGTCTTTCCAGTTTGGTTGAGCTACAATTCCAACTTTAAAACCTTCATCTTCCATAATTCGACTCACTACAGCCGTTCCAAAAGCTGGATGATCTACATAGGCATCACCAGATATCATTACAACATCTAATTCTTCCCATCCTCTTTTTTCTACCTCTTTTTTTGTAAGCGGTAACCAGTCTGTAATTGGCCTTTCGTTTGTCATAGTACAAAATTACGGAAAAGGAATTGAAAATTATAATGAGATTGAGTTTTAGGTTTAAATTGAGGGGGAGGGTGAGAGTGAGGGTGAGAATGAGGGTGAGAATGAGGGTGAGGGTGAGAATGAGGGTGAGGTTGGTCTTTCTACCGAATTAGCTGTAAATTTTTCCGTAATCGCGTTTCGCTTTTTCAGCGAAAGAGAGTGTGAAGGAAAGTATTTACTTGCGATTTCACTTCACTAGTGATGTTTGTTCAATTTATATAAACTAAATGAAGTGATAAATTCCTTAGAAAGATCCTTGATTTTTGCTTACTACCGGCGCTAACGCTTGTCTTCGAAAGTAGTACTTTCTCTTCATCAAGGAAAAGTGAGAAAATGAGAATCGAAGTTTGATTAGTAAAGTTAAATTATTCTTGACAATTGATGTGGAATTGTTTTCAATCCCCAACTTTTGCAGTTGATCTAGGGTGAGGGTGAGATTGTGGTTAAGAATGTGGTTGTGGTTAAGAATGAGGTTGAGGTTGAGGGAAATAAAAAAGCTTTCTACCAATTGATGATAGAAAGCCTCATTTAAAAAATTATAATAGAAAATTACTGAATAAAAACAGTTACATCAGTTTGTTCTTCTGCTTCAATTTTAACTACATTTTTACCATATAATGCTGATTTCCTTGCTACTATATCCAAAACAGCTACACCTGCTTGACCTGATTTGTAAATTTTATTGTAATTGAAAACTGCTTGACCTCCATCATTTGTTAATAATGAATCATTTATTACCGAAGTTGAAGTAGTTGTAGAATTTCCAAATAATCTAACCCATGCACCAGCAACAATTTTATGAGACGCATCATGAACAGTAACTTTTACAGTTGTATCCTTTGTTTTATGGCAACTTGAAAAGAAAGTAACTGCTACTAAAGCAAAAAAAGTAAATAATAGTAAAGATTTTATCGATCGTTTCATATTTAGCAAATTAAATTAATCTTATTCAACTTCAAAGATAATCTTATTTTTTAAATAGACAAACACCATTATTTCTTAACTTCGCGCATCACACGAATAAAGTGAATACAATTTTTACAAGAAATGAAAGATAAAATTGACTCAATAATTGAAGAAATCAATACGTTTTCAATCGAAGACACACAAACACTAGAGAAATTTAGAATTCAGTATTTAGGTACAAAAGGGATTTTAAAAGATTTGTTTGGTGAATTGAAATCTGTTCCAAACGAAGATAAAAAAGAAGTTGGTCAACTTTTAAATGGTTTGAGAACTTTAGCTGAAGAAAAATTTAATACTATAAAAGAAACATTAGATGCTCCAAAAACAGGGGCTGCTTCAATTGATACTTCTCGTCCAGGTGAGGATTCAGAAGTTGGTTCTAGACATCCTTTAATGTTGGTTAGAAGTGAGATTATTGAGATTTTTAATCGTATTGGATATACCGTTTCTGAAGGTCCAGAAATAGAAGATGATTGGCATAATTTCTCTGCATTAAACTTCCCGCCAGAGCACCCAGCACGTGATATGCAAGATACTTTTTTCATCGAAAATGATGGTGAAGAAATGGCGTTGAGAACACATACTTCTTCCGTTCAAGTTCGTGTTATGGAAAATCAAAAACCTCCTATTCGAACAATTTCTCCAGGTAGAGTATTCAGAAATGAAGCTATTTCTGCTCGTGCACATTGTTTCTTTCACCAAGTAGAAGGTTTATATATTGACAAAAAAGTTTCATTTGCTGATTTAAAACAGACGCTTTTATATTTTGCTCAAGAAATGTTTGGAGAAAAAGCACAAATCAGATTACGTCCATCTTACTTCCCTTTCACTGAACCGAGTGCTGAAGTTGATGTTTCTTGTTCTATCTGTAACGCAAAAGGATGTAATGTTTGTAAAAACACTGGATGGTTAGAAATTTTAGGATGTGGAATGGTTGATCCGGCTGTTTTGGAATCGTGTGGAATCGACTCTAAAGAATATTCGGGATTTGCTTTTGGAATGGGGATTGAACGTATCACGCAATTGAAATACAAAGTGAACGATTTACGTCTTTATTCAGAAAATGACGTTCGTTTCTTAAAACAATTTACAGGAAGTTTATAATTATGGGACTATTTTCATCATTCAAATCAAACGATAAAGTGGCCTTTCCTTGGATAGAGTTAACTTCATCCGAACAATTAAAACAAGCAATTGAATCTTCAGTTGAAAATGCTGTAATTTTATTTAAACACAGTACACGTTGTAGTATTTCATCCATGGCAAAATCGCGCTTTGAATCGAATTGGAATACTGAATTATCAAAAGTTTCTATTTATTATCTTGATTTAATTGCACATAGAAATATTTCAAACGAAATTGCTGAATTAACTGGTATTGAACACCAATCTCCTCAAGCAATTGTTTTAAAAAATAAAGAAGTTATTTACGATGCATCTCACTCAGAAATAAGTGCAAAAGCAATCGAAAATTTAATTTCTGCTTAAAAATAATAGTATGAAAAAATACGTCATTTTAGGACTTTTAGTGTTAGTGATTGGTTCAATGGTTATTGTTCCAATGTTACAAAGCGATGATACTGAAACTGAAATCGTAGCCGCACAATTTGATTTTAAGGATAACCTTGCTACAAAATGGAATCGTGAAGTTCCAATTGGAATAACTGTAAGTACAGATGGAATTAAAAAATTAGAATTAGTCTATAATGACAGTACTTTAAAAGTATGGGACAATCCAAAAGGAAAATTATCTTTTAGCTTAAATGCAGGATATTTTGGATTAGGAACACGACCGATTAGTTTGATTTCTACTATGGAAAGCGGGGAAACTTTTACAGATAACCGTTTAGTTCGCGTTTTATCAGATGTGAAACCTTCCATTTGGTTTGCAAAAGTGGTGAAAGAATATCCTCATCTAACAACAAGTTATACGCAAGGATTAGAATTTAACGATGGTATTTTATACGAAGGAACTGGACAATATGGGCAAAGTAGGATTGCGCAAACTAATTTGGCTACAGGAACGGTTAATCCTGATAAGAACATTAGCTTGGATGAAAATTACTTTGGTGAAGGAATTACAGTTTTTGGAGACAAAGTGTATCAATTGACTTGGAAAGAGCAAAAATGCTTTGTTTACAATAAAAATACAATGCAATTGCTCAAAGATATTCCTTACACGGGAGAAGGTTGGGGACTTTGCAACGATGGAAAATCATTAATTATGTCGGATGGATCAGAAAGAATTACATTCAGAGATCCTGAAACTTTTTCAATTCTTCGTACTATTGAAGTATATGATGATCAAGGTCCGATTCAACAAATCAATGAATTAGAGTACATTGATGGTAAAATTTATGCTAATATTTATACTACGAATCGTTTAATCGTTATTGATCCTGTAAATGGGAAAAATATTGCTGTTATTGAAGGAGAAGCAATTGAAAAAGCAGGTCGTGGTTTAGGTGAAGTAATGAATGGAATTGCCTCTAATAATGGGAAAATCTATATGACAGGTAAACATTGGGGGAAATTATTTGAAGTTTCTATATCAAAATGATTCCGCTGCTTAAAAATATCCCAAAATCATACTTTTTCTTTGCGGGTTTAATCATCGCTTTTTTTAGTCTATTCACTATTGTTGAGTTAAATCACGATAAACTATGGACCAATGATTTTAGAGTCTATTTTGATGCAACTATAGATTATTTTAATGGAAATAACCCGTATGTAAAAAATTATGGGTTGGATACCGGCTATTTTAAATATCCTCCATTTACACTTTATATTTTCAAATTCTTTACTTTTTTCAGTTACGGAACAAGCCAATTGATTCATATTTTTTTATTAATGACTTCCCTTATAATATCCGTAATTACGCTGAAAGAATTATCACATAAAATTTTCGGTTTTGAATTCAAAACCAATCAAGCTTGGATTTTATTTGTCACTTTTTTGATTGTAGCGATTCACTTAGTGCGTGAATTTCATATGGGTAATATCAACCTATATTTACTCGTGCTTTTGGTACTAGGTTTGAAATACATTTACAAAGACAAGCCTTTATTAACAGCGCTTTTTTGGAGTTTGATGCTTATTTTAAAACCTATTATGTTGTTGGCTGTCATTCCGTTGGTATTCTATAAAAAATGGAAAACAATTGTATTTATGGCAGGATTTGGACTCTTTTTCTTTTTGTTTCCCATTGTTAATAATGGTTGGTCAGGAAATTTACTTCTATGGGGCAATTGGGTGAAATCGGTTTCAAGTCACGGTGAATATATTGTAAGCCAAAATTCATTAACCTATTTATCAAACTATTATTTTGGAATCAAATCAGAGTGGATTCCTTCACTCATCTGTTTAGCCATTCTATTAGGATTAATGATCATACGAATTTTTAAAGGAGCCAAAGAAGATGCTCAACTCATCATTTGGTCGGCTATTTTAACTGCATTTACCCCTAATTTCTTTGTCACTGATACAGAACACTTTTTATTAATTATTCCACTTATTGTTTTTCTATTACATCTTTTATCAAAAACAAAATCAGTGACTGGTTGGATAATGAGTTCCATTGGAATGGTTCTTTTTTCATTCAATTCAAATGATCTTTGGGGAAAAGAATTATCAGATATTTTTGATGCACACGGAGTATTAGGTATTGGAAATATGCTTTTTGTTTTTACCTTTTTGTGGTTGTTTTTTAGAAATTATTCAGTGAAAGAGGAGATTTAAAATCTTTAAAATAAAAAAGCCACATCCTTACGAATGTGGCTTTCAATAATCTATATTTTCTAATTATGCTACAACTGGTTGTTGAGTAACGTTTCTGTAAGTGAAAACTGTACAGATTTTTCTTCTTGCAAAACGAGCTGGAGAATCTGATTGACATAATTTTGTATAAACATCTTTCGATACACCAAAATACTCATAACTATTACCATCAGAAAAATCCAAACGTAAAATTTGACCTTTGTAATGGAAATCTGTAATGATGTTATTAGAAATACTTTCAGTATAAGTCTCTAAATTATTTTTAGCAGTTTCAGGAGAGATACTTACCAAGAAATGGTATGCTTCAATGATTGCTTTACTTTTTTCTTCTGCCGCAAGTTTACCTTCCTCATCGTTTACAAATTTATCAGGGTGAAATTCCTTCATAAATTTACGGTAAACCGCTTTCATATCATTTAATGATGTAGCTCTTTCCGTTCCTAAAAGCTTTCTAAATTCAACAACTCTCTTCATAAAATATCTTAATGCTAGTTATTAATCCGTTTTTTTAAGGACTAATTCAATGCAAAGATACAACCTTTTTCAGAAATCAAAAATCGAAGTTGTAAAAATGCTATAAATTGATGTTAATTTAGTTTTGAATTAACTTTAAAATCATTTAAGATTCCATCTGTTATTCTTCCATTCTTTTTGCCGTTCCTTATCTAAGAATGTCCAAGCAACAATTCTACTCGTTTTATTTCCTTGTCCCATTGGTAAGGTTTTCACTTCGAAAGCTTCTGCTTTTTCTAGTGCTTCGTAAATACTTTTCAGATTGGCTTGTTTTGAAATTAAAGACGAAAACCAAAAGCAATTGTTCTTGAATTGGCGACTTTGACGAATCATATTTCTTACAAATCGCTCTTCTCCTCCTTCACACCAAAGTTCACCGTTTTGTCCACCAAAATTGAGGTTGACTTTCTTAACTAATTTCTGGTTTAAATTAGATAATTTTCGCAAAGTCCCTTCTTCAGCCTCGGCTTTTGATGCGTGAAATGGTGGATTGCATATAGAAAAATCGATGAATTCTCCTTCTTTTAAAATTCCAGTAAAAATATCTTTTGGATTGGTTTGTAATCGACAATCAATAACCCCTTTTAAAAAAGGATTGTTTTCAATTAGTTGCTGAACTGACTCAATGGAAACTATATCAATATCTGAACCGATGAATGTCCAACCGTATTCATTATTCCCGATTATTGGATAAACCCCATTTGCTCCTATTCCAATGTCTAAACATTTAATACTTGAACCTGTCGGAATTTTACCATAATTATAGATTCTCAATAAATCGGCTAAATGGTGAATATAATCTGCTCTTCCAGGAATTGGCGGGCATAAATACCCTTCAGGGATATCCCAATTTTCGATTTTATAAAAATGTTTCAATAACGATTTATTCAAGATCTTAACCGCTTCAGCATCTGCAAAATCAATTGATTCATCGTTGTGAATATTTAATTTTACAAAAGGAGCTAATTCAGGACAAGCCTCTATTAAAACCTTAAAATCGTAGCGCTCTTTGTGCTTGTTTCGAGGATGTATTTTCGCCTTTTCCTTTGGTTGAACTTTCTTTTTTTGAGACATTAATTGTATCGATCTATTAACCGTGAATTGATTCTTCTTTTCCGTAATTCGCAATAACGGTTGCTTCGAATGCTAACCATTCTTTCCAACGTTTATCTACATCTATACCCTCTCCGTATTTTTTTGCAAAACCTAAAAAAGTAGTGTAATGACCTGCTTCACTTGCCATTAGGTCGTAGTAAAATTTAGCTAATTCTTTGTCTTCAATATTGTCTGAAAGAACCTTGAAACGCTCGCAACTTCTGGCTTCAATCATCGCTGAAAATAACAAACGATCAACCAATGCTTTTTCACGACTTTCACCTTTTTTCATGAATTTGGCTAATTCGTTTACATAGTTGTCTTTTCTTTCACGACCAAATGTCAAACCTCTTGCTAAAATAATATCGTGCACCATTTTGAAATGCTCTATTTCTTCTTTCGAAATATCCAATAGCGCTGAAACTAACTCCGGTTTTTCAGAATTATTAATAATGATAGTTATGCAATTGGTTGCTGCCTTTTGTTCGCACCAAGCGTGATCCGATAAAATTTCTTCGATATTCGACTCTACGATATTAACCCATCTAGGGTCTGTTGCAAGTTGTAATCCTAACATACTGTCATTTTTAATATTGATTTTCCAAATTAAAATTATAACCCTTCATTTGGAACTACAAAAATAACGATTGATTGTTCAATAATGGATGATTATTGTCAGACAAATGAAAATAAAAAATGGAATTGTTTTGTTTTGTAAAAACGTAAGATCTTACGTTTCCACAAAACAAAACAATTCCATTACTACAAATCAATTATATATTATTCAATGATGTCATCCTTTTTATCCGATTTTTTTTCCGTTTTCGGTTCTGATTTCTGTTCTTTCAATTTTGGATCCATTAATTCCATTAATTTCAATCCCAGTAAACCATCTAAAGCAGATCCACCATTTCCATTATTACCGCCACCAATTAATACATCAGGAATTAATTTAACATTTCCTTTCGCTAATTCTTCTGTGATTTTGTAACGTGTAAAGTTTTCATTTCCTAGTGCTTTCACACTTAATTCATACGATTCAGCTGTTGATTTACCAATTGCCAAAATCTTTTCTGCTTCTGCATTACCCGTTAATGAAATTCTTTCTGCTTCCGCTTCTGCTCTTAATTTTACGGCTGAAGATTCTGCTTCTGCACGCGCTTTCGTTGCTACAGCTTCTGCTTGCGCTCTTAATTTTGTTGCTTCTGCCTCTGCACTTACTGCTAATTTCACACTTGTTGCTTCCCCTTCAGATTTCTTAACTGCTGCACTTGCTGTTCTTTCTGCAATTTCAACACTTTGTTGAGCGGATACTATCTCTTTTTGCATATCAGCAATGGCCGTTTCTTTTTCCATTCCCTGACGTGTTTCTTGCGCTTGTTTTTGCGTATTGTACGTCACTTTTTGTTCTTCCGCAATTTTACGATCCGTCAATGTTTTCATTAAAGATTCTGGAGGAGTAATATCTCCAATTAATGTATCAACCGCGTTCACGTTGTACTCATCCAATACCTTTTTGATATGAAATTTCGCTGAATCTTGACGTTCTTTACGTGTACTTAAGAAAGCAATCACATCACTATCTTGCGCAGAGTTTCTGAAATAGTTACCAATCGTTGGCTCTAATACTTGCGATACCAAATTAATCATATTCCCAAATCGAGCGATTACTTTTGGTGCTTCGTTTGTTGGAACGTGGATAATTTGTGAAACATCTAAATTAAACGGAAAACCGTCTTTCGAACGAACTGTAATAGTCGATAAATTTTTATCTAAATTATGTGCTTCACTTCTAGCACTAGCCCAATTCAATACCAAGTTAGTAGTTGGAACTAATTCCACCTTCATAATATATTTATTGATTGGGTATTTACCTGGTCCAAGTGGCTCTAACCAAACACCTTTAAATCCTTTTTCAACGATATTACCATGTTTAAATTCAGAACCAGTTAAATCGTGACCTTCTTGACCAATATATGAAATAACAACACCCACATATCCGATTGGAATTTCTGTCATTAAAGTTTCTTCCATTTGAATAGCCCATGGATTTAAATTGTATGAACCAGCCAAAATAACTTGAGGTTGCAATCCACGGTTTCCTCCATTTAAAATGAATTTATCAAAATCTTGGAAATTGTTGTGACCATCTACTAATTTACCCGCAATACTTCCTGCTTCAATTGGTAAACCATCTAAAGTAGTTACAATTCCAACCATACTTTCTTGAATACGAATCATATCCGTTACCGAAACTTGGAAAAGAAGTGTATTAATTCTGTAAGAACCAGCTGTAATATAGTTAGTCTGACGTCCTTTTTGACCGCCATTTGTAATAAATTTCTCAGCATCTTGGAAATTGTCGCAATCTACTCGAAGTCCCAAAATATTTCCAGTTGGAATTTCTTTTCCATCTTTTGCAAGAATTAAACCGATTTGTCCTTCAGGAATTACAGTAAAACCACCCATTGTGATTTCATACTGCCAAATCCATTTCCAGAAATACAAACCTGGAGCCAATGTTTTAGACTGAAAACCAGCTTCTCCTAAGGTAGCAATGATTCTACCATCAGGCAACTCTTTATTGTCTCCAAAAAGGACGAATTTTTTTGTTACTAAACCTACTTTATCTTCTGGTACAATAACCATTCCGAAGAAAAATCGCAATACAAATTTGTAAAAAGCTAAGGCTAAAAGAATTAAACCAGCCCACCAATAATTTTGAAATAAATGATCCATTAATTGTTTGTTTTAAATAAATATCAAGTTAATCATAATTGAGAAATTGTCGAAATAAATGATTTTGATGTTCCGAATATTTGGGCGACTTCTAATAGGATGTAAATTTAATATTTAGAAAATAGATCGAAATAAAAAAACGAATTATTTTATATTTCTTAATTTTTCTTGATAAAAAGTAAGCTAAATTCAAGGATCTTTCCAAGGAATTTTTCACTTCATTTCTTTAGGTGAAACCGCACGTCAATACTTTAGTTCATATCGAATAGTTGTAAGTATATTTTAAACTTTTAGTTAAAAATAAAAAGTTGTAGGTGTAACTTTTGGTTGAGTAAAGTAAGATAAAAAAAATTAGGAATTTCTTATTTTATTCTTAATTCTATGTCAAAATCAGACCATCAGAGATTGGTTATGAGATCGACTTCGCATGAAGGATTCGTTCATCTCTGCTTCGCAGATTTGTAATCCTGCGATTAATTCTATCAAACTAAAATAAACAACCTAATTCTAAATCGCTAATTATCAATGTAATTTTCTGTGATACTACTCTCAATTCACTTATAAACAACTATAAAAAAAGTTCATTTAATGGGAATTGTTTGATTTTTTCTTTTCATTTATTTCTATTTCCAAACCTATTTTTATCTTTATCTTTGTTCTCATGCAAATAGTCAATAAAATAGCTGTAATTGGCGGAGGGGCTGCCGGTTTTTTCTCAGCTATTACTGCAAAAAAACAGTTTCCGGATGCAAGCGTTACCATTTTTGAG
>CAMDMY010000035.1 GCA_945902775.1 Chryseobacterium gleum | reverse complement strand
TAGAAAATACAAATACTTCTTTAAAATCCTTTTTAACTTATGGAGGTTTACCCTTCTTAAAGAACTTAGTAAAAGATGATGAAGTGTATATGGAATATTTAAAGAACATTTATTCTACCATCTTATATAAAGACATCATCTCACGATTTGAGGTTAGAAATACTCAATTTTTAGAAAATTTGGTGCAATTTCTTGCAAACAATATTGGAAACGTGATTTCTGCCAATAAAATAAGTGATTATTTGAAATCTCAAAAATTAAAAATATCACCTCAGTTAGTTATTAATTATTTAAACTACCTCTCACAGGCATTTTTGATTTTTCAAGTTAAACGAAATGACATCATTGGAAAAAAAGTGTTTGAAATCCATGAGAAATACTATTTTGAAGATTGGGGTATTGTAAATGCAATGGTAGGTTTTCAAAATATGGATATTGGAAAAATAATAGAAAACGCTGTTTACATTCACCTTAAAAGTCAAGGGTACAAAGTTAATATAGGAGTACTCGGTGATAAAGAAATTGATTTTATTGCAGAAAAAAATGGTGGAAAAATATACCTACAAGTTTGTTATTTGATACCCGATGAAAAAGTGAAACAAAGAGAATATGGAAACTTACAACTTATTAATGATAATTATCCAAAATATGTTGTATCTCTCGATGAATTTGCACCTTCCGATTGGAATGGAATTAAACATATTCAACTGAGAGAATTTCTAAGTGGCAGTTGGGTTTGAAGTAATTTTGAATGTATTTCTGCACTAGTCAGAATAAGGAAATAAAAAAAGCCTTACATTTCTGCAAGGCTTTCATGAGGTGGTTGATCATAAAATCATCTAACTAAACTAAATTTTGTCGTTTGAGAATAATTTTCTCTAATTAATTTAAACTAACTATCTAATAATTAAGAACATGCAATCAGCTTAGAAAATTAAAAAGCTATAAATTAAGGCTAGTCTTCACTCACAAAAAGCTCTCAATCTAACAATCATATGATTGTTAGATTGAGCCGAGTGTATTTCAAAGTAATTATTAATCCTTAAGGCACCTAACAGACAACCCAAAATTCTTAAAGTAGAAGTTGTCTCTGTAAAGAAGACCAAAGTTGGTGCCAATGCCGCGGTACCAAGCATTGGTCGTACTGACCTCCGTAGAACTCCACCAATAACCGCTGTTGCCAATGGTGCCGTCAGTGTAACTTCCACTGCTGGTGCGGCTCCCGCCCGGAAGACCAGTAAACAATGAGGTGTTCGTAGCATCGGTATTCGGGCTATTCCAGCTTGTTGTACCTACTTCTTTCATTTTACCTCCAGCAACAGTTGCTCCCCCTAAATAGTTAGTTAAAACAGTCCATTCAGCATCAGTTGGTACGTGCCATCCTGTTGGGCAAACATTTTTATTTCCGTTCGTCGTTGGGCTTAAAGCATACCAATTATACAATTTACCATATTTAGCATTGTTGGCTAAATCGTTGTTATAATAGGCCCAAGCACCTGTGGTTGTATTTTGCCATTGGGTATTGTCTGTAACGTTTGGTATGGCAGAACCATCATTGTATTTACTTACTTTTAAGTTCTCAGCCATCCATTGTTGCGAACCTACGTAAACAGTTTTGTAAGTATTACCATCATTATCCGCTAAATCTAAACCATACCCACTTGTAGTTTGTATTACTGTTCGATTTAATGTGCATGTCATCCCTCCAATATTGATTGCAAAACTAGCTGTACCACCTGCAGAAGGTGTACCAGTAATGGTATAAGTTAAACTTCCATTACCATTTGTAAAAGTTCCTAATGATAAAGTTGCAATAAGACCTGTAACTCCTGTGGATGTTACGGTTTGACCTATGTGGGGTCCACCATTACCTCCCGTATAAGAAATAACACTATTAATGTTACTAGCTGAAGCTGCAGCCGTTAAAGTACCATTATTAGTTGCGTTACTACAATCAATAGTTAATACTTTTCCAGGACAAATACCACCTGTTGTCCAAGTTGGTAAGCCATCACAAATTGTTAAACCTTGTCCATTCGTTCCACCACTTGGTAATCCTGATACACCAGCTGGGCCCGCAACTCCTGCTGGGCCTGTTAAGCCAATCGGGCCTTGAGGTCCTACTAATCCTTGAAGACCTTGTGCTCCTGCTATGCCAGGTGTTCCATTAGGGCCCGCAACTCCTGCTGGACCTGTTAAGCCAATTGGGCCTTGAGGTCCTGCTAAGCCTTGAAGACCTTGTGCTCCTGCTAATCCAGGTGTTCCATTAGGGCCCGCAACTCCTGCTGGGCCAATTGGGCCAATCGGGCCTTGAGGTCCTACTAATCCTTGAAGACCTTGCGCACCAGCTGGACCAGGTGTTCCATTAGCACTAAACAATGCATACGGCACACTTAATAACTGACTCGTAGTTGTTAAAGAATAACTCGTTCCACCAGTAGGATCTGTTTCTGTTTTTACAAAGTAAGAACCATTTGCCCAATCAATGGTTACGAAAGTTCCACTGACAACTGTTCCTCCACCAATTGCTATGCTCACTAAACCGTTAGCATTGGAAGTTGGTGAATGTGTTTCAACGTAAACTGCATTTCCTGTTTCAGAACCTTGTAACAAACTTATTTTCATTCCTACCGACTTGTTTGCAATTAGAGAATTACTTGCGTTTCTAATTACTGCTTGGTAGCTGAATTTTTGAGGTGCTTGTGCCC
This sequence comes from Chryseobacterium gleum, assembly GCA_945902775.1. Taxonomy (GTDB): domain Bacteria; phylum Bacteroidota; class Bacteroidia; order Flavobacteriales_D; family Crocinitomicaceae; genus CAIUKX01. The sequence goes on along the minus strand of CAMDMY010000035.1, from coordinate 26,730 downwards.
ATAAACTAGCGGATAATAGAGCCGCGGATAAAACTGTAAAAATTTTCTTCATGATTACTGATTTTTAATGATTTTAAACGTTTGCATTTTTTTATTTTCGAACTGTACTTCTAAGAAATAAGTTGCTGTCGGTATATTTTTCAATTCAATTACTGTTTCATCTGAAATAATTGCAGATTGAGAAATAATTTTACCCTCTAAATTCAACAACCTATAGGTCAATTGTTCGTTTTGGAAATTACCTACACGAAGATTGATTTGTTCTTGCGTTGGATTTGGGTAAACTGTTAATGAAAGCGAAAAATTATTTTCGACAATTTCTAAAACACTTATTTCATAGGTTTGTTGTACACCTTGACTTACCGAACCTGTTGAATTTGAAATACTTTCATCTGCTAACTGTCCAATACTATAACTGATAGAACCAGAAGAATTGGATATTCCTCCACCTGATGCATTGTACGATTCTTGTGCTAAAACAGAAACAACTACGAAGAAGCTACTAACTACTAAAATTGATCTTTTCATATTTTAAGTTTTTAAATTCATCCTACTCTATAAGCTTTTCGGAATCCGCATTATTAATTACAAATAAAAAATCTTTACTTAAATATAAGTTCAGTCGAGATTTTAGTGAATTAAACACCTTCTTGCCAGGTTAAATCAAGACTACCTTTCTCGGTAAAACAATACGATTTATTTTTTCTACAATAGATTATTGGAACACCAAATTCTATTATAAAAAAATGTATTTATACAGTATTCTTTCAGATGTATAAATCTTTAATATTCTTAATTAAACGGTCTATTTCATTATTGAAAAGTCTATAAGAATAATTTAAAACCCTGTGGTACTTGTCCACAGGGTAAATTATTAAACTTCTCTTGCATCTTTGCATCTGTTGCTACAATACCAAGTTCCACTTGTTGTAATCCAGTAAGTGCCTCCTACTTTTATTCCGTTGCTTTGAGTAATTGATTTACCGCAATGGTTACATTGTCCGTTAAACATTTTTCTATATTTTAAATTCTCCTACTCTATCAGCTTTTCGGAATCCGCTTTATTAATTACAAATAAAAAACACCAAACTGAAATATAAGTTCAGTGAAAAATTTTAGTGAATTAAACACCTTCTTGCCACGTCAAATCAAGACTTCCTTTCTCAGTAAAACAATACGATTTATTTTTTCTACAATAGATGATTGGAACACCAAATTCTACTCTTAAAAGGGAAATATATTTATACAGCATTCTTTCGGAAATATTTAATTGATTAGAAAATTGTGCTGGATTTCCGGTATTTTCTTTTTCAATATCTTTCATTATTTTTTGAATTAATTCAATTTTCATTTTTAGAAAAAAATAGTAGGTAAAAATTCGAATCAATTATTTTCACTAACCCACTTCCAAATTAATTTACCATTCTCATTATAAGAGTAGGTTTGTTTGGTTCGGTTGTAATTGATTGGTGCATTCAATTGAGTTTTCAAAATACGAACATAATTAAAGACCATTCTTTCCGAAATACCAATACGTTCAGCTGCTACTTTGGCACTTCCTGTTCTTTCTTTTTCTATCAGGTGTATAAAATGTTTTATTTTTAAAATATTCATATAACTGTTTTAAAAGATGTCGATTAGCTTTTGTATTTGTCCCTGATTTTTTAACTATTTCAAAAAAATAATTATACAAATTAACTCGTCCCTTATGAAATATCAGTTCAGTAAAGGATTTTAGAAAAAAAAGTGGGGTATTTAAAAAGTAACGTTTGAAGAATAAACGTATATTTGAGCTCTGATGGAAGAAAATTGGAACGATTTTATAAATGGGAATAATCGGGCACTAGCCTCGTTATATGAAGATTTATTTCAACCCATGCTCTTTATTTCCATTAAACAAACACAAGACCCAGAACTTTCAAGAGATGTTGTTTCTGAATTTTTTCTTTGTTTATTAGAATCGACTATTGAAGATCGGCAAACCAAATGGAAAGAAGTGAGAGAATTAAAAGCTTTTTTTACTGTTGTCATTCGTAATAAATCCATCGATGCCATTCGAACGAAAACGAATCGAGCGAGAATTGAGAATAATTTAGGAAACTATCATACGGCTTTTTATGAAAATGAATATATCCATCTAGAACATTTTGAAAAAAGTATTGCCCAACTTAATGAAAATGAAAAAGAGTTATATACTCTTCACTTTACTGGATTTTCAAATACGGAAATCGGTGAACAATTGAATTACTCAGAAAAAACCGTCCGAAACAAATTAAGCTTATCACGAAAGAAGCTAATTCATCTTTGGAAAAATTTAATACTTTAGTCTTATGGAAAATGCTGAATTAAATCAATTAATTGACTTATTAGACAATCCATCTGCATTAAATCAGAAAATTGTTGAATTAAAATCTTCTTCAAATCTGAATGAATCCACCGAAGGATTTATTACTTTATTTGATTTGTATAATGGTGATGTTCAAAAAATAAAGGCCTATTTAAACGACAGTAAAATTCAAATTATTCAACTTCAAAAGAAAAAGACATTCGTTACTTCCTATTTAAAATATGCGGCCATTTTATTAATCTTAATCGGAGTAGGAAGTCTTCTTTTTCTATCTAACGACAAGCAACTAATTACTTTAAAAAATGAATTTAAAGAGCCAGGTCTGTCAAATTATATGTCAGCCGAATCGACAACTCATTGGGAGGATATTATGTTTGACTACAAAACAAAGAATTTTAAAATAGCAGATACTAAATTAGAAAAAGTATTAATACTTTTTCCTCAAAATGACACTTTACTTTACTTTTCAGGAGTTGTGAAATATGATTTAAAAAAGTTCGACCAAGCAAAATTAAATTTGCTCAAAATTGCCCATTCAAATTCTACTTTTAAAGATAGGGCTTCTTATTATTTAGGAAGAATTGCTTTTGAAAAAGGGAATAGAATTGAAGCAGAAAAGTTGTTTAAATCCTTACTAAATTCAAATGATATTGATATTAAAAACGCTTCATTTGAACATACAATCGAATTGAAATCAAAATAATTACTACCAAAAGGAAAATAAGAAAATAAGAAGAATCTTTAGTTTTAGGTTCTTTATTCTCATAAATCGGAAAACGATAATTAGAAATCAATCGATAAGGTGCCCAAAATTTAGGGTGTGCTAAACTTCCTTTGTTCATTGATAAATAAGTAAGCTGAGCATGATAAAGTGCATCATTTGTTGTTTCCCCTTTAGCAATGTTTTTATAAAAAAAGCGAAAGATTTTAGATGAACTTTCGTCATCTGTTTTAATTGGACTTACAATCACATTTAAAGCTCCATTATTCAATAAATTTAAATAGATACCCCTGTCATATTCTCTAGAACTAACATTTGTATTATAACCCGAGTAACAATTATTTAAAACTACTAACGAACTATTTACAATTTGATCGCTGTTGATTTTTGAAATACTACTATCTGTAGAATTTGATTGATAAGGTAATTCTATATTTTTAGTCCCTGAATCATTATTAGAAATCAAGCTTCCATGCCCATATAAATGCAAAATCCCTTTCGACAACAAGAAATCGGAAAGTTTACCTTTAAAAGTTGACTGTTTAACTGGGAGTTTACCAAAATTTGAACAGGATAGTTGGTCTATAAATGGTAAATTACTAAACTGTTTATTGTTTAGTTTTACAAATTGAAGTTGACATTTATTATTTTTCTTCTTTTTAATGAAAAAATCATACGGATCGTAAACTGGAACAAATTGGATTTTTTTGACTAGGTAATTTAATTGATCATAATTTTTACCAAGTGTATCCTTTATCATCATTGAATAATTCGAATAATCATAATACATTACATATACTTTTTTAATCGATTTATTTAATTTTAAAACATCTTTAAACTTTACAACATATTGATTATAATATAATTGCTTAAAGCTTTTAAAATCAATCGTATCATAATCAATCCCCCTATAGTTGATATCATTTTTTGATTTAACTATCGAAACATTATCCTTTGTAATAATCATTTTGTATGAGTCATCAAAAGTTTTCCTAGAACAAGAAAACATAAAACATTCTCCCTCTTTAAGCCGTTTTTGAATTAATGAAATGGAAACTTTGGTTGCTTTTACAATTTTTTTGTGGTGGAATTCTATTAATTGAAGTATTGTTGTCTTTAATTTTCTATCTCCTAATTTGTTGAACTCTGAATAAGCATTATTCTCCCGATTATTATATTTTAAATTGTATTTATCAATAAAATGAAAGTTTAAAATTTCAGAAAATAAATAACTTGAAGCATATTGTAAATCTATCTTTTTACTAGTATTAAAATATCTACGCAGATATAACTTATAAATATAGAAATTGGGTGATGAACTATATGTATCGTAATTATAACCATCTGACTGTATAAAATAAGCCCACCAAATATTGCGTAATTTTTTTAAAATATTAATATCCTTTTTAGTTTGTTTATCATCATAAGGCAATGATTCGTCATTTATTATTTTATACGAATAAAGGATTAATAAAGCTTGTAAATTCGGACTATTTTCAAATGACTTATATACTTTCAAATAATTATTCAAAACAGTATTAAAAAGAATTCTTGCTTTTTTCCTCTCTCCAATACACATATAATTCAATCCTTTCATTGAATTGGTAAAAATAATGTCATTCCAATTTAAAGAATTTAGAACATGCTTTTTAGTATAATCATATGATTCCATTGCTTTACGATATGAAAACCATTGTTGCTGATTCATCGTTTTTTGAAAATCTTTGTAATTATAGGTGTATTCAGAAACTAAATCTAAATATCGATTACCAACCCCTCTATATAGCATTACTCTATCTGAACTAAACTGAAAAGGAAATTTTTGCTCATAGATTTTAGCAGAATCAAAATACTGATTCATTAATATTCTTGAAACAGTTAAGTCATGATGTACTTTAACTTTGATAAGGGGGTCTACTTTTCTGTATAAATAACCAATACCATACATTTGATATACAAAGGCAATATTAATCTTCGCTATATCTTTTCGATTGCGTTGAATAATCTCCATTGAACGATTCGAATAATAAGCCGCACTATCACTCCACATTAAAAAATGCCAAAAAAATGCTTTCTCAGCATAATACATTCCTTTGTAAATTTCACCCTCATTTTTCTTTAATTCATAGGCCTTTCGATTTAGTTTCTCATAATTTACTAAATCTTGTTCGTACAAATGAATCTTGGCTAGGTCTTTATATACCTTGTATTTAACTTCTTTTGAAAGGTTTTTGGTCTTTAAATGTTCGACTAAAATTAAATAAGCTATATTAATTGAGCCGTCTTCAATTAATTGTTCAGCAACAACAATAGGATTAATTTTTGATTCAGGCAGATTACGGGTATTCCCAATAAAAGGTAGACATCCGAAAAAGAAAAGAAAAATTGATCTAGAAAATAGTAAAGAAAAGCGCATCAATTCTATTTAATCATTCAGAAAAACTTCCCTCGGCGAATAATTCGATCAACTGGAATATGGATGGTTCCAAATACCTCGTGTGAACTCAAAGAATCTATACTAAAACCTACCTTTGTTCCTCTTTCTGTCCATACACCATGATTGGCTGCTGTTGCTTCTGTTTTAGAAGGGAATGCGCCTGAATAGAAGTAATAATAACCGTCTTTCTTTAACATGGTTAAAAGCGGAGAAGTAATCAATCTGAACTTATCGTTCTCTTTTCTTAAAATCCCTTTTTGAAACAAACGTTTAATCAAATAAGGTCCATTTTCGTTGACTGAAAACATCAAAGAAAAACCAGGAACTAAAACATCTTTAGTAGATTTTACTTCTACCACATTGAATTCTTCATCCATTTCAGATTTAACAAATGTCTCTTTTACAATCGTTGAACCTCCTTGTTTGAAACATAAATCTCCATTCCATGAATTGATAAAGTCGGCTGTTGGAAAACTGACTTTTTTGCCCATCTGCACTAAATAACGGTAAATTGGATCTTTCGTATTTTTTCTTAATTCAGAAATATCAATGTGAATTCCGATTTGTTTGCTTGTTTTATCCGTTGATTTCCAACCTAATCCTTCCTCTTTCATTTTAATTGCAAGGGGACGTTTATTTCGGATGTAAGAAAGTAAACTAAAACTAGATGAATCACTGTTATGAGCAAATAAAGCGGTTTCTATTCCGTGTTTTTTTAATTTTTTCCAATTTGAATAAATTACTAATTTCTCATCCTTGAATTGTTTCTCATTTAAGAAATCTCTCCAACAATGTGCGATTCCTCCTTTTTTAGCGAATAAAATTTGCTTTAATTCGTTTGTATATTGTGTTCCTTTGTATAAAAACAACCAATTTTTATCGTACGTTAAATAGCCCGACTCATTTTTTAATTGATACGTTTTTTGTTCGTAAATCGTTGTATCTGTTAGACTTAATAATTTGCTTAGTCGTTGAATACCAGGATATATTTTGCTACTATCAGCAATCTCAACCATTAAACCCCAATTGCCATTTTCATTAGCGAAAAAATACAATGGTTTTTGTAAATCAAGACCGTAATTTTTACCTTGACTTAACAAAAATTCTTGTGTAAAAAAGTCTCTGAATGGAATTTTATTGTAAAAAAGCATTCCACTTGTTTCTCTTGCAAGATCAAGTAAATAACAACGTCCTAAGAAATCTGCTTTCGGTAAACGGTCAACAAAAGTAGGTTGTTCGTGGCGACCACTTATGTATTTTTTTAGATACAAAAATCCACCAACAGATGATGCTAAAATTAAAATAAACAGAATTTTTCGAAACATTCTAACCTACTAGTTATTTTGTTAAAACGTATATACTATTCACTAAATCCAAAATGTATTTACCTGGATTTCCGTTTTTATCACTGAAATTATAAACGATTTCAAACGAAGTTTTTTGTAAACCTGTATTCGAAGAATGAAGTTCCATTATACCTGTTTTTTCTCTCATTGCATCCAAAATTTCATTTTGTTGCGTTGTAAACATTTCTCTAGGTAAACGCTCGATTGTTTTACTCCAATCAATATGCGCAAACATAAATCCACCGTGTTTCATTTCTCTTGCAGCTTTACCAGAAATCGCTTTGCTACCATATCCATCTGAATGATTCAAGGCTAAATCTTCATCATTGGTAAAAATGAACAATCCATTTTTATTGATCATATACAATGGAATTGATTCTAAAATAGCATTGTCAAATTTCCAATAATTTCCGTAGTTTTTACATTGAGAAGTCAAACGTGCAATGTGGTTTAAAATATGGTCCGGAATATCACTTCTATCAGTTGAAATACCAAAAGTAAACAAAGGCATATCTTCTTCGCCCATCACTTCTTTTTCAGAAAATTCAAATGTATTTTCATCATACACGTACTCGATTTTTTTGGTTTTCACCTTTTTAATTCCATTGAAAGTACCGAACATACTTCCTTTATACGTCCCAAAAAGAGCATCTTTATTGATGAAATCATTGAATAATTCCAATGTTAACAAAGAAGAAGAAACACGTGCATCTTTCTGTTTCTCTAAAATTGGAACGATGATTTTATATGCTTGTTCGTAGGCTTCACGCAAGTTTACATTATAAGTAAAGTGAGCAGGACTAGACTCGTGAATGTATTTCAAAACCGATCTATCAAAACGAGAATCATTTAGTTTTTTGTAGATAGAACCTAAAACTTCACCATAATTTGATTCTAATTTTAATTCAATCGAACTCGTATTTAAGACCAAATCACCTAAGATTACATTGCCAGTATACAATTCAGTTACTTCTGTGTAAAGTCCTGGAAACATAGATTGAAAATACCAAATTCCTTGCGCTTTTTTCAAATTTCTAGAATTGTCCATGTAGAAAATTCCTTCCGTCTTGTGTGTTAATTGGTTCGCAAAATTAGCATCTGCCTTTTTTAAATTATTCCCTTTTATAAATAAATCATAACAAATTTCTTTCAAAAATTTACGTTGAAAAATCAATAAAACACTGTCTTTGAATTCATTGTAATTTTTTTCGTTCGGATCTTCTGTCGCAACAGGGTACGCAATTTCAGCTTCTATAGGATTTGTTTGTGTTAAAGAATCTACCTTTTCAGCGTCAAATTCTTCTTCCTGCATAATTTCATCTGAATTATCTAGCACTTCTCCATCATCAATCTGCATATCGTTCGGCAAGATGTTACCTCTCAAAGTCCAAACTGAATCGGCATAATTAGATACTATTTCGGCTAATGGCTCTACACGCATTAAAATCCCAACATTTCCTTTAATTATTAAATGATTAGAAAGAGAAGTGTAAAATTCCAAATCTTTTACAGAATTTTCTACTTTATCAAAATCATCAAAAACTTTAAAAAGTTGCGCTTTATCTTTAATTCCGAATGTAAATCCAGAAACCTCGTGATCATTACCTCTCCCGTAAAAAACATTTAATTTTTGATTGAAATCAATTCCGGCATCTTTCAATGTTTTCCCAGAAGTTGAGCCATCAAATAATTCCGATTGAACTTCTTCCATAAATTCATATTGAACTAAATCGTCCATCGAAATTTTCTGTAACAACGTTATATTGTTGATACTAAATACTGTGACAGCATCTCTAGGAATGAAATCTTCTGAATTTTGAGCTAGTATATTTAAGCTAAAAAACAAACAAGTTAACGCGATTAAAATTCTCATATTCAATTATATAATCTGCATATTCAAATCGCTTCTTTCTAATCTGCAATTTGCAATCTGCAATGTGTAATCTATTTTTTAATTTTTTAAAGGACTAAGGTAGATTGTATTTTCCAATAATTTAGCATTTTGAAGCAAAGAATATGTATTCGTTTGCAACATAATCGCCATTTTACTTGCGGATAATTTAGCGGATGGATTATCAAATTTTTCAACTGCTCTATCAAATCGCGTGATGGACGTATATTTTCCTTGCGTTAATAATTCAATTTCATTCGCGGTCAATTCCTTCGATTTTTTCAAATTTATTTCAGGAATGTCACGTGTTAATTTTAGTCCTTCCCAAGAAATCCAATTATGGGATAAATCCTCCCCATTTTTCAAGATATTTTCTTCTGTAATTATTTCTTTTATAGCCGTTTGAAGTAAGCTTACATTTGTAAAATCACATTTCATTTTGAAAATAAAATCAACAAAATTACTTTCAATTGTCACATTCGAAATTCCTTCTTTTTCTTCAAATTTTGTTTTAATACGAACAATTTCAGCTTTAATATGCTCAATTGTAGGAACTTTATGGCCATTCAAACTATCCAATGCTAATATTGAATTGATTTTCAATTTACTAGAACTTAAATTTACATTGTATTTAAAAGTCCCCGTTCCATCATTATGAATGGTTAAATCATCAAAAATCTCAATACACGAAGTAAAGAGAAATAGTGAAGAAAATAACAAGAAAATAAATTTTAATTTCATAGTGCAAATCTATGCAAAAGGTAGACCAAAAAAAATAGCTGAACCTATTAGTTTCATTTTTAATGATGAAAATTAAGATAAATTAAGGATTTGGAGATTAAGATTGAGCTTAACATATAATTAATTAAAGAAAACTGAGCTTGTCGAAGTTGAGATTGAGGTTAGTATAAATAAATTAACGGCAACTGAGCTCGTCGAAGTTGAAGTTAAAATTGAATTTAAATTTCAAATCATTATATTTGCCTTTATGGACCAAACTTTTGGGAAGAAATATAAATTGTGTCGTCAAAAACTAATTGATTCCGTTTTTAAACAGGGTGCTTCCGTAAAGCAATATCCCTTTGTTTTACATTTTTTAGAAGTGGAAGAAACCTTAGAAGCACCTTTTCAAATAACTATTTCTGCACCGAAACGTTTATTCCGAAAAGCACACGATCGAAATCGAATAAAACGTCTTATGCGTGAAACGGTTCGACGAAATAAATTAATTTTGGAAACGCATGTTGAAACGCATAAAAATTTAGCTCTTTTTATGGTGTACACAAATAAAGAAGAAATGCCTTACGACGTACTACTTCGAAAAACAGAACTATTATTTATACAACTTATTAAAAAATTAGAAGAAAATGACACTTCAAAAATTGAACTATAAATTTCTAATTATTTTCGCATTCATTGCGTTATTTTCATTCAAATCAATTTCACAATCGAATGGTTTTGAGTTAATTAAAAATATGGAAATCACAGATTTAATCTATGAGAACCTAGAAAAATATTATGTGGACGAAGCGCACGTTGGTCACCTTTCTAAAATAGCAATCGATGCTATGTTAAAGGAATTAGATCCATACACCGTTTATTACCACGAGTCGAATATGGAGGATTATCGAATGATGACTACTGGACAATACGGTGGTATTGGTGCAATGATTCGTTTAATAAATAAAAACACTTACATAGCCGAACCTTATCAAGGTAATCCAGCTGAAAAAGCGGGACTAAAAGCTGGTGATAAAATTATCTCAATCGACGGAAAAAATATGTTAGGTAAGCCTTCTGATGATGTTTCTAGTTCTTTAAAAGGTCCAAAAGGATCAACGATAAAAATTGAAATTGAACGAGAAGGTGAAGGAGTGAAATTCATTTCAGTAACAAGAGATGAAATTAAATTACCAGATGTTCCTTATTCAGGAATGTTAAATTCTACTGTTGGATATATTAAATTAAATAGTTTTACGCAAACAGCGGCATCAGATGTAAAAAGTGCTTTCCTTGATTTGAAAACAAAAGGAATGACAGAATTGGTTTTTGATTTAAGAGGAAACGGTGGTGGACTTTTAGTTGAAGCAGTTAAAATAGTCAATTTATTTGTCAAAAAAGGTCAGACAGTTGTTACAACAAAAGGTCGAGTTGCTGAAGAAAATAGGGTGTATACTACCTTGGAAGACCCGACAGATTTAACAATACCAATTACAGTGTTAATTGATGAAGGTTCTGCTTCTGCGAGTGAAATTGTTTCTGGTAGTTTACAAGATTTAGACCGTGCAGTTATCATAGGAACAACATCTTACGGAAAAGGTTTAGTTCAAAGAACCTATGATTTAAAATATGGCTCAAAAATGAAATTAACTATTGCTAAATACTATACTCCATCTGGAAGATGCGTACAACGTTTAGAATATTACGACCACGAAGAAGGTGAAAAACCAAAAGAAATTTCAGATTCTTTGATTAAAAAATTCCAAACAACGAATGGAAGAGAAGTAATTGATGGAAGAGGAATTGAGCCAGATATTAAAATCAAAGACCGTGAATTTAGTCGACTTACTGCAACCATTTTCTCTAATAATTTAGTTTTTAATTATGCTACTAAATTTAGAATAGCAAATCCTACAATTGAAGTAGCTGGAAAATTTAAACTTTCAGATACACAATACGAAGACTTTAAAAAATATGTATTAGCGGAGACATTCACTTATTCTACAGCGTCTGAAGAAGTATTGGAAAAAATGAAAAAAGTAGCTGAAGAAGAAGGTTTCTATGAAGATTCAAAAGCAGAATATGACGCATTACTTTCAAAAGTGATCCCATCGAAAGAGAGAGATTTAGAAAAATTCAAAGAGGAAATTAAAACAATGTTGGAAAATGAAATTGTTTCTCGCTATTATTTCCAAAAAGGAAGAGCAGAAGATGCTTTTAGAACTGATCAATACATTGCGAAATCAATTGAAATTTTAAAAAATTCTTCGGAGTACAATACTATTTTGAAAAAATAAACGTTGACCAGTTAGACTTCATTTTAATTTTTTGAATTGTAAAATCTAATCTCGATTAGAAACAGGTATGTTAAATAAACTCTTTGGCTTAAAGGTTCATTCATTTCTCCACGTTTTAGGGATGTCTATTCTCGCATTTGGACTTCCATTAAACAAAGTCTTGATGTCGATTGGAGCCATCTGGGGAGTGTCAAATCTCGTTTTAGAAGGAGATATAAAAACGTATTTAAAAAACATTCGAAAAAACACTGCATTTAAATGGTTATTAGCCTTTTGTGCTTTACACCTTATTGGAATCATTTGGTCATCCGACATTCCTTTTGCTTTACATGATTTACGAATTAAACTTCCATTACTAGCAGTTCCACTGGCTTTGGTTGCCCGTCCGATTACTAATCGAAATCACATTCACCTCATCCTATATACTTTACTGCTTTCTTTAATTATAACATCTGTTCTAAATTTTGGATTTTACCAACAATGGTTTGGTACGAAACAATACTACGACATTCGAGAAATGTCGCTATTTGGATCTCACATCCGTTACGGAATTTTAATTGCTCTAGGATTCGGGATTTCACTTTATATGTTGTATTCAAAAAAGTCTACTGTACCTGCTTTTGTATGGATACTCCTTTTGAGTTGGTTTGGATTTTATTGTTTTTATAGTCAGATATTATCAGGAGTTCTCTCTTTAATGATTATTCTAGTTGGCTTCATCGTATTCATTACATTCAAATACAGTAAATACATTCCAATTTTTATTGGAGGATCAATCATACTTTTTATATATGGATTAGTCACCTTTTTAAAGCCACAAAATACTGAAAATCAAAATATTAAAGAATTACCAATTAAAACTCAAGAAGGCAATTTTTATACAAATGATTTTAAAAGTCAAAACAAAGAAAATAATAAGTTAGTCTATATTTCATATTGTGATTTTGAATTAGAGCGAGAATGGAATAAATTATCGACCTATAAATATTACGAGAAAGACAAAAAAGGACAGTTCCTTAGAAACACCTTGATTCGTTATTTAGCTTCTAAAAACTACTCAAAAGATGCAGTTGGAGTGAAAAAATTAACCCCTTTTGATGTTCACAATATTGAAAATGGAATAGCAAGTGTTGAATTGCTTCAAAGTGGAATTATGTCGCGCCTAAATGGAATTAAATACCAATTCAATAATAATTTTGACCCCAACGGACATTCTATTTTACAACGTTTAGAATATTGGAAAACAGCGCTAAAAATAATTCGAAAAAATTGGATAATCGGAACAGGAACAGGTGATGTTCAATTAGCATTTGATCAACAATATGAAAAAGATAATTCGATATTGCTCAAAAAAAATAGATTGAGAGCACACAATATGTATTTAACCATTTGGTTGACTTTTGGAATTAGTGGGTTGATTGTTTTTGTTGGATTTCTTTATTCATTTATTCGCATCAACATCAAAAATAAAGAACTAATTGCCATCTTATTTTTCTTTGTAATGATCGCTACATTTTTGATTGAAGATACGATTGAAACTCAAATGGGAGTTAGTATAATTTCGTTATTTTCAGGCTTGTTTATGACTAAAATCGAGTCACAAGAAAAAACATTCTAACTACTTTTCTTTCTTAAAAATACTACCTACTTCTTTACCGATTTTCTGAATTGCATCGACACTTTTAGAAATGGGCGTAGTTGTAAAATCTTCATAACCACTGTATAAATTCTCAGCGATTTCTTGAGATGGATAAATCAATATTTGATCGTTTTCTGGCATCCCTTTTTCTAATTTTGAAAGGAAATTATCAACCCCAGTATAATAAGAGACAGATCCTCTTCTAGCTGAAACAAAAATGATTAAATCATCTGAATTTGAAATTTTATGAATTGCGAAAAAATCTTCTGTTTCATCCATTTGAACAAATATTATTTCAGCAAAAATCTTTACTTTTTTTATAACTCGAACAATTGCATCATGAATTTCGTGCCTTCCATATATTTCAATCTTAATGTTTAACTCTTTTGCTAAACGTAAAACACGTTCAGCCCAACTGTCAAAACTATTTTCTAAATCAGCAAATTGTGGACAAATTAAAATGATTTTAGAATAGGAAATAAACACCTTTTCAAACTGACAAAAGAAAACCGTTTTATCACAAACATCCAATAACTGATCACGATCGTCACCTACTACACGTTTTAATAAATTCATTTTCTTACTGTCGTTTAATACAACAATATCTGTAAATAATTCTTTGGATACACGCGCAATACCCGATGATAAATTATGGTCGATTGTAGTAATCACATTCACAGGAAATTCGCCATCCGAAAAATGTTTTACAATCTCATCCATTTCTTTTCGAGAAGTTCGAATTCGTTGTTCAGCCTCTTTATTATTAGGTAAAACGCTGACAACTGAAATCGGATTCAAAACCCGTTTATCCGTTATTAACACACTAAAATCTATCAATAACTCATTCTCTTTCAACTCATTAATAGCAATCAATAAATGCTGATTTCTAGAAACTCTTTTCTTTTCTGGTTCTTCACCACTTTCCGCTAATTGAATCAATAATTTTTTTCCAGCATTTTCTGATACAAAAGAGGCTACCATGCAGGTTACTAAAATCAATAGAATCGTCCCATTTACAACTTGTGCATTCAGAATCCCTTTTTGGAATCCAACCATAATAATCGCCAATGTAGCTGCTGCGTGCGCAGTACTCAATCCAAAGATAACTTGACGTTCAACATTCGTCATTTTAAAAATGATCTGTGTTACTAAAGCGGCTAACCATTTACTAAATAAGGCAAAAGAAGTTAAAACCCCTGCCACAATTAACGCCCATGGTCCGTGAAAAAGCACTTTGTAATCCACAACCATTCCAACAGAAATCAAGAAAAAAGGGATAAACAACGCATTCCCGATAAAATCAATTCGATTCATTAAGGCAGAAGAATGAGGAATTAATTTATTCAATACAAGTCCGGCAACGAAAGCCCCTATAATATGTTCCACTCCTGCCATTTCCGCTAAGAAAGCAGCAAAAAAGATAACCGATAAAACAAAAATATAATGGGATGTTTTTTCACTATCTAATTTACTAAAAAACCAGCGTGCAATACGAGGAATAATGTAAAACATAATAAAAGTGAAAATAGCTAAAGAAGTAATTAAACGAATCCAAAAAGCAGTGTCTAAATTTCCATCAGCTGAACTTGAAATGATAGCTAGAATAATTAAAACCGCTGTATCTGTTAAAATTGTTCCTCCAACAGCTACTGCAACAACTTGATTTTTCGAAATCCCCAATCGACTGATAATAGGATAAGCAACCAACGTATGGGTTGCAAACATACTTGCCGTTAAAATACTTGCAACAGGACTTAAACCTAATCCGAACAAACAAATTGGGTAACCGAGTGTAATTGGAATTATAAAAGTCAAGAATCCAAAAACAAAACTCTTCTTTCTGTACTTTTTGAATTGTGACATATCCAATTCAAGACCTGCCATAAACATAATATAAAGTAATCCTATGACAGAAAAAAGTTTGACTGACCCATCTGATTCTAAAAGCTTTGCACCGATTAAACCTATACCATTGGGCCCTATAATTACTCCTGATAAAATCAATCCAATTATTGAAGGAATTTTTACTTTTCGAAGTAAAATAGGAGATAGAAGAATAATAAATAAAATAGTAGAAAATATTAACACAGGATTTCTCAAGGGAAAGTGAAACTCCTCTATTAAGTGCTTAAAAAAACTTTCCATTCGCTATTTCAGATATTTAATAAACCACAAAAATAATCATTCAAAAATGATAACAAATTTAATAAATATAAATGATGATTTGTTAACATTGAAAATGAACCATTTTTCAGATTGAAAATCTTATCTTTGTAAAAAATTATCCTATGAGTTTCGAATTAACAAAAGAATTTCTTGAAAAATTTCGTCAAGCGATTGTTGATCAAAACAATGGTTGGATAATAGAACACATCCACGAACTTCACTTTGCCGATATTGCTGATTTATTAGATCGATTAAGCAATGAAGATGCGAAATATGTTTACTTTCAATTAACAGAAGATGTTCAAGCGGATGTCTTAATGGAATTGGATGAAGAAATTAGAGATCGTTTTTTAAGTTCTCTTTCATCAAAAGAAATTGCCGACCAATTAGAAAATCTAGATTCGGATGATGCTGCCGACATTTTAGGTGAACTTTCAGATGATCAAATTCAGGAAGTCATCTCACAAATGGATGACGATGAAGCTGCGGAAGACATTGTAGAATTATTAAACTACGATGAAGATACTGCCGGAGGTTTAATGCAAAAGGAATTTATTCAAGTTAAATTAGATTGGTCTGTAAATCGTTGTTTGATTGAATTAAGAAGACAAGGAGAAGAAGTTGAAAATGTTTTTACAATTTATGTCGTTGACGATTTAAATAAATTAGTAGGATTATTATCTCTTAAAAAATTAATTTTCGCAGATACAGCGTTTCATATTCGAGATATTTATCAAAAGAAGAATATTATTTCAGTTAAAACAAGTGATAGTAGTGAATATGTAGCGAATCGAATGTATAAATATGATTTGGTTTCTATTCCTGTTGTTGATTTACAAAATAAATTAGTAGGACGAATCACTTTTGATGATATAGTTGATATTATAAAAGAAGAGGCTGATAAAGATTTTCAAATGGCTTCTGGTATCTCTGACAGAATTGAATCAAGTTCAACTGTTTGGCATATTTCAAGAGCACGTTTGCCTTGGCTTTTAATTGGTATGATTGGTGGAATTTTCGCAGCCAATGTAATTGCCGGTTTTACAAGTGAAATTAGTCATATTCCAACTTTGGCTTTATTTATACCGTTGATTACTGCGATGGGAGGAAATGTCGGAGTTCAATCTTCAGCCATTGTAGTTCAAGCACTTGCGAAAGGGAATGACCAATTTGACCATATAAAAACGAAAATAGTTAAAGAAACATTAGTAGGTTTATTAAACGGAATATTTTTAGCCTCAATCATTTTTCTTATCGCCAAATTTTTCGGCAATTCTACTCTTGGTTTTGTGGTGAGTATTTCACTTTTTGTAGTAATCGTATTTGCCGGACTTTTCGGGACAATTATACCATTGATACTAAACAAATATAAAATTGATCCAGCCCTCGCTACCGGTCCATTCGTTACAACATTGAACGACGTATTGGGATTATTCATCTATTTTACAGTCGGGGCACTGCTTTATAATATTTAAACTTTCTTACCATGACGATTCTATTTTTAGATGAAGTTCACGAGATTTTAGCCAACCGTTTAACTGAAGCTGGTCACAGCTGTATTCACGCAGAAGAAAAGTCGTTAGAAGAGTGCTTACAATTGGCTCAAAATGTGGACGGAATCGTTATTCGTTCTCGTTTTCCAATGAATGAGACTTTTTTAGAACATGCTACAAAGTTGAAATTCATCGCTCGTTCAGGAGCAGGCATGGAAAATGTTGATATCCCCTATTGTACAGAAAGAGGGATTACCCTTTATAATTCACCCGAAGGAAATAGGAATGCCGTTGCCGAACACGCATTGGGAATGTTATTGTGTTTAATGAACAAACTAAACAGCGCAGATCAAGAAGTTCGTTCAGGTAAATGGGATAGAGAAGGAAACCGAGGAATAGAATTAGACGGAAAAACTATTGGAATTATTGGTTACGGCAACAATGGTAAAGCTTTTGCTAAAAAATTAAGAGGTTTTGATGTAAATGTATTAGCATATGATAAATACAAACAAAGCTATGGAAGTGATTTCGTAAAAGAATGTACTCTTGATGCTATTTTAGATCAAGCCGACGTAATTAGTTTTCACATTCCACAAAACCAAGAAACGATGTTTTTTGCAAACGATGCCTTTTTCTCAAAAATTGTAAAACCGATTTTCTTACTAAACCTTTCAAGAGGCAAAATTGTAGAAACAGAAGCATTAGTTAAAGCAATCGAAAATGGAAAAGTCTTAGGTGCTGGTTTAGACGTACTTGAATACGAAAAAACAAGTTTTGAATCCTTTTTCGAACAAGAATTGCCGATTCCTTTCCAGTATTTGCTGAACTCACCAAAAGTAATTTTAACCCCCCACGTTGGAGGTTGGACAAATGAAAGTTATTTTAAATTGAGTAATGTATTAGCGGATAAGATATTGGGGGATAATTAAAAGGTTAATTTGTCACAAAGAGGATGCAATTTTTTGATTTTATTGTAACAAAGTGGACCCAATTTTCATGTTTATAAAACAATTTCTTCAATAAATATTACCCTTTCACAACCTTTCTATTAGGAGTTTTGTAAACCGATTATTACTTTTGTAGTACTAAAAGAAATAGAATATGACAACAAAACATACCTTAAAAAGAAGTGAATCAGAGTCATTATTTCAAACTTCAAAAACGTATTTTCCTGGGGGTGTAAATTCACCTGTTAGAGCATTTAAATCTGTTGATGGTGCTCCACTGTTTATGAAAAAAGGAGATGGTTGTCATCTTTGGGATGAAGATGGTAATAAATTCATCGATTTTTGTTGCAGTTGGGGACCGCTTATTTTAGGACATAATCACCCGAAAGTATTTGAAAAAGTAGTAGAAACATTAAAAAATGGATCAAGTTTCGGTGCACCAACCCGTTTAGAAAATGAATTAGCTGAATTAATTCTTTCTAAAAATCCTTTCATTGAAAAAATTCGTTTTGTAAGTTCTGGAACTGAAGCTGTTATGTCAGCTATTCGTTTGGCTAGAGGATATACAAAGAAAAATAAAGTATTAAAATTCGAAGGTTGCTATCACGGTCACGTTGATTCAATGCTTGTAAAAGCAGGAAGTGGATTGGTAACATTCGGAACTTCATCAACAAGTGAAGGTATTCCTGAAAGTTACATCAATGAAACATTGGTAGTCGAACTAAATGACATTGACGCTTTACGCAAATGCATCGAACAATACAAAGATGAAATTGCGTGTGCTATAATTGAACCGATTCCAGCAAATAATGGTTTATTATTACAAGAATTAACGTTCTTGAAAGAATTAAGAAAATTATGTACTGAAAATAATATCTTATTGTTTTTTGATGAAGTAATATCTGGTTTCAGAGTTGCTTTTTCAGGTGCTGCTGAATTATACGATATTACGCCCGATATTGTAACGTATGGAAAAATCATCGGTGGTGGTTTACCTGTAGGGGCTTACGGAGCAAAATCGCACATTATGGCAAGCATTTCACCGGATGGACCTGTTTATCAAGCCGGTACATTATCTGGAAACCCAGTTGCTATGGCTGCCGGAATTGCATCTTTAACTGAATTAGCAAAACCGGGATTTTACGAAGACCAAAAAGAAAGAACAGAATATTTCGTGAATTTGGTCAATGCACATGCAAAATCAAAAGGGTATAACTTTGAATTAGTGACGATTGGTTCTATTTTCTGGTTATCATTTGACGGTAAAAAACACATTCGCAAAGCTGGTGAAATCAATCCAGATATGTCAGGTTTCAGAAAAATATTCATGGCCTTGTTAGAAAGAGGAATTTATTTAGGTCCAAGTGGTTATGAAGTTGGATTTATTTCTCAAGCACATACAAAAGAAATTTTAACGGAAGCCGCACACGCATTTTGCGAGGCGTTGGATGAAACGATTTGATTTTTAATAAAATTTGTTGGTAGGGTTTTTAATTGTAGGGACAGATTTTATTATTGTAGGGACAGATTTTTAATAATTGTAGGGACAGGGCATGCCCTGTCCCTACAATTATTAAAAAAACGTGATGAATCACGTCTTTACTGACATTTTGATTTCAATTCTAACATTGTTTTACCATCCATCGTCTGATAATTTTCACAAGCAGATTTTTTTCTTGCTCTTAACTTTTGCATTTCTTTTTGCAATTTAGGCGTCACATTTTTATTGAACAACTTCGAAGAGAAAGCGTTTAACTTATCTCCTGCTTTCAAACATTTACAAAATTGCTCATCTTTCTGAGAGCAAGAAGCCATTAACATAATGGACGAGAAGAAAAATATATATTTCATAATGTAATATTCTTAAAAAATCTTGATTCAAAAGTAGAATTTAATTTCTTATTCAAATCTTAATTCTTAAATAAAACAGAAACACCTGATGTAATAGCAAAATAGACTCATTTTCACTAAGCTAAAAAATACTATATTTGACTATCAAAATTCATAAAATGTCTAAACTTCCAAATGTAGGTACAACCATATTTACTGTTATGTCTCAATTAGCAGCAAAACATGGAGCTATTAATTTATCTCAAGGGTTCCCAAATTTTCCGGTTGATTCAAAATTAACTGATATAGTAAAAGAAATTGCAGGCGATTCTGTTCATCAGTATTTACCGATGGCTGGTTATCCTCCTTTATTAGAGAAAATAGGTCGAACTATTGAGAAATCGTATGCTAGAAATTTAGATCCTCAAACAGAAATATTAGTCACTGCAGGAGCGACCCAAGGAATTTATACTACAATTCAGGCATTTGTAAACCCAGGACAAGAAGTTATCATTTTAGATCCAAGTTATGATTGCTACGAACCTGCTGTAATTTTAGCTGGAGGTAAACCTATTCGGATTCCTCTAAAAAAAGACTTTTCACCGAATTGGGATATAATTGAAGATTCGTTTTCAGCTAAAACGGTGATGATAATTGTGAATAATCCACACAATCCATCTGGGAGAATTTTAAATGCTTCCAATTTAGACCAATTAGAAACCATACTTGATAAATTTCCAAAAGCACTTTTACTTTCAGATGAAGTGTATGAATACATCACTTTTGAAGAAAAACATATTTCCGCAAATACACGGAAAAAATTACATGATAAAACGATTATCATTTCTTCTTTTGGAAAAACATTCCATATAACAGGTTGGAAAATAGGTTATTTAGTCGCTCCTGAAAACTTGATGATTGAAATTAAAAAAGTACACCAGTTTTTAGTTTTCAGTGTAAATAGTATTGCCCAAGTTGCGCTTTCACATTATTTAGATAAAGTTGACGTTCAAGCATTAGGCACATTTTATCAAGACAAACGTGATCTTTTCAGAAATTTAATCAAAGACAGTAAATTCGAACTTTTACCTAGTGAAGGATCTTATTTTCAAGTAGCTTCTTATGCATCCATTTCAAATGAAAACGATATTGATTTTACAAAAAGATTAGTTCTTGAACACGGAGTTGCAACCATACCAATGTCTGTTTTTAATGCAGATGGACGAGATGATAAATTAATCCGTTTCTGTTATGCAAAAGACACCGAAACATTAACCCAAGCAGCTATAAAATTATGCAAGATTTAAAAGTAAGTTTAGTTCAAGTCAATCAAGTTTGGGAAGATAAACTAGCGAATTTATCAAATTATTCAAAGCTCATTGAAAATATTAAAGAAACAGATCTTATCATTTTACCCGAAATGTTTCATACTGCTTTTTCAATGAATGCAGAAGAATTTGCAGAAACAATGGATGATTCTATCGGTATAAATTGGTTGAAAGATAAATCTTTAGAAAAAAATGCAGCAATTTATACCTCTTTAATTATCAAAGAGAACAATCATTTCTTCAATCGAGGAGTATTTGTCTATCCAACAGGTGAAATAAAAACGTATGATAAACGAAAATCTTTTGGTTTAGCAGGGGAAGATCGTGTATTTACAGCCGGGGAGTCAAAAACCATCGTAGAATTTAGAAATTGGAAAATTCAACTTCAAATTTGTTACGATTTACGTTTTCCTGAGATTACTAGAAATACAATAGATGAAAACGGAAATCCACTCTATGATATTTTAATTTACGTCGCCAACTGGCCAGAAAAAAGAAGAGTGCATTGGGAAACATTATTAGCAGCAAGAGCAATTGAAAACCAAAGCTACACGATTGGATTAAATAGAGTTGGTGTAGATGGAAAAGGACTTATTTACTCTGGGGATAGTTTAATTTGCGATGCTCTTGGAAATATTCAAAAATTAACTCCTCATAATGAAGAAGTTATAACAACTCAATTATCACAAAAAGAGTTGAAAACAATTAGAAAAGACCTTCCATTTCTAAAAGATTGATTACAGATTAATCAATTTTTATAACACTTTAAATAATTAAATGATAATTTATTCACATTAACTTTATATATTTGTTAAACACATTAACTATAATTTATAATTTATGAAAAAAATTTACTTATTAATTTCAAGTATCACATTGGGATCACTTGCTTTTGGTCAAGCAAGTAAACTTTCAACTGATGGATTGAAATCTACTAATTTAAGTAGACAAACTTTATCAACTGAAAAAAACATTGTGACGCCTGCTAAAGCGAAAGAAAAAGCTGCTGGAACAGTTTTGTATTCTACAGATTTCTCTAGTAAACTTAATGCTGTTGCTCCTTACGGAGCTTGGACTACTTCTGGAACTAATGGAAATGTATGGAAATATAGTTCATTAGGTCCGAATGGTATGTATTCTGATCGTACGGATATCATTACTTCTACTACTGCAAGTAATGGATTTGTAATTTTTGATGCTGACTCTGCACAAGGAAGTGCTACGCCAGTAGATATAACTGGAAAATTACATTCTCCAATTATCGATTTATCTACTGCACCGGGTGCATTTTTATCGTTTGAACAAACTTATAGACACTGTTGTAGTAATGATTTTGAGCCTGCAATTGAAGTAACAACTGATAACTTCGTTACAGTTAAAAGATATAATGCAACTGCTCTAAATGTATCAGTAAATGATATAGCTGCTACTGGAGTATTCAATGTTAACTTATCTTCTTTTTTAGCAACTGCTACAAACAAAAGTAATTTCCAATTCAGATTTTCTTGGGATGCTAACAGTGATTATTACTGGATTATTGATGATGTTAAATTAATTGAAACAGCTCCAAATGATCTTGAATTAACTTCTGTTATTTTAAATAAATTTGCTGGTACAGGTGATACTTACTATCCTGGAAACAGAGAAGCTACTTCAATACCTAAAGAATTTGCTTCTACTTTAACTGTTCAAGGAAGATTGAAAAACCTAGGTCACAATCCAGTTTCTGCAAATACTACATTAAAAGTTACTGTTAAAGATGCTTTAAATGCTGAAGTTACTTCAGAAACAGGTGGTACTTTATTTCAAACAGCTGGTTATGAATACGATGGTGATACAATTACGTTTGAATCTGCAATCGATTTAAGTGTATTAGCTTTTGGAACTTATACTATTGTAAGTGAATTAGTTAATCCAGGTGATGCTAATACTGCTAACAATGCTGTTACAAGAACTATTAAAATTACGGATGGTTTATTAGGTCAAGAAAATTACGATAATCCTTTGTGCAGAACTTTCAGTGGCGGCTATAATTCAGGTACTACACCTCATGATTATCAAACTGTTGGTAATATTATTACTACTCCTGCTGATCCAAATGTAACAACATATGATTTACAAGGTTTTGAGGTAACTTTAAGACAAAGTTCTTCATACCCTATTACTGCTGGTACTGAAGTTGAAGTTCACGTTTACAAAGTGGACCCAAGTTTAGGTTCAAATGCTGGAAGATACACAGATATAGGTGAAACTAGAATTTTCAAAATTAATGCTGCTGATATTCCTGCTGTAAGTACAACTTCTTCTGGAGTAGGTTCTAATAATAAACCATTAATGTTAAACTTAAACAGAGCAGGTGGTCCAATTCAATTAGAACCAAGTACTATTTACATGGTAGGTATTTTCCATAATGGTGGTTCGGTATTGAATGTTAACCAAAAATTCGCATTCGCTACTCAAATGGGTGATGATGATTATTCTTCAAGTTTATACACTAAAGCTGGAACTTCTCCATTTGCTGATACATGGTACTGGTTAGGAAGACAGTTTTTAGGAAGATTATCTTTCGATAAATCGTTAGCTTTAGAAGAAAATGATTCTGAAATCTCTAATTCTAACTTATTCCCTAACCCAACAACTGGTAAATCTACAGTTAGCTATTCTTTAGGAAATGCTTCTAAAGTAACTGTTAAAGTTATTGACGTTACAGGTAAAGTTGTTTATACTTCTACTGAAGAGTCTAAAGAAGCTGGTAACCACACTTCAACTATTGATGCTACTGCATTCAATACTGGTGTTTACTACGTAACAGTTTCTACTAACGATTCTCAATTAACTCAAAAATTGATCAAAAAATAATTTTTGATTCACTACTTTTGAAGGGTCTTGATTTATCAAGGCCCTTTTTTTATGGAGTATATTTCTATTGGTTTTACTGGATTATTCATTGTTACGTTTCTTTCGGCAACAATTTTACCTTTCTCTTCTGAACTGTTTTTATTGCTAATGCTTTCAAAAGGGTATGATCCAGTTTTTTGCCTTTTAATAGCTACGTTAGGTAATAGTCTTGGCGGTATTACGAATTATGGTTTAGGGCGTTTGGGCGACTTAAAATGGTTAAAAAAAGTAGGTGTTACGGAGCAGAAACTAAACCAATCAACAGCCAAAATTCAACGCTATGGAAGTTGGTTAGCTTTTTTTTCTTGGGTCCCTATAATTGGAGACCCATTAGTCGTGGCACTTGGCTATTTTCGAACTCATTTCAGTAAAGTTTTACCTTTACTTATTTTAGGGAAGTTTTTGAGGTATTTATTGATTGTCTGGTTTTATTTATAAATAGATTACGAATAATGCACTTCATCTTCATGAACCAAAGCATCCCCTTTCATTTTTAAGAAAACTTGAATCAACGCAACAACATCCTTTTCACAATAGATTTTAATTCTTTCTAAGTCGTTTTCTTCGTAATATACTCTAGCTACATCAGCGCCAGATATGTCATCTTTTGGAGTAGGAATATTAAAAATATTACATAACAAGGGCAAAGATGTAAATGATTTATAATCACCAAATTTCCATAGTTCCATTGTATCTAAATGGGATACTTCCCACGGTTTTTTTCCTGCAATATCTAAAATTGTTGGAAGTTTTAATCCGTTGACTAACATTCTTCTACAGATATACGGAAAGTCAAACTCTTTAGCATTATGTCCACATAAAATATGATAAGGTGTGTTGTATCGATCTTCTAATAATTTTGAAAACTGTTTTAACAATGTTTCTTCATCATCATGATAAAAAGATTTTAAACGTATTTGCTTTTCACCAATTGAAGTTTGGTGAACAAACCCAACAGAAATACAGATTATTTTTCCAAACTCTGCATAAATACTGGCTCTCTCACCATAAATTGTTTCATACGATTTTTCTTCATTGTGCATGAAACGAGTTTTAGATTCAAATAAATGTTGTTTACTTTCATCTAAATCATCGAACTTATAGGTTTGGGGCGCTGTTTCTATATCTAAAAACAATACTTTGTCAAGGTTAACTTTTTCTAACATAATTTAAATTTGGTTGATTGAAGATACATAAAAAATTGAAATCAATTAAAAAATATGATTGATAAATTCAGATTAAAAAACCAACTTTACTTAAAATTAAAAAATGGCGGAAGATTTAACAATTTCAGGAGAAACGAAAGAAGAAATTTATTCAAGTTTAATCCCTCAAATTCAAGCATTAATTGGCATTGAAAC
Organism: Chryseobacterium gleum; assembly: GCA_945902775.1. Lineage (GTDB taxonomy): Bacteria > Bacteroidota > Bacteroidia > Flavobacteriales_D > Crocinitomicaceae > CAIUKX01. The sequence continues at coordinate 1,309 of CAMDMY010000035.1, read as the reverse complement.
TGACCTAGTAGCGAATTTAGCAAATGTTACTGCTGCTTTAAAAGAGGGATTTCACTTTTTTTGGGTAGGATTTTATTTAGTGAAAAATGATGAATTGGTTCTTGGCCCTTTCCAAGGCCCGGTTGCATGTACGCGAATTCAACTTGGAAGAGGTGTTTGTGGTACATCTTGGAAAGATAAAGAAACGATTATGGTACCTGATGTCGATGCTTTTCCGGGACATATTGCGTGTAGTTCATTGTCGAAAAGCGAAATTGTTGTTCCTTTGTTAAAAAATAACGAAGTAGTTGCCGTTTTAGATGTGGATAGTCAAAAACTAAACGACTTTGATGAAATAGATAAATTGTATTTAAATCAATTGTGTAAATGGCTTTCAGATCACTTTTAGTAATTGGAATTCTCTTTTTAATTCACTCCTGTGCTCAAGTTTCTTCTTTAACTGGTGGACCAAAAGACACAGTCGCTCCAAAGCCAAACCACGATAAAATGGTGCCTGAAAATGGTTCTACTCAATTTATTGGTAATGAAATTAAAATTCCTTTTAATGAATTTATAAAACTTGAAAAACCAACTGAAACGGTTATTTTAGTCCCACCTCACGCAAAACCAATCGCTCGAATTGATAAAAAAACAGTTTACATTAACTGGACAGATACATTAAAATCAAATACGACTTATTCTCTTTACTTGAATAGAACGGTGAAGGACATTACAGAAGGGAATGATTCACTAATGCAAATTGTCTTTTCTACTGGAAATTATATCGATTCATTAGCGTATCAAGTGAAGATAATTGATGCCTTTTCAAATGAACCGATAAAAAATTGTTTAGTTGGATTGTATGAAGGTATAACTGATTCTGTTCGTCCAACCTATTTTGTGAATACAAGTGAGTTTGGCTTTGCTAAATTCAATTATCTAAAAGAAGGAAATTATACTATTCTTGCCTTTGAGGATAAGAACAAAGACATGCTTTTGCAAGTAGATGAACGAATGGCTTTTAGTCCCTCAAAAGTTGAATTATCTGCTTTAAAAATGGATACAAACAAAATATTTGCAGATTCAATTCCTCTTCGATTATTTTCTCAAAAATTGAAGCCTCGAATTCGTACTTTCAAATACAAAGCGCCTGGAATGTATTTAGTTGGGGCAACGACAAATATAAAAGAAGCTGAATTTAAAGTCAATAATACACTTTTAACTCCTAAAGACTATCAAATCATTTCTGAAGATTCGTTGGCTTTTTTCTATTCAATTGGTGATAGTTCAACGATAGATTTTATTGCATCCTCCCCTACTTTCATCGATA
>CAMDMY010000034.1 GCA_945902775.1 Chryseobacterium gleum | reverse complement strand
ATACTTTGTTTTTACAGCATTATTTTCTGTAATACTAATTGAAATTATCTTTCTAGGTTGGAATAGTTCCTCATTAAAAAAACTCATTTCTTTTGACCAATCAAGTAGAATTGATTTGTTTTTTTTGCTACTTTCCATGTTCAATTTATATGCGTTATTTTCAATTTTTTTAACCTTAGGGATTTGTTATTTTACTGTTGGATTGATACAAAACTATTTTCATTTTCACTTAATTTTACATTTTGAAAATGTTTATTTACAATATTTTATTCTTTTATTGTTAAGTGATTTTGTAAAATATTTACGACATCTATTTTATCATAAAATAAAGTTTTTTTGGATAGCACATTCGTTTCATCATTCAGCAACGGATTTGATTATTTTTACCAGATCAAGAGGACATTTTATTGAAAGTGAATTGAATCGGTTTACAACTGTCTTTTTATTCGTAATTTTTGGAGCGCCAATTCATGCTTATTTTATAGTTCAATTTTTATTGGAAGTACATCAATATATATTGCATTCACAAATTAAGTCTGATTGGGGAATATTGGGTAAGTATATATTTGTTTCACCTCAAGCTCATCGAATACATCATTCTGTTGATAATGAGCATTTTAATAAAAACTTTGGAGATACATTTATTATTTGGGACCGTATTTTTGGAACTTATTATGAAACTAATGAAGAATTGAAATTTGGTATTCCCAATAATGAATTTAATAAAAAAGGTATTTGGTTTGATATTTATTTAGTTTTTAAAAAAGGAATCAATTATTTTGGAGTGAAAATTAAACATTGATTGATCATCTGAATTTTTTAATTAGTAACAATTAAATTGTAATAATGTTAAAGCATAAAAAAACGGCTAAATTTAAGTTTAGCCGTTTTTTTAGTATATCGGAATTTTAATTTCTAGCTAATTCTAAGAAATCATCATAGGTTACAGTTTTCTCTTTTAATTGAACTGTGCTTTTGAAATATTCAGTTATTTTTTGGTCTGCAATCATTTCTAAAATTTGAGTTGACTCTTCTTTTTTAGACAATAAACCAATTGCTGTTTCAGTTAACTCTTTATCTTCTGGCACAGGCATTCCGTATTGAGCGAAATTACTTTTTAGAATGTTTTTAGTAAAATCAATAATTTCTTGGTTGTCTAATTTTAAATTATTTGATTTAAAAATAATTCCTTGAATTAATTGCCATTTTAAATTTTTAGCATATCCATCGTATTCTGCTTCTATTTGTTCAGGTAAAATTGGATTCTCATTAGATAAACGAATCCAACGTTTTAAGAATGCATCTGGTAATTCAATTTTTGTATTAGTAATCAAATCTTCAAATATTGAACGAGCAAGAAGACGATCGGAATCACTTACGAACATCTTTTGTAAATCTTCAGCTATTTTCAATTTTAATTCGTCCTCAGATTTAATTGTTCCTTCACCAAATAAACGATCGAATAACTCTTGACTTAATTCAGCCATTTCCATTCTTTTTATTTCATTTATTGTAAGTTGAAATTTTTCAGAAACATTTGCTAATTCTTCTTCTTTTATACCTAGCATAGCAGCAGTATCTTTCTCTCCTCTTGAAACTGATTTAGGATTAACAATTATTTTTTCTCCGATTAACTTACCAGCTAATTCTTTTTTCGTTTTAGCATCTTCAACAAATTCCATAGAGATTGTTGAAGAATGTAAAATACCACCTTCTAAAATAGTGCCATCTTCTTTTAATTCAGTGAATTGAGCTAAAATCAAATCGGTATCTCCTACTTTATCAATGCTAATTAATTTACCATATCGACGACGTAAATCTTCAATTTGTTTAGCAACTAATGTATCATCAATATTTACAGTTACATATTCATAATTTGATTTTTCAGAAATTGAAATATTTATTTCAGGAGAAATACCTATTTCAAATGTAAATTCGAAATCTTCTGGTTTATTGAAATTTCCTTTAACTGGAATTTTATCGCTCGGAATCGGGTTTCCTAAAATTTCAATTTTGTTGTCATTTATAAATTTGAAAAGACTTTCATTTACTAATGTATTTAAAACATCCGTAATTACTCTATGGCCATGTTTTTGTTGAACTATCGTCATAGGAACATGACCTGGTCTAAACCCCGTCATTTTCATACTAGCTCTGTGTTTGTTTAAGCCATCTTTTACTTTTTCTTGATAATCAGCAGGAACAACTTCTACTTTAAGGATTGCATTTACTGCATCTACATTTTCTCTAGTAACGATCATATTTGTAAATTTAGAAAGGATTCTGTCTAAAGAATCTAAATTATAAACTAGTTGAAACAAAAAATGGTATTAGCGAACTAATACCATTGAGTTAAGTGAGGATAGAGGGAGTCGAACCCACACGCCGCGAGGCACTAGATCCTAAGTCTAGCATGTCTACCAATTCCACCATATCCCCAAAAATTCGTAAGATAAAATCTTTTGAATTTTAAACCCATTTCGTTTAATGGTCTGCAAAGATATTCAATTATTTCTAATTATGAAATTAATAGTTGTTTTTTTTAAAAATTGTATTTTTAATCATTAATTGTTTAGATTATTTCTAAATTAACTTTAATTAATTAATTTAGCAAATACAAATATTAAATATAAAACGTGATTGAAGAAGTGATTAATCGAGTAATTCTTGTAAATGTGCTTGATGAAGAAATAGGTACAATGGAAAAATTAGAAGCCCATCAAAAAGGTTTGTTACATCGAGCTTTTTCTGTTTTTATTTTTAATTCTAAAAAAGAACTATTACTTCAAAAGAGAGCAATTGGTAAATATCATTCAGAAGGTTTGTGGACCAATACATGTTGTAGTCATCCTTCTCCAAATGAATCGATTGAAGAAGCTGCTGTTAGAAGATTGAAAGAAGAGATGGGGTATGAGTGTTCTGTTGTTAAAACTTTCTCATTTATTTATGATGTAGCTTTAGATAACGAATTAATCGAACACGAACTAGATCATGTAGTTATAGGGATTTCTAATTCAAATCCAGTATTAAATCCTGTTGAAGCTTCTGATTTTGATTGGAAAACTATTGAAACTATTAAAAATGAAATGGAATTATTTCCAGATAATTATACGAGTTGGTTCAAGATTATTTTGAATGAACATTATGATAAATTAGTAAATGCTTTAAATCTTGCTTATGAAAGTTTGTAGAAGAGAGACTTTTAATTCAGCTCATCGTTTGTTTCGTTCAGATTGGTCAGATGCTAAAAATGAAGAAGTTTTTGGGAAATGTAGTAATCCAAATTTTCACGGTCATAACTATGTTTTAGAGACTTGGGTTGACGGTGATATAAATCCTGAAACTGGATATGTGATTGATCTGAAAATATTAAAAGAAATTATCCAAAAAGAGGTTACAGATAAATTTGACCACACTAATTTAAATTTAGATTGTAAAGAATTTGAAGGATTGATACCAACAGCTGAAAACATAGCATTGGTTTCTTGGAATTTACTTCGAGCTAAATTAGACCCAAAATTGAAATTGACAGTTAAATTGTGGGAAACTGAAAATAATATTTGCGAATACAGCGGTGAATAATTAAACAAACATTTATTATGAAGTCTATTTTTTGGCATAGAAGAGATTTAAGAATCGATGATAATGCAGGGCTTTATAAAGCTTTGAATGAATCTGAATCAGTTTTACCACTGTTTATTTTTGATTCTACTATATTATCCAAACTTCCTAAAAATGACCAACGGGTTCTTTTTATTCATCGCGAAATTGAAGAAATAAAAAAAGAATATCAAAAGTTAGGTTCTGATTTATATGTTTATCATGGTGATCCAATTGAGCTAATTCCTCAAATTGCGAAAGAGTTTAATATAAATTCAGTTTATGTAAATAGAGATTATGAACCTTTAGCAATTGAACGGGATGTTCAGGTTTTTAAAAAACTAGAATCTTTAAAAATTCAATTTTTAGGAGCGAAAGATCACGTTATTTTTGAAAAGTCAGAGGTAATGAAGCCTGATAATTCACCTTATTCTATTTTTACACCTTATTCAAAAAAATGGAAAGAAAAATTAACTGAATTTAATCTAACTCCTTATCCAACAATTAAATATTGTGATAATTTATTCAAAGTAAAAGAAACTTCAGATTTAATTTCGTTAAAAGAGTTAGGTTTTGATTCTAAGTTAAAAGTTCAATTTCCGGTTAAGAAATTTCCAATAGAAATTATAAAAGAATACGAATTGACTAGGGATACCCCTTCAGTTTTAGGGACTTCTCGTTTAAGTATTCATCTTCGATTTGGAACGATCAGTGTGCGTCAACTAGCGAAAGCAGCATTAATTTCAAATGAGAAATTTCTGAATGAATTAATTTGGAGAGATTTTTATCAAATGATTTTATTTCATTTTCCTAATTCTGTAACTAATTCATTTAAAAAGAAATATGATTTAATTGAATGGGTAAACAACGAGGATGAATTTAAAAAATGGTGTGAAGGTAAAACAGGTTATCCAATTGTTGATGCCGGTATGCGTGAATTGAATGAAACAGGTTTTATGCATAACAGAGTGAGAATGATTGTAGCTAGTTTTTTAACTAAACATTTATTGATCGATTGGAGATGGGGCGAAGCTTATTTCGCTGAAAAATTATTAGATTTTGAATTAGCTAGTAATGTTGGAGGTTGGCAATGGGCAGCTAGTTCAGGTTGTGATGCGGCTCCTTATTTTAGGGTTTTTAATCCAACACTTCAACAAGAAAAATTTGATAAGAATTTAATTTATATAAAAAAGTGGGTGAAGGAATTTGGTACGAGTGAATATCCAAAACCAATTGTAGATCACGTATTTGCAAGAGAGAGAGTTTTATCTGTTTTTAAAAAAGCATTAGCTTAAAATGTAATTATTATGGGAATTAAAATTGGAGATAAATGTCCTGACTTTTCATTGTTGGATCAAAATGGAGAGATGGTAACGATTAAAGAAATAATTGGGGAGAAAAACATCGTTATTTATTTTTATCCAAAAGATAATACTTGGGGTTGCACTAAACAAGCTTGTACATTTAGAGATTCTTTTCAAGATTTTCAAGATTTAGGTTGTGAGGTGATCGGTATTTCTACTGATAGTGTAGATTCTCACAAGTTGTTTTCAACGAAATATAATTTGAATTTTAAAATCTTATCAGATGTTGATGATGAAGTTCGTGAAAAATTTGGAGTTCCTAAAAGTTTATTTGGATTAATAAAAGGTAGGGTGACCTATATTATTGATAAAAAAGGAAATGTAGTTTGGAAATTTAATTCACAGTTAAATGCAGAAGGACATATTTCTAAAGCAATTGAGGAGTTAAAAGAATTGAATTAAAGTTTGTAATGAAATTTTTTGGAGTTCTATTTTTCTTACTTATTACCACTTGTATATTTTCTCAAAAGTATTCAAGAGTTAAAATTTATACAGATGATAATGGATTAGAAAAATTGTCTAATCTAGGTGTTACTATTGATCATGGAGTGAAGAAGACTGGTTTTTTTTTTATAAGTGATTTTTCAAACTCAGAACTTCAAAGGATAAAAGAAAACCAATATGCCTTCGAGGTTTTAATCGACGATGTTCAAACTTTTTACAAAAATCAAAATACGTTAAGAGTTGAAGAGAAAAATTCGACTTGCCCATCTTTAAATTCTAAGGTTTTATCACCAACTAATTTTAAATTAGGCTCAATGGGGGGATTTTACACTTATCAAGAGTATTTAGATGAAGTGGATAAAATGGCTCAGGAATTTCCTCAATTAATTACTTCAAAATCAACTATAGGGAATTTTCTTACAAGTGAAAATCGCCCGATATATTGGATGAAAATTTCGGATAATCCCTTGATTGATGAAGTAGATGAAACCGAAGTTTTCTATTCTGGCGTTCACCATGCTAGAGAACCTATTTCTTTGACAGAACTTGTTTTCTATATGTGGTATTTATTGGAAAATTATTCAAATGACCTTGAAATTCAGTATTTGTTAGATTCAACTGAACTTTATTTTGTCCCTTGTGTTAATCCAGATGGATATATTTATAATGAAACTACAGATCCTACAGGAGGAGGAATGCATCGTAAAAATCGAAGAAATGTTGGGATAACAAATAAAGGTGTAGATATTAACCGCAATTATTCTTATCAGTGGGGTACAACTGGCATCAGTACAAATCCAGATGACGATACTTATCCTGGATATTCTGCCTTTTCTGAACCAGAAAATCAAGCAATTAAATGGTTTTGTGAAAATAGGGATTTTCTATTTGCTTCTAATGCCCATGCTTATGGAAATCACATCCTTTATCCTATAAGTTCTACATCATCTGAATTTGCGGTTGATAATGAGTATTTTAAACTCTATACAAATCAGATGGTGAATCAGAATGGATTTGGTGAAATGAAAAGTTCTGATTTGTATCCAGCTTCAGGCGAGTCAGATGATTTTATGTATAAAGATGATTTAAGTAACAAGCCTAAAATTTTTGCGATTACTCCAGAAATAGGAGGGTCTAATCACGGTTTTTGGCCTGCTTCAAATGAAATTGAAGGATTATGTAAAGAGATGTTACTTCCAAATTTAATGGTTGCTCAATTGTCTCATAAATATAGTGTTGTGAAAGATGAAAGTCCATCATTCATTGAACGTTTGACTGGATATTTTAATTATTCAGCCGAAAGACTTGGAATTGAAGATGGTACTTTTTCGATCTTTATAGAACCTCTAAAAGGAATTCAAACTGTTGGGAGTATAACTAATCATACCTTAAATTTAAAAGGGCGATTACTCGATTCAATTTCTTTTTCCTTGAATCCACTTTTACAATTTGGTGACACCATTCAATATATTATTTTCACTGATTATGGAAATTGGGAACACAGAGATACAATTGTTAAAAGATATGGTGCTATTTCATTACAAATTTCTGACGATTGTTCTTCTTTGAATAATTGGTCAGGCGATTGGAATACGTCAATAACTGATTATCATTCTGGATTTAGTGCTTTTACAGATAGTCCTTTTGGAAATTATCAAGGGGCTTCAGTATCTCAAATTAAATTGAATCAAAAAATTGATTTGCGTTTTGCTGCTTCACCAATGCTTTCTTTTTATGCGAAGTGGCAAATTGAATCAAATTATGATTATTGTCAATTTCAAGTTTCTACAGATAATGGCAAAACTTGGCAGGCTCAATGTGGAAAATATACTTCAATTGGAGTTGGGACTGTAGCAGGAGGAAATCAACCAAATAATCAACCAGTTTACGATGGAAATCAATATGAATGGGTTAGAGAAGAAATCGATTTAAGTGATTATCTGGATCAAGAAATTAATGTTCGATTTTTATTGAAATCAGATAATGGTTTGGAAAAAGATGGATTTTATTTTGATGATTTTAAAGTGAAATATAATTTTGATCAAAATGCATCAATTGAGAATGTTGATTTTCAGTTAAATGCATTTCCAAATCCAACATCTAATTCCACCTTATTTAGTTTTTCTAATTTAATTGATAGTGGTGAATTAGGTATTTTCGATCAATCAGGAAAATGTGTTTTAAATAGAGTAATAAGTTCAAATGAAATGAATGTAAATATTGATTCAAGTTTTTTACCATCAGGAGTTTATCTTGTGAAATTAATGAATTCAAAGTTGTACTCACGACCATTTAAATTAGTAGTTTTACATTAGATTTTATTTGTATTCTTATGGTTAAGTTTTTTACTGTTTTGTTTGTCCTATTCGGATTTTTATCAATTTCAATTGCTCAAAAAAAAGTTGAAACACCTAAGTTAGTTGTTGGAATTGTAATTGATCAAATGTGTTATGAATATTTGTATCGTTATGAATCAAAATTTTCTAAAAATGGATTTAAAAAATTAATGAATAATGGAACACATTGTAGAAATACACAATACAATTATGTACCAACGTTTACAGGACCTGGACACGCTTCAATTTATACGGGTACAACTCCAGATAACCACGGAATCATTGGAAATGAATGGTTTGATAGAAACGCAGGTGAAACTGTAAATTGCGTTTTTGATTCAACAGCTTTTGGAATTGGTACTGAATCTCAATATGGGAAATGTTCTCCTCATTATTTAAAAGCAAATACAATTACAGATCAGTTAAGAATGACGTATCCATCTTCAAAAGTAATTTCTATGTCAATAAAAGATAGAGGAGCCATTTTACCCGGTGGACATTTATCAAATGGTTCTTATTGGTTTGACAATATTGCTGGAAAATTTGTGACAAGTTCTTATTTCAAAAAAGAGATGCCATTTTGGGTGAATACGTTCAATGAAAAGAATTATCCTAATAATTATTTGAATCAAACTTGGAATACACTTTTACCTCTTGAAGAATACAAAGAAAGTGAGCCTGATAATTCACCTTATGAACAATTGTTGCAAGGAAAAACAACTCCAACATTTCCTTATGATCTAAAAGAAATGTGTAAAGGTCAGCCGAATTTCAGTTTGTTTACTTCAACTCCTTTTGCAAATACTTATTTAACTGATTTTGCAGTAGAATCTATTTATAATGAAATGTTAGGTCAAGATGGACAGACTGATTTTTTATGCATGAGTTATTCAACTCCTGATATTGTTGGTCACGCTTTCGGACCTTATTCTGTTGAAATGGAAGATTTGTACATTCGTTTGGATTTAGAAATAGCCAGATTAATTAAAGAATTAGAAACAAAAGTAGGTAAGAATCAATTTACGTTGTTCTTAACAGCTGATCACGCAGTTGTTCCTGTACCTCAATATTTATTGGATAAAAAATTACCTGGAGGGTATTTATTTCTAGAAAGGAATTTAATACAATTAGATGAGGAAGTGAAATCTGAATTTGGAGCGGATTTGATTCTTTCAGAGGAAAATAACAACATTTATTTAGATCACGAGACAATTGATTTTTTAAAAATTAGTAGAATCAATGTAGAAAATTTTATAGCCAAAAGAATTGCAAATTGGGAAGGTGTAAAAAATGTATATACTTCAGAAGAGTTGATTAATTCAACCATAGATAATGGTTGGAAAGATATGATTCGTTTAGGATATGTGCCGAATGAGAGTGGAGATGTTGTTTTTATGTTGGAACCAGGTTACCTTCCTAAAACAAAGGATTCTGAAAAGTCAAGAAAAGGTACTAGCCACGGTTCCGCTTTTAATTATGATACTCATGTCCCGTTGATTTGGTATGGAAAAGGTATTACAAAAAAGGAAGTTTTTAGAAGAATTAATATCACTGATATAACAGCTACTTTGGTTCATTTATTAAATGTACAAAAACCAAATGCAACAACGGGAGAGCCAATTTTAGAAGTTTTAGAGAAGTGAAATATTAGATTTTGAATGTTTAATTCTAGATTAAACTCACTTTGATAATCTTTTCAGTATTGTCGTTTGCGATGGCTTCGGTACTGATTTTAATTCCAACACACCATAAAATTTTCTCCTCATCTTCAACTATTAAAATATCCTTTTTTAAATGAGAAGCTATTTTTGCATCTTTAATAATATCAGAAAGTAATTTACTACCTTTCATTCCGAGAGGCTTCATTCGATCTCCTATTTCCCATTTTCTAATAGTTAATCTTCCTTTTATTTTATTTGAGTCAAGATAAATTATCTCTTTTGAGAAAGTAGAAGGGAGATGATCTATTTCTTCAATAATAAGATTTTGATTAGACTTGAAAGTGTTTGATTCTTTAATAAATGTGAAGTTGTTTTCTTCACGAATGATTGAAATATATTCAAATGAATTAGATGAAAGTTCAAGTTTTTTGCCTTTTTGAGTTGATCTTAATTTTTCAACTTCCTCTTGTAATCCAGCTTTTTGTTCTAATTGACGAAACAATTCATTTTTTTCAAATGATGAAAGAGAATCATACACTGTAAAAGACAGAGTTGAATTTAATTTTAAATCTTTAACCAAAGGAGAAATTTTGCTTTCTAATTCCAATTGGGTTTCCTGAAATTTTTGGACTAATAAAAGTACACTTTCGTTTAGCTTTGGTAATGAACTAGTTATTTCAGGAATTAAAATATTTCTTAAAATGTTGCGAGAATATTTATTTGTTTTATTTGAGTAATCTTCTCTCCAACTAATAGTATTTCCCTTAGCAAATTGAATAATTTCAGTTTTTGAAAAAGGAAGTAAAGGTCGAATAAAGCGATCGTTGTTTTCTTTCATACAAGCTAGTCCCATAATTCCTGATTTACGAGCGATGTGCATAAAAAATGTTTCGATTTGATCATCTTGATGGTGACCTAAAGCGATATAATTGTCTGTAGAAAGATGTTTTTTTTCATTAAAGAAATCATACCGAATTTGACGGGCTATTTCTTGAAGATTTCCTCCTTTTTTATCTAATATTGGTTGTAGTTCAATATTTTTTAAATGAAATGGTATATTGAAATTGAGACAGGTTTCTTCGACTAATTTTTGGTCATCAATTGAATCTTGACCTCTTAAATTGTAGTTAACATGTAAGACCTCGACATCCCATTTAGCTTTTATAAAAATAGATAGAAGTGTCATTGAATCAACACCGCCACTACAAGCTAAAAAAATCTTTTTGCTAGATAAAAACGCCCATTTTTGAATAATATGTTGATAGATATTACTCATTCATCCCATCTAGAATACGTTTTACTTTTATTAAACATTCTTCGTATTCTTTTTCTGGGTCAGATTGAATGGTAATTGCTCCACCAACAGAACAAGATAAATAGTTGTTTTTTCGATTGTAAACAAGGGAACGTATTACAACATTGAAATCAAAATCTCCATTTGGTTTAATATAACCGATAGATCCTGAATAAACTCCTCGTTTGAATGATTCGTGTTCTTCAATTAATTCCATTGCTCGTATTTTTGGAACCCCCGTCATTGATCCCATCGGAAATGTTGCTTTAATAATTTCAGTGAAACTAGCACATTCTTTAATATCACAACTGATTCTAGATATCATTTGGTGCACAGTTTCAAAACTGTAAATCTGACAAAGTTCCTCAACTTGAACACTATTTTTTGTTGCTATTTTAGATAAATCATTTCGAACTAAATCGACTATCATTATGTTTTCGGCTCTTTCTTTGGGATCAGATACGAGCGATTTTATGAGTTCATCATCTTCTATTTTAGATAACCCTCTTTTTGCTGTCCCTTTGATTGGTTCAGAAATTAATTTAGTTCCAACTTTTTTCAGAAATCTTTCTGGACTACCCCCAAAAATGGAAAGGTCATCCATATGAAAATAACATGAAAACGGTGCTTTTGTTATATTGTTGAGTTTAAAATAAGCGTCAAAAGCATAATCAATTGAAACATTTTCATCATAGAATTCTTGACAGAAATTTACTTCATAAATATTCCCTATTTGAATATGTGCTTTTAGCTTCTTAACTTGTTCGATGTATTCTTCTTTTGAAATTCTAGGAGTAAAATTAAAATCATATTTATGAAAATTTTGATCCGTTTCTTCCTCTAAAAAATAATTTAAAAACTCTAAACTTTCAGAATTTTTCTCTCCTTGAATAAACTCAAAATGCTCATTTCTAAGTTTTACAACGTATTTCGGAGTCCAAAAACATACCTCAGGAAAGTTTAATCCATCCTTGTTATTTGAAGTAAGATTTTCAATTTCGTTTTTTAAATCATAACTTAAAAAACCAAAAATATAACTACCTGAATGTGTATTAATAAATTCAGATAGTTGATCAAGTGAAGTACCTGAATTAGAGATTAACTTAGCTCCCTCACCAAACGCTAAAAGTCCACTACCGTCGTTACTATTTAAATATGAAATTGGAATATTTTTCATTTTTTTAACCTGAGTTTCAAATTTAAGAAACAGAATTGGATTTATTGCGTAAAGGAGATTGAATACGCTTTTATATAATTATTAAATTAGATATTTAGTTAAAGCAAAATCGAAATAAATGTTATACAGATTATTAAAAATGATTGTTGGAATTGGGATTCGCTTCTATTATAAAGAAGTGAAGATACTCAACAGAACATCATTATCGAATAATGGACCTTTAATTATAATTGCGAATCATCCTAATACATTGATGGATGCAATGATGATTGGCTATGCTACCAAACAGCCAATTTATTATATGGCGAAAGGAACATTGTTTAATTCTAAGTTCAAACTGTGGCTTTTAAGTAACCTAAACATGATTCCTATAAATAGAAGGGGAGAGGGGGCAACAAATGGAGTCTCTAATCAAGATTCGTTCGAAGCTTGTTATCGTGTATTGGAAGAGGGTAAAACCTTAGTGATTTTCCCTGAGGGGACAAGCTTTTTAGAGCGACATTTAAGAGAGTTAAAATCAGGTACTGCTAGAATTGCTCTTGAGGTTGAAAAAAGAAATCAAGGGAAATTGAATTTAAAGGTTGTTCCATTGGGTTTAAATTATCTGAAAGCTGAAAAGTTCAGGAGTTCTGTTTTAATTAATATCGGTCAACAACTGGAAGTATTAGATCATTTAGAAGCTTATAAAAAAGATCAAGGAAAGACAGCTAAAAAATTAACGGAGATATTTCGAGTAAATTTAGAACGTGTTTTAGTTAATTCCTATTCAAAAGAGCAAGAATTATTGATAGATGATTTAGCAGAAATTCTATCTTCAAAATACATTAAGTCGGAAGGAAAAGGGGTTGAAGCAGATATATCGTTTTTAAAAGAGATTAGAAATAAAATTGAGGAAATTCAATTAACTACCCCTTATAAAATAGCTGAAATTCAATTATTATTGCAAAATATCCAATGGAGATTAAGAAAATTAGATGTGAGAGCAGATTTTCTTGATCGTCGTTTTAGATCGATAATGTTCTTAAGGCAAATTTTAATGTCTGTTTTTTTCTTAATTGTTGGAATGCCAATTTATGTTTTTGGATTGTGGCACAATTTAATTCAATTTAAATTGACTGATGTTTTAGTTCCTAAAATAACAAAGGATCTTGAATATTATGCACCAATTGCAGTTCTATTAGGTTTAATTATGTACCCTTTATTTTACACTCTCTTTTATTTTATAGGTACGCATTATTTTGAATTTCCAATTTATTTGAAGGTAATTTATTTATTATCAATGCCTTTAAGTGGATTATATGCCTTTTCATTTAGTAAGTATTTAGATCATATTTCTTACAAATGGAAATATATCTTTTTAATGATAAATGATGAAAAAGCTATGTTGGAATTGAAAGAAAAAAGAGATTTATTACGATCAATGATTTTTAACATTCAATAATTAGTTATAGAATCTCATTTTAAGTGATTTAATAACTGATTTAGATTCAGTATCGTGATTCCATATATAGGATTTAAATACTGTTTTAGTGGTTTTTTTCAGATTAAAAACGACTGAAATTTTTCTCGGTTCTTCATATAATAAATCGGCAAAGAAATAACTTTCATAAACAGAACCATCTCCATTGGTTAGGACTAAATTTATATTATTGTCTTTGTGTTTTGAACCTATTACTATGTCAATAACAACATGATTTACTCCGTTTAAACTATCGCTCATAATTGTTTCGCTAAAATGATTTATTCCATCTGTAAAAAGAGGTTTAATGCTGTTCTTTGCGTCAATTAATTTCCAGTTAGGATCAATTTGAATAGATGGAGCAATTGTTTTCCAGTCAAAAAAATGGTTGAAATAGTTATCTCTATTCGTTTCTCCACCAGGATGGATACTATTTTGTATTTGAAAACTTTGAAAAATATTCAATAAAATAAATAATCCAGCAATCAAATAATATAATTTTAGAATGTGAATTTTGTTAAGGCAATGAACAAATGAAATAATTATAAAGGGATAAAAGTCAATCATTGCTCTTTGTCCCATTCCACTTCCATAAGTCCAACACCACCAAGAAGATAAAACATAAACAATTAACTTAAAAGGAAGTATAAAAGACAATCCAAGTGAAATAGATTCTTTAAATAATGATTTAATACTTAAAATTAAAACAAGTAAAATGAGAGGTGACCAAAGTAACCAACCTTTTTTAAATGAGAAAAGGAAATTAAATAAATTGGGTGATAAGAAATTAAAACCCTCATTATTATAAGAATACACAAACCATAATCCAGATTGCCATTTCCATAATAAAGGAGGAATACTAAATAGAATTAAATAAAGTGGTATAAACTTAATCAGTGATTTAAAGTTTATATTTGATTTGATAAATCGGAAGAAATCTTCATTGCAGACTTTAAATATGAATGGAATAAACAAAATCATCAGCGCATTTGTAGGTCTTGAAATTACAAATAGACATAAGATGAGTAAAATAAATCCTAACCATTTATTGTTTTTTGATACAATCCATTTTTGAATATTCCAGACATAGAGACAACATAAAAAGAAGTTAAAAATATGACTAACAGTATGATCGTAAATAGTATAATACCAAATAGTTGTACCTAATGAAAAAGTAAAAAAGGAGAACCAAATTTTAGTTTTTGAATAATTTAAACGGAATAAAAATTTATACAAAAGAAAAAATCCTAGAAGCATATAAGAAACATGAGCAAAGCCTATTGCAAATTGAAAAGGCAAACTATAGCCGTCAACAGGAATACCAGCCAACCAAGCAAATATAGCCGCGAAACCAAAGAAAGGTAAATAAAAAATAGCTAATCCAGGAAAACATTTATTAACTGACCGTCCATTTTTTTGAATGTTTTTGAAGGCTTTGTAGTGCGAACCATCTTCGGGATAATACATCATTTCTATTTTATCAATAAAGCTGTAATTAGCATCTTGATAAATGAAAATTGCGGGTAAATAAGCATAATACCCTTTTGCATCACCATTAATAGAACGAGTGTATCTTGAATTAAAGTCGTGAATAAAGAAAAAACTAAAAACAAAAATTGAAATAAATAGAATCCAAATTGGTTTTTTATAGATCATAATTCGAATGAATAGTTTTTTGAATAGAGTACTTCAAATTTAATGAAAATATGAATTGAACTCAGGTTATTATTTTAACTTTGAAGAAACAATTAACATCAACATGAATATTCAAAAACTTTCAATTGTAATTCCTGCTTATAATGAGGAAGCTACAATTTATGATGTTTTAAGAAAAGTATATTATTTAGAATTGATTGGTAATGTTTCCAAGGAAGTAATTGTAGTTGATGATTGCTCAAAAGATGCAACATATAGTGAAATAGAACGCTTTCAGAAAGAATTTCAACTAGTTGATTTACTTATACATAAGCAGGTGGTAAATCAAGGAAAAGGGGCTGCGATACATAAAGGTATTGCACTGGCTACAGGAGATTATTTGGTTATTCAAGATGCTGATTTAGAGTTAAATCCCGAGGACATTAATTTATTATTAGTTCCTGTAATTGATGGGGAATCGAATGTTGTATATGGTTCAAGATTTTTAAAAAACAATCATACTAATACTTCTTTTATTTGGCATATTGTAGGAAATGGTTTCTTAACGAAATTATCGAATGTTTTTACTGGATTTCGTTTAACTGATATGATGACATGTTATAAGTTAGTTCCAACAGTATTCCTGAGAGAATTACAACTGAAAGAAGAACGATTTGGTTTTGAACCTGAAGTAACACTTAAATTATCTAAATTAAAAGATGTTAAAATTTCTGAAGTTTCGATTTCATACATAGCTAGAACTAAAACAGAAGGAAAGAAAATAAGTTCTAAAGATGGGATAATAGTAATAATCTGTATTTTAAAATATTGGTTAAAAAAGTAAAGAGCAAAAAAAAGTCTCAAATTTTCAAATTCGAGACTTTTAAAATATTCTATGGATTTTATTAGTTCATTTTGTATTTTTTGAAGAAAGCATCCCAATTCCAAATGAAATTAGCCATTACCTCATCCATACGTTTTAAAAACAATGGGTTTGGAGCTTGCATCCTTCTAAAGTAATCATCTTGAAAATCATTCAATTTGTATTTTTCGAACATCGCTTTTGACATTCCGTATACTAAATTTTTTGAAGGATAATTTACACGAGCAATAAAACTTTGGTATTCTCTAGCTAATGTTTGAAATTCAGCAGTTGACATACTATAAATTTTACCTAATTTTTCAAAAATCATTTGTTCTACTCTAACAGCTTGGTCTGCGTCAAAAGTGCTTTCCAAAGAAGAAAGATTTGCAGCAATAACAATTAAAGCAAATTCGCCATTTAAATTAGGTTCTATATTTGGAGAGTGAACAAAAGCTATATCTTCATTAATTAGTTCTGAAACTTCAGTGAAACCGTTATCAACAACATCAAACAATGCATTAATAAATACGTTTGATACCTGATCATCAGATAACTTACGTTTAAGAAGTGTTCCTAATATTGCCATACTTTCGGTTTTATTTGTTAAAGCAAAGTTAATAAACGATGAAGGCTTATTTTTCATCTTTAAAATTTGGTTTTCAACTAAGTTTTCAACAAAAAAATGAATTAATAACAATTTTGAGGTGGAATTATGTTAATTTTATTCATTATGAATCAAAAAGGATTTAAAAATCGATGGTTTTCCACAAAAAAACAGAAATGAAAAAATCACACTTACTATTATTGATTTTAGTTTTACTCTCTTTTGGATACTTTGTTTTTAAAAAAGATAGAAGTGAAAATGATAATAAAGATAAAAAGACTGATACTTTTAATCTAGCTGCTTCAACTTTTATTGTTAAAAATAGAATTGATAGTATTTCAATAGTGAAAAACGGTATTATTTTACTTCAAAATTATAAGCCAATACAATTTGATGTTTCAGGAACTTTGTTAAATGGAGAAGTTGATTATTCGTCAAATTTAAAATTTATAAAGAATCAACTTTTATTCAGAATCGATAATCGAAAACAGTTTTTAGAATTGAGACAAAAGAAAAATGAATTAGCTGAATTAATTAAAAATTTAAAGCCTGAAATAGAGTTGAGATTTCCAAAAGAAATAGATAAATGGAATCTTTATTTAGAAGAATTGGATCCATCGAAGTTATTTCTAAAAAATGTTGAAATTCATTCTCCTACTGAAAAATCGTTTTTTAGCGAAAAGGGATTTTTTATTGCTTTCGATGATTTGAAAAAGAGAGAGTTAGAAATGGAGAAGTATTTTTATTTAGCGCCTGAAGATGGTGAAATTCAAACGTTTAAAAAACAGCAAGGAACTGATGTTCAGGCAGATGAAATTATAGCTAAATATACTGTTAAAAAACCTCAATTTGTTGTGAAAACGGTTGCGTCAAATTCAGAACTTGAGTTTATAAAACCGAATAAGACAATATCCTATTTTGATGGGAATAATTCAAAGATAGGTTTTGGAAAGATTTTGAATATATATGGAAATGAAATAGTTACAACTGTTGATTTGCCGAAATCTTTATTGTTAGATGGAAAAAACATTACAGTCGATTATGGTCATTTTTATAATCACCCATATACAAAACTACCGAAGAAGTTTCTAAATGGAAACTCTGTAAAAGTTTTAGTCCAAGGAAATGCTATAAAACTAAAAATTAAAATTGTGAAAACCGAAAATGATAAGTGTTTGGTAGTGGGGTTGAAAGATGGAGAGAAACTAATAACTTATAACTAATATTTCACATATACGACCTTCTTTGTTGCGAAAAATTCTTCGTCAAAGATTTTATTTAAGTCATGGAAACGGTAATGTTTTTTCACGGTACTCATTTCTTCTATTAAATCACCACCTTTTAAATAAAGAATTCCATTTGGAAACTCGTTGATATTTTCCTTTTTAAATTTTTTATCTACCCACGTTAAAAAGGCTGGCATTGCAGTCACTGCCCGACTAACAATAAAGTCAAACTTTTTATTGATGTTTTCTGCTCTAGCGTGAATTCCTTGAACGTTTTTTAAATCAAGTGCTATTGCAACTTCATTTACTACTTTTATTTTCTTTCCTATTGAATCTACCAAAGTAAATTGGCAATTTGGAAATAATATAGCTAAAGGTATACCTGGAAATCCTCCACCCGTCCCTATGTCCAAAATTTCTGAACTATCTTTGAAATCCATAATCTTAGCAATTCCTAAAGAATGTAAAACGTGACGTTCGTAGAAGTTTTCAGTATCTTTTCTTGAAATAACATTGATTTGATTGTTCCAAAGCGTATATAATTCTTCAAGTCTAGAAAAACGTTCAATTTGAAGTTCAGTTAGATCCGGGAAATATTTTAAAATTGAATCAATCATTTTTTTGAGCGTTTAAATCGTCTCTTTTGTTTTGCTAATCAAGTTTGCTAAAAATTCTCTAGCCCTAAACAATTGAGCTTTAACAGTTCCTAAAGGTAGGTTTAGTTCTTCGGCAATTTCTTCATAACTCAATTCTTCGAAATACCTTTTTTCAATTAATTCACGGTATCTTGGTTTTAATTTACTTACCAAGTTTCGCATTAATTTAATTTTTTGATTTTGAATAATTGACTCTTCTGGGTCTAATGTTGAAGATTTAGCATCAAAGAAAATTACTTCTCCGTCATCTGTCATTCTACCAGTATCCATTGATGTTACTTTGATTCTTTTCTTACGAATAAAGTCGATACAATTGTTGGATGCAATTTTAAAAAGCCAAGTACTGAATGCAAAGCTTGGAGAATATTGTTCTAATCTGTTAAACGCTTTTCCGAATGCTTCAATTGTTAAATCGTCAGCATCATCTTGATTTTTCACCATTTTCAGCATCATATAATAGATAGATTCTCTATATCTTTCCATTAATTCTGCATATGCGCTTTGTTTACCGTCAATTGCTGCACGAACTAAAGCTAAGTCGTGTTGTGCTTTATCTGATAAATGTTCGCCTTCTACCATTTTCTTATTTCTTTTTTGTCCGTTGTATAGTACAAAATTGGAACGAAAATGGCGTATGCTAAATCATATAGTGGGAGCAAAGCTACAAAGCTAGGTTGTTTTAATTTAATAAAACATCTTGCTTGAATCCACCATTTAATCAATACGACAAAAACATATCCAGAAAGTGTTAACAAACGGAAATTGTCATCAAACATCAAAATAACGAATGATATTGTAAAGATTAACATAGTGAACGGGTAAATTCCTAACATCGCTTTCTTGAAAACATCGTAACGACCAGATGTGGTGAAGTGTCTAGTCTTTTGCATATACCAATTTTCCCAGTTAGTACTACCTTCTGAAAAGCAAAAAGAAGTTGGATCTAGGTTGATTGCAAAGTTTTGTTTTGTAATTGTTTCTTGAATAAATAAATCATCATCACCAGATGTTATAGAATAATGTGATTTGAAACCATTTACAGAATCAAATAATGATCGAGTATAAGCTAAATTTCGACCTACACCCATATAGGGTAATTTTGCTAATGCCATTGAAAAATAAGTCATTGCTATCCAAGTCGTGTCAAAACGAATTAATTTATTTAAATAGCCGGGTTTTGTTGTGTATGGTGCGTATCCTAGAACTATTTCTTTTCCATTCGTAAAATATTGCGCCATGCTTTTTAACCATTGATTGGAAGCTGGTCTGCAATCTGCATCTGTAAAAAATAAATGTTCATATTTTGCACCTTTTACTCCAAGGGTTAATGGCAGCTTTTTACCTGGTTTAAGGTGTTGACTTCTCTCGATTTCAATTATTTTTAAATTTTTATATTGATGTGCATAGGCATTTAAAATGTGATAAGAGTCATCTACTGATTGATGATTAATAACAATCACTTCAAAATTCGGGTAGTCTTGTTCAAGGATTAATGGGAGATTCTCGTATAGATTATCAGATTCATTTCTTGCTGATATTAAAATACTTACATTTGGGAAGTTATCTGATTTTTGTGCTTTTTTTCCTGTGAAAAAAGATAATCTACCGTAAATAAATAGCGTGTAAAAAAGTTGAGTTAATGCAACGATTGCAAATAAACAAAACAAAATCGTCGATAAATTAAATTCAAAAAAGGGTAAAAAATGCATCTTAATGTATAAAGCTTTGTACAAATATGGGGTTGATTCGTAAATACAACTATCTTTACTGTGTTTATTTTTCAACAATTTTATGCACTTCGATTTATTACACAGCGATTCAAAGTCCAATGCGAGAGCAGGAATCATACATACAGACCATGGAACGATTGAAACTCCGATATTTATGCCTGTTGGAACAGCAGGGACTGTTAAAGGTGTTCATCAGCATGAATTAAAAGATGATATTCAAGCTCAAATTATTTTAGGAAATACATACCATTTGTATATGCGACCTGGTATGGAGGTAATTGAAGGTGCAGGCGGATTGCATAAATTTAATGGTTGGGAAGGCCCGATTTTAACAGATAGTGGTGGTTATCAAGTGTATTCATTGTCTAGTTCTAATAAAATAACAGAAGAAGGTGTGAAGTTTAAATCTCACATTGATGGTAGTAATCACTTCTTTACGCCCGAGAAATCAATTGATATTCAACGTTCTATAGGAGCGGATATAATAATGGCTTTTGATGAATGTACTCCTTATCCTTGTGAGTATAATTATGCTAAACGTTCAATGCATATGACACATCGTTGGTTGAAACGTTGTTTTGATGAAATGGATAGAACATCACCTTTATATGGCCATAATCAAGCATTATTCCCTATTGTTCAGGGAAGTACATATAAAGATTTGAGAACAGAATCAGCAGAAATGATTGCTTCATTTGGAGCAATAGGAAATGCAATTGGTGGACTTTCAGTAGGTGAGCCGGATGAAGAATTGTATGCTATGACTGATTTAGTTTGCGGAATTCTACCTAAAGATAAAGCCAGGTACTTGATGGGAATAGGAACTCCTATTAACTTGTTGGAGTGCATTGCATTAGGAATCGATATGTTTGATTGTGTTATGCCCTCACGAAACGCTCGTCACGGGATGCTATTTACTTCTGAAGGGATTATCAATATTAAAAATTTAAAATGGGAAAAAGATTTTTCGATGTTAGATCCGAATGGTACTTCTTATGTTGATAAATTTTATTCAAAAGCATATTTAAGACACTTAATAAAATCAAGTGAATATTTAGGTTTTCAAATTGC
Source organism: Chryseobacterium gleum (assembly GCA_945902775.1). Classification (GTDB taxonomy): domain Bacteria; phylum Bacteroidota; class Bacteroidia; order Flavobacteriales_D; family Crocinitomicaceae; genus CAIUKX01. The sequence continues at coordinate 8,584 of CAMDMY010000034.1, read as the reverse complement.
GACCATTCATAATTTAGCTTTTTACTTAGCATTGGTTAAAGAAGCAAGAGTAAGAATCATTGATGGGACTTTTACTGATTGGAAAAATAAAATGGTCGTTAAATTAGGGACGAGATTGTAAATTAATTTCGAATTTATTTTTCAGTTTATGCTTAAAATTCTAGATAAATATATCATACGAAAGTTTTTAACGACTTTCTTCTTCATGTTAGGAATCATAATGTTGCTTTCTATGGTGTTTGATATGTCATCTAGATTAAGCGAGTTTATTGAAAAAGAGGCGCCTATTTATGATATTATAACAAGGTATTATTTTACATTTTTACTGCATTTTGGGAATATGTTTTCTTCCCTTATCATTTTTATATCGGTTATTTGGTTTACGGCAAAAATGGCTTCCGACTCAGAGATTATTCCAATTATGAACAGTGGGATAACTTTTAATCGTTTGGTTAGACCGTATATGATTGCTTCTACATTTTTGATGTTAATTGCTTTGTTACTGAATCACGTTGTTTTACCAAGGTCGAATAAGGTGATGATTGATTTTGAAAATCAGTATTATAGAGTTGGTATAAATGTTGAAAATTATCACGCTGAATTTCCTGGAAATTTGTCTTTAAATTTCGCTAGTTACTTGTCAGATAATAATGTTGTAAATGATTTTGTAATCGAGAAAACACTTCCTAATAATCAACCATATTATTTTTTAAAAGCAAGAACTGCTGTTAATGAAAAAGGGACGAATAAATGGCGTTTAACTGATTTTTATGAAAGAAAAGTAGGTTCTCCAAATGATGTTGTTCACAACGGGAAAATTAAGGATACTATTTTTCCTTTTAGAATAGAAGATTTAGCTCAGAGAGATAATATTGCTGAGACAATGACGTATACAGAATTGAAAGATTTTATAGCACTTGAGAAGCAAAAAGGATCCTCTAATATTCCAATGTATGAAATTGTTTTATATGAACGAACTTCATTACCGTTTTCAACATATGTTTTAACAATTATAGGTGTTTCAGTATCGAGTAGAAGAAAAAGGGGGGGTGTTGGAATCAATATTGCCTTAGGTTTAGGTATTATATTTGTCTATATTTTTGCAATGAAAGTAACAACCGTTGCTGCTATGAATGTTGGTTTCCCTGCTGAGGTAGCTGTTTGGATACCGAATATTTTATTTGGAATAATCGCTTATGTATTATATAAATATGCGCCTAAATAAGTATATTTTTTGCTTTTTTCTTCTGAATTTTCATTTTTTGTTTTCACAAGTGGTTAATATTGAAAACAAACGGAATTATGATGATACGGTCGGTTTTAACGGTAGTATTGATGCTAATTGTTCAGCAATTAAAACAAAAGACCTAATTGTTAATTTATTTTTTAGACCAAGGGTACAATATAAATCTAGGAATCATTATTATTTAATTTTGAGTGATTTAATGTATTCAAAGGGTGCTGATCGTATTTTTTCCAATTTGGGGATGATTCATTTTCAATATGCATATCGTATCAAAGGTCCATTGAAATGGGAGAATTATTACCAAGCCCAATACAATCAATTAATGGATCAGCGTTCTAGAATGCTTCTTGGCTCAGGCTTAAGATTAAAATGTTTTGATAAAAAAGGATACAAAATTTTTCTTGGATCTTCTGTATTTCAAGAAAGAGAGGAGTCAGTAAGCACTAGTGCAATTCATTTCGATATGAGAATGGGTAATTATATTTCATGGTATTTCGATCCTAAAAATCATTTCTTCTTTTCTGGAGTTCTTTATTATCAGCCACTTTTATCCGATTTTCAAAACAATCGATTTTTGGGTCAATACTCTTTAAATTTCCATTTTACTAAACGAACTGATTTTAAACTTGAATTCACACATATCTATGCTTCAAATCCATTACCAGGAGTTGTAAAATCAACTTTTAATTCTTCTTTTGGAATTAGATTGAAATTAGGGGAATAACTAACGGATTTCTTTTATTGTACTAATGTCAAATAAATAATGATTATTAATCCTTTAAAGGTCTCCAAGAAATATTTCATCCTTTTCTCTCATTTGAATCGGTCTTGCGGTTACTATACATTTGTTTTGTATAGAGTTATAGAATGATTTTAAATCTTTAGTTCTAGTAGGAAGAGACATGTCGCTTAGACTAAACTCGTCTGGTTGAAGAAGATAAACTCTAGTTCCTTTTCTTACCCAATTTTTTTCATTGTTCTGTAACGATATTTTGACATTTGGATCTCAATGTATATTCAACCATCCTGTCTCGTTTAATTTGTAAAGATTTTATTCTAAAAAAAAAGCAAAAAAGATAGATATTAATTAATCCACATCAATTTTTCAATTTCAACTTTCATGCGCATAAATCCAAAAATAACGGTAACCAATTCACCATTGATTTCTTCAACAGTTCCACTTTGTTTCGTTGATATTAATTTAACGATAGATCCAATTGAAATTTTAGATCGCTGAAACTCGTCTCGTTCAATTTGTTCTTTGATTCTTTTGGCTAGTGGTTTTTTTATGTTAGCCTCTGCTTTTAATTTTTCAGTGCGAATACCTTCTTCAATTTTACCTTTTTCTAATGAAATGTATTTGGATATTTCATCAATCAAAGGTTTATTCGCATCTTTTTTTCGATTCTTTGTTTGGTAGCGATCAATGAACTGTTTTAGTTTTTTACCGCTTGTGATAAATTTGTTGTTTAACTCAATTGTTTCTTGTTGCTGTTTGAGTTTGGTTTCAAATTTCTCTTTCTTTTCTAAATATTCATTTTTAGCTTTTTGAGCAATTATTTGAGCTTCAATGTGTTCTTTATTAAGTCTTTCTAGATATGTTTTTTCTCTCTGAAGTTCACTTAATAACTTATCCATTGAAACTTTTCGTTCATCTAAACGCGTTTTTGCTTCTTCAATTAATTCGATTGGAATACCATTTATTTGAGCAACTTCAAAGGTAAATGAACTTCCTGGTTGACCCATTGAAAATTTGTAAAGTGGCTCCAATGTTTCTGTATCGAAAAGCATACATCCATTGATTGCATTTTTCAATTGATCTGCTTTTAATTTGATGTTTGCATAGTGAGTTGTGATTACACCAAAGCTCTTTTTATTGTATAAATTTTCAAAAAACACTTCGGCTAATGCTCCTCCTAAATCTGGATCTGAACCTGTTCCAAATTCATCTAATAGTAAAAGTGTTCTTCTGTTTGAAACTTTTAAAAAGTGTTTCATTCGTTTTAAACGATATGAATAAGTACTTAACTCATTTTCAATTGATTGATTGTCTCCAATATCTGTTAATACTTGTTGAAAAAAACACATTTTACTGTTTGGATCAACAGGGACTAAAAGTCCCGCTTGAAGCATTAATTGCAATAACCCAATTGTTTTTAATGTAATACTTTTACCTCCAGCATTTGGACCTGAAATTACTAACATTCTCGAAAATTTGTCCATATACAAATATTGAGAAAGTGTTTTCTTACCTGCTATTTTGTTGTTTTTCCAAAGTATAGGATGAACTACATTGATTAGTTCGATGCGCATTTCATCGCTATCTATTGCTGGTAAACAGCAATTTAATTCTAGAGCTAATTTTGTTTTAGAATTAATAAAATCGAATTCAGTAAGTATGATTTGATATTCTTTGATTAACGGAAGTAAATGAGCAATTTCTCTTGTTAAAACTTGAAGTATTCTATAAATTTCTTTTCGTTCATCATCCGATAATAATTCATATTCATTATTTAAAGAAACGTTTGCTATTGGTTCTATGAATGTTAAACTACCAGTCTTAGAGGAGCCAACTACTGTCCCAGGGATTTTTCTTTTATGAGTCGATAAGACAGTTAATACTCTTCTTTCGTTAACAAAAGCTTCGCGCGTTTCTCCTAAAACATTTTCTTTTGATAACTTTCGTAATTCTTTATCGAAATTTTTATTTATTTGATTTTTCACCACTTTTAATTGCTGCCTAATTTCATATAGAAATGGAGAAGCATCATCTTTAATTGTTCCTTTACGATCAAAAACCTTTTCAATGGAATCAATTATTTCTGTTGTAAAATAGGCGTTTTCAATGACGTTAGTTAAAAGAGGATAATCTTTTTCTCGTTTGTCAAAAAAGTAGATAATAGAATTAATTATTTGAGAAGCAGTAATTAACCTTGAAAATCCTTCTTGAGTTAGAACAGCATTTTGAATAGGGAGCAATTTAATTTCTGGTAATAATTCTTCAAAATCCAATGTAGGGAAATTTTCACCTTCTGTTCTAATAGATAAAAATTCATTTAATCTATCTAATTCTTGTTGAATTTCAGTGAATCTATTTGAAGGTTGTAGATTTTGCAATCTGTTTTTTGCAGTTTCACCGATTGAATAGGCTACCAACCATTCTCTAATAGTTGAAAACTCTAAATCTTTAATAGTTTGTTCGTCAAAAGAATTCATAAAAACAAAGTTAGGTTTTTTATTTTCATTTCTATGATTGATGAGGTTTAATAAAATCGAGTATTTTTACATAAAAAAAGTAAATGAAAATTATTTCTTTCAATGTAAATGGAATTCGTGCGATAATCAAAAAAGATTTTATTGCTGATATGAAACGTGTTGATGCTGATATTATATGTTTGCAAGAAACGAAAGCTACAGTTGAACAAGTTAAAGAATCGTTGGTTGATTTACCTGGTTATTTTGTATATGCTAATGAGGCAGAGCGAAAAGGTTATTCAGGAACAGCTATTATTTCTAAAACGGAACCATTAAGTGTAAAGTATGACATCGGGATAGGGGAGCACGATAATGAGGGTAGAGTAATTTGTGCAGAATATTCAAACTTTTATTTGATAACTGTCTATGTTCCAAATTCAGGTAGTGAATTATTAAGATTGGATTATCGTCAATCTTGGGATCAGTCATTTTTGAATTATTTGAAAGATTTAGAAAAAACAAAACCAGTTGTTGTTTGTGGCGACTTTAATGTTGCTCACAAAGCTATCGATTTAGCAAGACCGAAAGCAAATTACAATAAGTCAGCAGGTTATATGCAAGAAGAAATTGACGGTATGGATACCTTCGTTTCAAACGGTTTATTAGATACTTTTCGAGAGAAAAATGGAGAGGAAATTAAATATACTTGGTGGAGTTATAGAGGTGGAGCAAGAGAGAAAAATGTTGGTTGGAGAATTGATTATTTTTTAGCTTCTCAATCGTTGAAACCTTCTATCAAAGATGCTTTTATATTAAACGAAGTTTATGGTTCTGACCACTGTCCGGTAGGGATCCAGTTTTAAAGTAAATATTCAATTCATAAAAAAACCGTTAAGCAATTAAGTTTAACGGTTTTTTTAGATTATTTTAAATGAAGATTATTTTTTGTCTTTAGCACAACATTTTTTGTCATCTCCTTTTTTACATTCTTCTTTTTTGTCTTTAGAGCAACATTTTTTGTCATCTCCTTTTTTGCATTCTTCTTTTTTGTCTTTGCAACATCCTTTATCTTTTTTACATTCTTTTTTGTCTTTATCATCTTGTTGACAAGATTTAACTACACAAGAATCTGTTGAAGCTGCATAAGCTGTAGCTGAAATAGATCCTAAGAACATCATAATTGTTAGGGCAACCAATACTTTTTTCATAGTGCTTTATTTTAATTGTTTGTTTGGAGCTAATATACAGTTTTTTATTTCAATTCACCAATCTTTGTAATTCTTCCTTTAACAATATCACCAATTTTAACATTTATTACAGAATCAAGAGGTAAATACAAATCGATACGTGAACCAAATTTGATAAAACCATATTCTTCTCCAGTTGTAACTTTTTGATTTGGTTGAACATAATAGCAGATTCTTCTAGCTACTGCTCCAGCAACTTGTCTGAATAAAACTTCTTTTCCTGAAGCGTGTTCAGTTACAACAGTTGAACGTTCATTATCAGTACTGCTTTTTGGATGCCAAGCAACTAAAAATAGACCTTTGTGGTATTTTACGTATTTTATTATTCCTGAAATAGGATTAAAATTTGCATGTACATTTAAAGGTGACATAAAAACTGAAATTTGAATTCTTTTGTCGTGAAAATATTCAGTTTCTTCTACTTCTTCAATAACTACTACTTTTCCGTCTGCAGGACAAATAATATCGTTTTCTCCGAAAATACACTCGATTTTTGGAATCCTAAAGAATTGAATTACTAAGTAGGCCATTACTAAGCCTCCTATAGTTAATAACCAAAATAACCACTGCCATCCAGTAAATAATAATAAATAAAAATTCCCAAATTGAACAGCGGTAAGTAAAGTCATCGCTATAATGATAATTAAATAACCTTCTCTGTGTAACTTCATAATATTTTTTTAATTGGGTACAAAATTAAGAATAAAAAACTACCAAACAGTAGAAAAATGGAACTGTAAAAATTGCGGCATCAAATCTATCTAAAATGCCTCCATGTCCTGGAAGAATATTTCCTGAATCTTTAATATTTAAACTACGTTTGAATAATGATTCTAATAAATCTCCAAATATTGAACATGGAGCTATAATTAAAGCAGCAATTATCCAAAAAGTTGGAGGGTAATCTGAACTCCATTGTCCAATTAGATAAGCAATTGCGATAGTGAAAATAATTCCTCCTATTGTTCCTTCCCATGTTTTTTTTGGAGAAATTCGTTCAAATAATTTTGTTTTACCCAAAAATCTTCCAGTTAAATAAGCAAAAGTATCATTCGTCCAGATTAATAAAAACATTCCGATAACCAATGGGTTTTTATGATCACTCATATTTCCCAAAGCTGTCATAAAGAAAAATGGAACTACTAAATAAAAAATGCCTAAAGACATAATTCCAATGTTCAATAATGGATTTTTAGCTTTTCTCCAAAGTTCAGTTAGGAAAGTTAGAAATAAGATAGGGAAAATTAAAGCGAAATTTACTCCTTTAATTTGTTCAGTCATTGCCCCGATTAAAATGACATAAACGGCTAAATTACTTGTGATAGCAATTAACGGTGAAATTTGAATTGATTTTTCGTTTTTAAAAAGATTAAAAAATTCATTTAAACCTAATGCTAAGAACAATGACATTACAACGATTGTTGCTGTAATATTCCACCATAAAGCACCAATAATTAACGCAACAAAAACACTTCCGGTTAAAGCTCTTAGTAAAATGTTATTCATATTTGTATTTTATAAAGAATCCCGCTGATCATAGATCAAGCGGGAATAATATTAGTTAAAAGTAGGAGTTTTATTTAGAATGTTCTTCCTCTTTATTTTCTTTTTCATCAGCATCATCTGAAAGATTTTCTAAACTTTCAAGCGAAGGAATAATAGGTTCATCTATTGATTTAACATCTTGATCAACATCTTTTATTTCGTTAACATCTAATAATGGTGTTTCTTCAACACCCCATTTTCTTTCTCCGAAAATTGCAATTAAATCTTCTTTGAAAATAACTTCAGATTCTAATAATTTTTCTGCAAGTTGTGTTAATTTATCTTCGTTTTCAGTAAGTATAGATAACGCTCTTTGGTATTGAGATTCGATTAATTTGCTAACCTCTTCATCAATCATTTTAGCAGTATCATCAGAATATGGTTTTGTAAATGATTCACGACCTTGAGAGTCATAGAATGAGACATTTCCAACTCTTTCGTTTAATCCGTAAATACTCACCATTGCATACGCTTGTTTTGTCACCTTTTCAAGGTCACTTAAAGCACCTGTACTAATTTTACCGAAAGCTAATTGCTCAGCAGCTCTTCCTCCTAAAGCTGAACACATATCATCTAAGATTTGTTCAGTTGTAGTAATACTTCTTTCTTCAGGTAAGTACCATGCCGCACCCAATGAATTTCCACGAGGAACAATTGTAACTTTTATTAAAGGATTAGCATACTCTAACATCCAAGAAATAGTTGCGTGACCTGCTTCATGGAATGCGATAGAACGTTTTTCTTGTTTTGTAATGATTTTATTTTTCTTTTCTAAACCACCAACTATTCGATCAACAGCATCTAAGAAATCTTGTTTTTCAACGTGTTCTTTTTTGTGACGAGCAGCAATCAAAGCCGCTTCGTTGCAAAGATTAGCAATATCAGCTCCTGAGAAACCAGGTGTTTGTTTTGCTAAGAAATCAACATCAATTTTCCCGTCTAATTTGATAGGTTTTAAATGAACTTCAAAAATTTCTTTGCGTTCATTAATGTCTGGCATATCAACATATATTTGACGATCAAAACGTCCAGCACGAGTTAATGCTTTATCTAGTACATCGGCACGATTTGTTGCCGCTAAAATGATAACTCCAGAATTTGTTTCGAAACCATCCATTTCAGTTAATAACTGATTTAGAGTATTTTCTCTTTCGTCATTTGAACCAAAGCCATTGTTTTTACCCCTTGCTCTACCGATAGCATCAATCTCATCAATAAAAATAATTGACGGTGCTTTTTCTTTTGCTTGTTTGAATAAATCTCTTACTCTCGAAGCTCCAACCCCAACAAACATTTCCACAAAATCAGAGCCTGAAAGAGCGAAGAAAGGAACTTGAGCTTCACCTGCAAC
>CAMDMY010000033.1 GCA_945902775.1 Chryseobacterium gleum | reverse complement strand
GGCATGCCCTGTCCCTACAACCGCAACCGCAACCGCAACCGCAACCGCAACCGCAACCGCAACCGCAACCGCAACCGCAACCGCAACCGCAACCGCAACCGCAACCGCAACAAAAATCAATCGGACAAAATCGATTTCAAAATATTGGTAAAAATTCCGTTTCATCGATTATCGGATCTTATAAATCGGCCGTTACAAAACATGCACGACGATTGGGGTATACATTTGAATGGCAACGATTGTATTACGATCATTTAATTCAAAATGAAAATTCATATTATCATATTTCAAATTATATTAAGAACAATGTTAAGAAATGGGATGAAGACAGATTTTTTGGAGAATAAATTTATTTCGTAATTCTAACCAACATAAATTAGAAAATCAGAAATATGACCAATCAAGAATTAGGCATTTTGGGAGAAAATTTAGCTGTTTCTCACCTTGTAAGCAAAGGTTATCAAATCATTACAAGGAATTATAAATTCAATCGAAATGAGATTGATATTGTCGCCACATTTAATAATCAATTAATAGTTGTAGAAGTGAAAGCGCGCCAGACTTCAGAAATTGGAGAACCTTGGATGGCAGTTACGAGAGCGAAACAAAAAACGATTGTTCAAGTGGCCAATCATTATGTTCAGACCAACCACATCAGCATTGATACTCGATTTGATATAATCTCCATTGTACACAATTCATTTCGAACGAAAATTGAACATATAGAGGATGCTTTTACGGCTGGTTAATTTTCACAATGAAAGATACACTTTTTCTAGCTCTTTTTTGTCTGCTTTTCCATTTTGATTTAAAGGCATTTTTTCAATGAATTTAAAATCTGAAGGAATCATATAATGAGGTAAATTTTTTGACAATAAATTAATTATCTCTGATTTTAAATCTTGGGTTACTTCAAAAGTAGGCATAAGTTGAATTAAACTGACAATTTTTTTAACCTCACCATTTCTTTTTAAAGGTATTGTTTCAGCTTGTAGAACAAAATCTATATCGTTTATTTTAGATGTTATTTCATCTAATTCAATACGATATCCATGAAGTTTAATTTGGTTGTCTGTTCTTGAACTAAAAAACAACATTCCATTCTTTAAAAAGCCTCTATCTCCTGTTTTATATGCCCTTTTATTATCAATTACGATGAATTTATCTTGGTTTAAATCAGGTCTATTTAAATAACCAATCGAAACATTATCTCCAACAATAATAATTTCATCATCTACTATCAATAATTTACTTTCAGGTTTAGGATAACCAACAGGTAAAGGATTATACTTCTCTAAAATTTCGTCAGAAATTACAACTTTAGTAGTGGCTACAGTAGCTTCGGTTGGTCCATAAGTATTATAAATGATTGAATCTTTAAATTCTTTTTGCAAAGAACTTGCTAAAGGATGAGGTAAGGTTTCCCCGCAAAATAGAAAAAATCTAATTGACTTTAATTGTTCAACTAAACCAATTCTAGAATAGGTAATAGAAAAAGAAGGTGTAGAAACCCAAATTGATCCTTGATATTTTTGAATTCTATTCATTAATAATTCAGGATCTTCTGTTGTTTTTTTATCGTTTAATAATATAGTTGAGCCAATTGCACCAAAACTCATTACTTCATAAACAGATAAATCAAAACTAAATAAGGCAATATTTATGAAAGAGTCATTTGAAGTGAACCCAAAATCATTTTTCATCCAGTTTGTAAAAGTTTGCACTGCTGAAGTTGTAATTTGAACTCCTTTAGGTTCTCCTGTACTACCTGATGTGAAAATGATATATATAAGCGGATCGATAATATTCAATTTAGATAAAGAATGGTTAAATTGATTAACTATTTCAATATTTCCCCTACCTACTTTTATTTCTGTTGTATTTGTTAAATTTAAATTTTCAGAAGTGCAATTAACAACAAAATCAACACCTACAACGTTCTGAATTGAATTGATTCTCTGTTCTGGAAATATAATGTCAACTGGAATATAAGCAATCTGCATTTTCATCAATGCATATATCATAACAATCATCTCTGCTTGTTTATGACCATAAAGAATCACAGGTTTTTCAAGTTTATCCCAATTATTTATCTCAAAAAAAGAACAAATTTGATTTACCTCTTTTTCAAAATCACACCAACTTAATTCTCTATTTGCATCAATTACAGCTAATTGATTTGTATGAATATGCTGATCTATAAAATCTTTTTTTTCAAAACAGAATTTCATATTTATATTTTTAAATTATATTAATTTACCACTGAAAATATAAATGGCAAAAGCTACCGCATTAAACATTATAAAAATGGAAATGAGTCGAACAAATTTAGGGTTTAAAGAACCAAAAAATACATCTCTTTTGTTTTTTTGGCACAAATAAAAGTAATAATTATGTATAACAGAATATAAGCCAAAAAGCATCCCACTTACAACATAGTATACTGTAATTCCGTTCCATAAACCCATTAAAGTAAAAGTCAGAAATAATGCTACATTTTGTCTTTGGATGGAAGATTTAAACGATTTTCTTGAAGTTAATTCTTTAAAAATAGGTTTGAAAAAATAATCATTTAACCAATCACCTAATGTTTTATGCCATCTTTTCCACAATTCTTTTGGATTTACTGCTAAAAATGGTTTGTCAAAATTGAAGGGTACATCTATACCAATGAAATTTCCAAAACTAATTGCTAATAAACTATAACCTGCAAAGTCAAAAAACAGATAAAAAAGATAGGTATACATGTAAGATAGGTGATAAATAAAACTCCCATCATTTACTAAATGAGCTAAAACAAGTCTACTAATCGCTTCGCCTATAATAAATTTGTAGAGTAAACCTTTTATAAAACAATCAAAACCTTTAGTAAAGTTTGTATAATTCATTTGGTTATACCCATTTTCAACATTTGAAGTAAATCGACTATATCTATCAATAGGTCCAATTAATAGAGTAGGAACAAAAGTTGTAAAATTGAAAAAATTTAATATAGATATTGTTTTCTCATTGTCTTTTTCATCAATGTATAATTGAATTACTTTGAATGTAATATAAGAAATACCAGCAATTTGAAGTAAAAAGGTTAACAAATCAGTAAATCGATTTAAATAAAAAATTCCAGGAACAAAGCCTAAAAATTTCATAAATAACATCGGAAGCGATATTAAAATAATTGGAAGTAGTAATTTTTGATATTTTATTTTTCTACCTAAAATGTAGTAAATTAAATAATAATATACTAGTACTCCAATTAACTGAAAAGGTTTAGGGAACAGTAAAACGAGATAAATAATAGAAGACAAGGCAATTAACCAAGAAAATTTAATTTTTCTACTAAATACCGTTTTTACAATGTAAAAAAACCCAACGGTACAGATTAGGTAAATAAAAAACCAAGTTGAGGTAAAAGGAAGTATTTCGTGTAAATTGTTCATTAAAATTGTTGATATATAAAATTGATTTTAGATGTTGATTCACCATCTTTTAGTTCATAAATGAAACTTTCAATATCAATTAAATAAATGAATACATAACCTATAATTAGTAAAAGATATATAATCATATTTCGTGAAAATTTTCTTATATTCATTGTTACTTATATGTTTTAACTAAAAATTCATTAACTCTCATCCAACCGTAATCCCCTATATGCATAATGTCGTTTAAAGTTCCTGGTTCATAATCTTGTTTTTTTGTGACAAACATATTTAAATATGGGAAATTATTTTTTGATAATATTTTTTTGATTGAATCAATTAATTCATTATAATTATCTAAGTGTTTATAATGATGAACACTCAATGGCTGAATAACAAAACTTGCTTGACAATTATTATTTTTTAAAAATCTTATTAAGACCTTTAAATCTGAGAATTCTTGGTTGGTGTTTATATCAATTTTGCCCACCTCACTATTTTGATATTTCCCATTTTTATCTAGTAAATATTTGTTAAAATATTCATCGTTAATAAATAATTTATTCGAGTTTATTGATGATATAAAAGTTGTTTGGAGTCTGCTTTTTATTGCGTTAAAATCAACTAATTTCTTTTGGACTAACTCTGATTTCATTAAATTCACTGAATAATTTACACCCTCAATTTGATTTTTATTGTCTAAAATTATTTTATTGACTATTTTAATTTTATTTAATCGAAAAATGTCTTTAAAATAATTTAAACTTTTACTTGGCTCATTTATATCATTGAAATTTGAAGAAATATATCGACCTATTATTAATTTGTCATTTGTTGAAACATTGTCATTATGAATAATTGATTTTAAAAAATTAGGCCGTACAAATTCTAAAAAAGATTCAATATTGGTCCCTTCAGTTTCAAACCAACCGGGACTTATAAAAACACATATTTTACTTTTTTTGATGTGATTTTTCATTGCTAAAAGTTCGGTAAACATTGAAAAACTTTGATGATATGCGTGACCAAAAGCAATTGTTGGCATTAATAAACTATCTGGTAAGAAATTATACGACTGATAAGGTGAGTCATTTGTAAGTTCTGAGGAACCAAGAAGAGTTATATATTTCGAATTTTGGAGACTTGCAGCAAGTTCGATTTCTTGTTGAATACTTCCTGCACAACTAACATTCAAACCTTTCTTCATCGTTTGAATTCCTTCTATTATTTTAATTTTTTTCGCTTGTTGATAATTCAAAAAAACTAATACAATAACAGCAAATATAATTGCTGTAATAAAAGGGATTAGATGAAATTTAAAAAAATTTAAAATTATTTGTTTCATTTTTTAGACTCGATGTATTTCATCATATTTTCAATAGTCTCAAAATTTTCGACAATTATTTCATTAAAAGGAACCTTAATTGAAAATTCATTTTCTATTTCTACAACTAATTCAACAATACTTATAGAATCTAAAATATTTGACTCCCAAAGTTTATCAGTTATAGTAACTTTTGTAAAAGCTAATTCGTTTATTTTATCGATTAAGAAATTTTCCATTGATTTTTTTTTTCAAAGTTAAGAATTTTTTAGCTTTTAAACAATAAACTTAATCCTACAATTAATATACTTCCCTCTATCAATCCTGAATAATAAAATTCATTTCTAGTTGTTTTTATACCCAAAATCAGGAACAAGGAAATCAAAATTGAAAAAAGAAAAAAGAAATTCAAGAGTAAATGCGGTTGAAAATAAATCGCCAAAAAAGCATACAATAACATCAAACCAAAACTCATCATTTTTGAATTTTTGATTCCAATTACTTGAGGAATGGTTCGTTTATTCGGATCATCGTATTTTAAATCTCGAATATCAAATGGAATGGTTACAGCGACCACATAAAAATAATGAATCAGGACAAACATCCACTTTTCGAATTCAAAAATTTGTTCATTGAATAACTCAAATACACCCAATGCGATTACCCATATAATCGCAATCAAATGGATTTTTAAATAAGGAGCATCTCTTAAACTTTTTGATTTAATTTGATAAACATATAAAACACTGATTATCAATGATATAAATAAAATTAAAAAAGATATGCAATTCCAATTAAATAGTTGATAAAAACTATATAATGCGAGTGAAATACTAACTAATCCGATGAAAAACAATTCTTTTTTATGTGACAAAACCCATAAAATATGATTTGTAGGATGTGGGACTGTTTGGGTAGATTTTATGAATCTTTGGATATTATACGTTAAAAGTGTACTCGAAAAGACGAAAAGTCCATACCAATAAGGATTTGGGATGTTTAATTGGATACAAATTCCTAAACATAAAAAACCAATAGAAAGACTGACTAATAAATTAGAAAAAATTAAGTGCTCAATGCCTTTTATTAATTTCTCTTTCACACAATTTGTTCTACTACTCTTTCAACAGAAATTTGCTCAATACATTGACAAGGTTTCCCTTTTTTACAAGTCTCACAATTTTCATCATTAACAAGTATTCTGACGTTTGCTCCCAATGCTCTCCATCTTCCTGGATGAATTGGTTTTCTAGGAGAAAATAATCCTACTGCTCTTCGATTTAAAAATCCTGCAATATGTAATGGTCCTGTTGAACAAGCCACTAAAGCTTCACATCGAGAAATAAAATTGATTAATTGATGCAATGTCAATTTACCTGAAGTGTCGATAATATGATCGTTAAAATGGATTGCTGAACGAAATTGTTCTCCTTCTTTTTCAGTTCCTGTGAAAAATACGGTGTATCCTAATTTCTCTAATTTTAAAGACAAGGCTCTGTAATTTTCTAGTCCCCATTCAACTGCACTTCCTTGTGATTTAGGATGAAGAATAACCGATTTTTCGTTTGAATTTGTCAACTTTTTTATAATAAACTCAGGTAATGCTTCAACTGGTGCTTTAAAATTAGATGTCATTTGATTTAGTTCATCCAAAGATGGAATCTCTTCCAAACCAAAAGGACGTAACAATTCAAAATTCAATTGAGCTTCGTGTAAAGGTGATTTTTTACGAGTAAAATTCAATCTATGCGAACAAGTTAAAAAGTGAAATGTACGATGTGATGTCCCTATTCTAAATTGTATTTTTGCTTTCTTCGCCAATGCAGCAATCTCTTTTCTTGGAAAAACGTGAACAATAGTATCTGCTTGTAAATTTCTTAAAGCGTCTACTCGTTGAACTGTTGGTAAATTTTCAAATTCTTTCCAGTCCACAAATTCATCTATACCAGTAAAACTTTCAACTACAGGTTTCGTGTATGAATTTCCTAAAAACAGAATATAAACCCCTTTGAAATTATTTTTAATCCAAGCACACAAAGGCAGTGTAAGCATCACATCTCCGATGCTATCTGTTCTACTGATTATGATTCGTTTATTTGTTAAATCTATGGATTTCATATTTATTATTTAGTTGAGACGCAATTAATTATTAGTGGAGATGTTAGATCTAACATCTCTTCGATATAAATTGCGTAATTTTTTATATTTTACAAAAGTTGCATACGCCGAAATTCTACAAATTGTGAAACCTGCTTTTCCGTCTAAAAACCCTTTTTTGATAACGTAATCCTTGATAAATTTTACCACCGGACTAAAAATCAAAACAATAAATGGCGCTTTTTTCCCTTTTAGAAATTGGGCTTTTGCTAAAATATCAGTAAAATAGGTGACTTGTTTATAATGATCTTCTCTAGTATAGTAACTATAATGTAAAATATCTCCTTCTAATTGTTTAGTCGGCTCATTTTTATCAAACAATTCATATTTATCGTGTGGATTATCACCTCCCCATTCTCCTTTTCTTGAATCCCAAAGTCGTAATTTTGTATCAGGATACCAACCACAATGATGAATCCATTTTCCACAATAATTCGTAAGTCTATTCATTGAATACCCTTCGTGTGTCCAATTTTCTTTGACTTTTAAAATGGCGGATTTCAATCGATCATCCAATGCTTCATCTGCATCTAACGATAAAATATATGGGTAAGTTGCTTGCGTGATTGCCCAATTCTTTTGTTCGATATGTCCATCAAAAGCATGTTGAACAAATTTCACATTAAATCGACTACAAATTTCTTCGGTTTTATCTTTTGAGAATGAATCGACAATAACAATCTCATCTACAACACCTTGCAGTGAAGTTAAACATCGTTCAATGTTTCTTTCTTCGTTATATGTGATGATAACAGCTGAAATTTTAACCATTTCTTTCTGTTTTAATTTAAATGGAATATCCTATTTTACTCTGAGTTCTTGTCCTACAGTAATAATTTCTAAATTAATTCCTGGATTCAATTCCATTAATTGTTGTTGCGTCAAATTGAATTTTTGAGCAATTTTAATTCCTGTATCTCCTTCTTTTACTTCACAATACTTTTTCGCTGGTACAACAGGTTTTGGTTTTGCTACTACTGGTTTTGCAACTACCACCGGTTTCACTATTTTTACTGGATCTACAACAGCTGATGGAGTAGTTTTAGTTGAATCAGTTGTAGTGGTTGGTGTTACAATTTGAGGAATTTTTAAATGCTGACCTGTATACAAAACAACACTTTTCATATTATTCGCTGTCAAAACCTCATTTACAGTTACGTTGTATTTTGCAGCGATAATTCCTAATCCTTCCCCTCTTCTTACTGAGTGAACAACATACGTAATAATAGGAGCTACTGGTTTCTCTTTCACTGGAGGTACCACTTTAACTGGTTTTTCTTTCGGAGTCTTTGCTTTAACAATTGGTTTAGCATTATCTCCACTCACTTTAATAGGTGATTCAGAAGATGTAATACCACCTGTTGCAGTGCTATCAACCAAAGTAATAACTGAATCTACAGTTACGGGTTTTACTGGTTCAGGTAAGAAAATAGATTTTTCTAAGGTGTATAATTCTTTTTCTAATGAAACCACTTTTCCAATTTCTTTAATTGGTCCTGTAATGCATTGTTTTGGATTAGAATAAGGTATGTATCCTGTTTTATATACTGGATTTAACGTTTGAATTTCATCTATGTCCCAACCAGTTAATTTTGATATAGTTGACATGTGAATACCATCGTGTAAACAGATCGTATCCAATTGACCATAATTCCATTTTGCTTCCATTGGGACAATGTTATGCTCAGCATGGTATGTCAATAAATAAGCCGCTGCTATAAAATTTGGTACATAACCTTGAGTTTCAGCTGGTAAAAAAGGGCGAACTTCCCAATATGTTTTTTTACCGCCTGAACGACGAATTGCTTTGTTTACGTTACCTGGACCAGCATTATAAGAAGCCAATGCTAAATTCCAATCTCCGTATATATCAAATAATTTCTTTAAATAACGACAAGCAGCATCTGTTGCTTTATCAGGATCCATTCGCTCATCGATGTATGAATTTTCATTTAAACCATAATATAAACCAGTTCTATACATGAATTGCCATAAACCCAAAGCACCAGCTCTTGATTTAACTTGTGGACGTAAACCACTTTCAATTACTGCTAAATATTTTAATTCGATTGGTAAGCCATAATGCGCTAATTTCTCTTCAAACATTTCGAAATACAAAGCCGAACGACCTAAAACAACTCTTGCGAAACTTCTTCTTTTTTCTGCAAAAAACTTAATAGTCGCTAAAGCAGGGGGAGCACAATCCAATTGGAAAGGACTCATAGCATTCATTTTTTCTAAACGTTGACAGTATATTGAATCAGCAAAACGAGGAATTTGACCGGGTTCGTAATTTAATGCATTGATGATTGAATCATAATTACTTTGATTTGCAAAATCAGCATAAAATGCATTTAACGATTGTTCAACTGTCTCAATAAAAGGATCTTTTACAACAGGAGTCTTTTTCAATGTATCTTTTACTTGAGATACAGCAATTAAGCTTATTAAATTAAAAAATAGTATAATTAAAAACCTGTTCATATAAATTTTTCTTAAGCTATCTCAGTAAGATAGTGTGAGAAATTAAATAATTCTTTCTCTTTGAAATTATCAGCCATCACTTGAACTCCGAAAGGCATTCCGTTGCTATGTTTTCCCAATGGTAAAGAAATAGCTGGATTACCCGTAAGATTAGCATGTACTGTAAAAATATCTTGCAAATACATTTGAATAGGATCTTTTAATCCATCTAAAGGAAATGCTGTTGAAGGTGTAGTAGGCAAAATCAATAAGTCATATTTTGACATAATTTCATTTGTTTTATCTTTTAAAATTCTTCTTACTTTTTGAGCTTTTGTGTAATAAGAATCATAAAATTCATTTGATAAAACAAATGTTCCTGTCATAATTCGACGTTGAACTTCTGGACCAAATCCTTCACTTCTTGAATTGATGTATGTTGCTTCAACACCTGCAGCAATTGGACTTCTATGTCCATAATGCACCCCGTCAAATCTTGATAAATTTGAAGAAGCTTCTGCCGTTGTTAACACATAATACGTTGGGACCATGTATTGTAAATAAGGAAATGAAACATTCTCAACAGTATGTCCATCTTCTTTTAATTTCTGAATAATTGATTCCATTTTTTGAAGCACTTCAGGATCAACTCCTTCTGTCTCCAAACTTTCAGCCAAAACAGCAATTTTTAATTTTCCTGTTTTTTCGATTGAAGTATAATTTTCAACGGGTTTTGATGAAACAGTGTTATCGTATTCATCTTTACCAGCCATTATTTCTAACAACAAAGCTGCGTCGTCTAAATTGTTTGTGATTGGTCCAATTTGATCGAAAGACGAAGCATAGGCAATCAAACCGAAACGACTAATTCTACCGTAACTTGGTTTTAAACCAAATGTTCCAGTAAAAGATGCCGGTTGACGAATTGAACCTCCTGTGTCACTTCCCAATGCAACTGTACAAAGATTCGCTGCAACTGCTGCTGCTGAACCTCCTGAAGAACCACCAGGCACTAAAGAAAGATTCAACGGGTTTTTAACTGGTCCGTATGCTGAAGTTTCATTTGAACTACCCATTGCGAACTCATCACAATTTAAACGTCCTATGATAACTGCATCTTCGTCAATTAATCGTTGCACAGCAGTTCCTGTATACAACGATTCAAACCCTTCTAATATTTTTGAGGATGATGAAACTTTATGGTCTTTATAACAAAGGTTGTCCTTTAATCCAATAACCATTCCTGCTAAACGTCCTGCTTTTCCTTCGCGTATTTTTTCATCTACACGGATAGCTTGTTCACGCGCACTTGTTTCGAACACTTCTAAAAAAGCATTCAATTCTGATTGTTTCTGAATATTATCTAAGTAAAACTCAACAATATTCAAAACAGATTTACCCGAAGAAAGGGCAGACTTTACTTCAGCAAAAGTTTGATACATCCGTTAACTTCTTTTTACTATTTTTTTTCGTCTTCAGTTTTAGATTCTTCTCCTTTTGAAGCATCTTTGAATTCTTTCATTCCTTTACCTAGACCTTTCATTAATTCTGGAATTTTTTTACCACCAAAAAGTAATAATACGATTGCTAAAATCAATATGATTTCTGTAACTCCTAACTTTCCCATTCTATTTTGATTTTACTTATAAAGTACAAAGTT
Organism: Chryseobacterium gleum; assembly: GCA_945902775.1. GTDB lineage: Bacteria > Bacteroidota > Bacteroidia > Flavobacteriales_D > Crocinitomicaceae > CAIUKX01. The sequence goes on along the minus strand of CAMDMY010000033.1, from coordinate 18,965 downwards.
ACTTAATTATCATGAATTGGACGATTTTAGATTCCATTAAGTGTTAAAAAGTTAAAAAATAAGGATTGTTTAAAACTTTATAAAAGCAAAAAGCCACTTATCTTTCAATAAATGGCTTTCCATTGTATTTTAAAAAATTATAACTTACGAGCAACTTCTGTTTCTTCGTATGATTCAATTATATCTCCTGCTTTGATATCGTCGAATTTGTAAACATTTAATCCACATTCAAAACCATGTTTCACTTCTTTCACGTCATCTTTGAAACGTTTCAATGAACCTAATTTTCCAGTATGAATAACGATACCATCACGAACAACTCGTATTATTGAGCTTCGTTTGAATATACCTTCTGTTACGAAACATCCTGCAATTGTACCCACTTTTGTAATATCAAAAGTTTCACGAATTTCAGCAGAACCAACGATTTTCTCTTCAATATCTGGAGAAAGCATTCCTTCCATCGCCGCTTTAATTTCGTCAATTGCTTTGTAAATTACAGAGTAAAGACGAATATCAATTTGTTCTTGATCAGCTAATTTTCTTGCTGCAACTGATGGTCTAACTTGGAAACCAATAATGATTGCATCTGATGCTGCAGCCAAATTGACATCCGCTTCAGAAATAGCTCCAACTCCTTTGTGTACAATTTTAACAGCAATTTCACCAATCGATAAGTTTTGTAACGAATCTGATAATGCTTCGATAGAACCATCCACATCTCCTTTTACGATAATATTCAATTCTTTGAAGTCTCCGATAGCCAAACGACGACCGATTTCATCCAATGTAATATGTTTCGTAGTACGAAGTCCTTGTTCACGGTGTAATTGCTCACGTTTAGTAGCAATGTTTTTCGCTTCTTTTTCATCGTTCAATACGTGGAATTTATCTCCAGCACTTGGCGCACCATTGATCCCTAAAATTGAAACTGGTCTTGCTGGTTCAGCTTCTTTTAATGATACACCATGCTCATCATGCATTGCACGAACACGACCATAGTTACGTCCCACCAAAACAACATCTCCAATACGTAATGTTCCAGCTTCAACCAAAATATTAGTTACGAAGCCTTTCCCTTTATCTAAAGAAGATTCAATAACAGTTCCAATTGCATTTTTATTAGGATTAGCTCTAATATTTAAAATATCGGCTTCCAATAATACTTTTTCAAGTAATTCGTCTATGTTTAAATTTTTCTTCGCAGAAATTTCTTGGCATTGGTATGTTCCACCCCAGTCTTCTACTAAGATATTCATTTGAGATAATTGCTCCTTGATTTTATCAGGGTTAGCACCATCTTTATCTATTTTATTTATTGCGAATACCATTGGTACTCCAGCTGCTTGTGCGTGAGAGATTGCCTCTTTGGTTTGTGGCATCACATCATCATCTGCAGCAACAATAATAATTGCAACGTCAGTTACTTGAGCACCACGAGCACGCATCGCTGTAAAGGCTTCGTGACCAGGAGTATCTAAGAATGTCATTTTACGACCATCTTTCAATATCAAAGAATAAGCACCAATATGTTGTGTAATTCCTCCTGCCTCACCTGCAGTTACATTTGCATCTCTAATTTTATCTAATAATGAAGTTTTACCGTGATCGACGTGACCCATTACCGTAATAATTGGTGGACGAGCGATTAAATCTTCTTCTCTATCTTCTTCTTGTACAATCGATTCTTGAACGTCAGCACTTACAAACTCAGTTTCAAAACCAAATTCTTCGGCAACAATTTGAATTGTTTCTGCATCTAAACGTTGGTTAATAGAAGCAAAAATACCCAATGACATACAAGCAGAAATTACTTGTGTGGATTGAATATTCATCATTGCTGCTAACTCAGAAACAGTTACGAATTCAGTCAATTTTAAGATACTTAATTCTAATTCTGCCTCATCTGCCTCATCTTGACGACGTTGCGAATTTATATCTCTTTTAACTTTTCTGTTCTTAGATGCTTTTGATTTACCTCCTTTATTAGATAAACGAGCTAATGTATCCTTAATTTCTTTTTGGATATCACGTTCGTTAATCTCAGGTTTAACAAATTTATTTCCAACTCCTTTATTGAAATTTGCAGCTCCTGGCCCAGGACGGTAATTAGCTGGTCTTGGCACTCCTCCAGAACGAGTTGTTCCCGCTGGATGGGGTGTTCCTGCTGTTCCTGGTGTTCCTGCTGCTACTCCTGCTGAAGAAGGTTTTGTAGGATCAATTTTCTTGATTCTTTTTCTTTTCTTACGAGGATCGTTTGGATTTGCTGGTCTTCCGTTATTATTACCTGCCGGTTTTGGTTTGTTAACTGGTAACTCAATTTTACCTAAAACTGTTGGCCCAGATAAAACTTTACGTTCAACTCGAATTGTTTCGATTTCTTTTGGAGCTACTGGCTCTTCTGGTTCTACAGCTTTCGGTTCAACCTTTGGTGCTTCCGCTTTTTTGGCTTCCACTTTAGGAGTTTGAGTTGGAGCAACATAAGGAGTTTTCTTAGGTTTCTCGTATTTCTTTTTATCAGGACGCGTTTTTGTGTTCAATTTATCTAAATCGATTCGACCGACAACTTGAACTTGAACATCTCCTTCTCCAATTGTTACTGGTTTATGTGACTCAGTAATAGAAGCCGGTTTTACTTCTTCTGTCTTTTTTTCAGCTTCTGGCTCAACCTCTTTAACGGGTTCCGCTTTAGCTACAACAGGAGCAGTATTTTTGATTTTATCAAAAGCTGCTTCATCTACATCATCTTCGTCATCTACACTAGGAGCTTCATTTTGCCTTGTATCACGTATAGAAATCGTTTCGCGTTTCTCACGTTTTACATTCGTCATTTTAGACTGTTCTTTGATTGTTTGGTCCGCTGCAAATTCACTTTGAAGTAATTCATAGTGATTACCCTCCAATTTTGTGTTAGGATTGTTGTCAATCTTCACACCTTTAGAGTTAAGGAATTCAGTTAATGTAGCAATTCCTACATTTAACTCCCCTGCTGCTTTTCCTAATCGTATTGATTTTTCGGCCATAAAATTATGCGTCCTTTGTATTAACTTATTTCTTTACTGTTATGTCTTCCCTAAATGTGCCATATTTGATTAATTATCAAACTCTGCACGAAGGATTCTAAATACCTCCTCAACTGTAACTTGCTCTAAATCTGTACGTTTAACTAGGTCTTCAACTCCTAATTCTAACACTGATTTAGCACTATCACAACCGATTGCTTTCAATTCATCAATGATCCAGCTTTCAATTTCATCTGCAAATTCTTCTAAATCTACATCTTCAACATCTACTTCACCATCTCTGTATACATCTAATTCATATCCAGATAATCTACCTGCTAATTTGATGTTATGTCCTCCACGTCCAATTGCTAAAGAAACTTGGTCTGGTTTCAAAAACACTTTTGCACGTTTTTCTTCCTCATTGATTTCCACTGAAGTGATTTTCGCTGGTGAAAGCGCTCTAGTGATAAACAATTGTGGATTATTTGTATAATTAATTACGTCAATATTTTCGTTTTTCAACTCACGAACGATACCGTGAATACGAGAACCTTTCATTCCAACACAAGCACCTACTGGATCAACTCTGTCATCATACGATTCAACTGCTACTTTCGCTCTTTCTCCTGGTTCACGAACGATACGTTTAATTGTAATTAAACCGTCGAAAACTTCAGGAACTTCTAACTCAAATAAACGCTCTAAGAATTCTGGAGCAGTTCTAGAAAGAATAATTACTGGATTACTGTTACGCATGTCTACTTTCGCAACAACTGCACGAACAGCTTCTCCTTTTTTGAAATAGTCAGAAGGAATTTGCTCAGATTTAGGTAACAATAATTCGTTCCCTTCATCATCGATAACCATGATTTCTTTTTTCCAAACTTGGTAAACCTCTCCAGTAACAATTTCACCAATTTTCTCTTTGTAAACTTTGTATAAATTGTCTTTTTCAAGTTCCATAATTCTTGAAATCAAATTCTGACGTAAAGAAAGAATATTACGACGACCGAAATCACCAAATGTAAACTCTTCTGTTACCTCTTCACCAATTTCGAAATCAGGCTCAATTTTAGCAGCGTCAGAATAAGCGATTTCCGTATTTGGATCTTCAACTTCTCCATCAGCAACTATTTCTTTATTTACAAATATTTGAACATCCCCTTTATCGATGTTTACGATAACGTCAATGTGCTCATCTGTATTGAATTTTTTCTTCAACATCGCACGGAACACGTCTTCCAACACGTGTTGCATCGTATTTCTATCGATGTTTTTTAATTCTTTGAACTCCAAAAATGACTCAACTAATTCCAAGCTATTCATACTGTTCTATTTATTTAAAATATAATAACAATTTTTGTTTCCTTTATACTATTCAATGGAAGAACGATTTGTTCAACTATTGTTTCTTTTTTCTTTTTCCCTTCAATTTTTTCAATTCTTGAAGTTTCAATTTCGATTTCTGTCTCAGAAGCAGCTTTTAAAATTCCTTCTATCTGAGCACCATCGTTTTTAATAACCTCAACTGTTCGACCAACGTTTTTAACATATTGAGCTAATACTCTTAATGGTCTGTCAATTCCTGCTGAAGAAACATGTAATTCGAAATCAGCTTCTTCTCTATCTAAATTGTGTTCAACATTTCGAGAAACAGCCATACAATCTTTTACCGAAACTCCACCAACATGTTTGTCAATTTCGATGTTAATTTGGTTCGTTTTAGAGATAGATAAATCCACTAAAAAAAGCCCATTGTCCAACTCGGCAAAGCGCTCCTCAATTAACTCTAATACTTTTGTTTTACTAATCATACGTTATAAAAAGAGGGGACAATCGCCCCCTCAACTATTCATTTTATTTATAATGATGGTGCAAATATAGTTATTTTTTTCAATATTACACTATTTATCAACAATTAAGGTTAATTTATTTTCAAATTAGTGTTAAATAAAGTCGATACTTTTAGAATATATCTGAACCAAATGTCACTTAAAATTTATAAAATAACAGATAGTTTTCTGAGATATATTTCATAATCTGAGGTATTTTTCGAACTTTGTAAATAAAATGCTAGTCGAAATCCAAGATAAAATTGTTTCTACTCAAATTTTCGAACGAAAGTTTGTCTGTGATTTGAATGCTTGTAAAGGCGCTTGTTGTATACACGGTGATGCTGGTGCCCCTTTATCAATTGAAGAAGCTTCCATCATTGAAGACGATTTAGAAAAAATCATTCCGTTTATGCGGCCTGAAGGAATTAAAGCAGTTGAAGAAATCGGGGTTTTTTATATGGACCAAGACAATGAGCCGGCTACTACATTGGTAAACGATGAAGAATGTGCGTTCGTCTATTTTGATGAAAATGGTATTACTAAATGTGCAATTGAAGCTGCTCATAAAGCTGGAGTAACGGATTTCAAAAAGCCGATTTCTTGTCACTTATACCCGATTCGATTAAAAAAATTCAATGATTTTACAGCAGTAAATTATGATCATTGGGATATATGTTCTCCCGCTTGTAAATGCGGTGAAGAATTAGATGTACCCGTTTTTCGTTTCTTAAAAGAGCCAATAATTCGTGCTTTTGGAGAAGATTTCTTTCAAGAATTAATTATTGTTGACGAGGAATTGAAGAAAAATGAAAATTAATTGAAAAAGGAGAATTGATAATTGATATTTCCTAAATCATCATTTATTAGATTTGAATTCAAATTATTTAATTACATTCGTTATTAGAATAAATTTTAAATATGAAAACATCAATTTTTCTTTTTTTAGGAGTCCTTTTTAGTTCTTACAGTTTTTCTCAAGTTTCGTTTGATAATGGAGAAACGTATTACACAGATTCTTCTGAAACAGTTCTATGTAATGGTAAATTCAGAAAATTTTATTCTGGTTATAACATAAAAAGCTCTGCTAGTTTTAAAGCGGGTAAGTTAAACGGTGATTTTCACGAATACTTTGAAAATGGGTTAACTAAAACTGTTGCACATTATAAATTAGGTTTGTTAGACGGCGAATACACTGAATATTACCCTGAAATTAATGTAATGAAATTTAAAACACATTATTTAATTGGTGTGAAACACGGTAAAGAAACTACTTACGACGAAGTGGGAGAAGAGATTAAATCGGTGTTTTACGAAAACGGTGTTTTAAAAGAGTAATTACTCAAAATTTATGAGAAAAATTTTCGCCTTTGGTTTTATAATGGTTGTAGCGGTACTTATCGCTTATTACATGACATTAAACACCAAAAAACCTCTGCCTATTTTAAATCCTATTGAGTTAAATTCTGAAATGGTCGACTCTAGCCTTCAATCAGTTGGTCTTGGACATAAAATTGGTAAATTTTCTTTTTTAAATCAAGATGGTGAAACAATCACCGAAAAAAATGTAAAAGGTAAAGTGTTTGTTGCTGAATACTTTTTTACTACGTGTGGCACAATTTGTCCGAAGATGAATGCTCAAATGCAACGTGTTCAATTGGCTTACAAAGGAAATTCCGATTTTAACATCTTAAGTTTTACCGTAAATCCTGAAGTTGATTTGGTTCCTCAAATGAAAATGTATGCTGCTTCTCATGGAGCAGTCAAAAATCAATGGCATTTTTTAACAGGAGATAAAAAGGATTTATATTCTTTGGCTAGAAAATCATTCTTTGTTTTAAAACCTGCTGAAGCTCAAAATTTAGGTGATGCAAAAAGTGATTTTATCCACACCAATAATTTTGTTTTAATCGATAAACAAATGAGAATCAGAGGGTATTATGAAGGTACTCAACCTCATCAAGTTGATCAGTTGATTAAAGATATTGGTCAGTTACTTGAGGAAAAATAATATTCTAGACACGTAGACCGTTCCGATAAATCGTCACTTATAGATATTAGACCGCTACGCTCAAAGACTGATGAATAATGTGTAATAATATATACTTAAAGACTTAAGTATTTGGTTTGATAAGGTTTTAGACTTTTACTATACAATTAGTCTTTGAACTCCGAAGGAGTGTTCTAATGTCTTATAGTCTATTGTCTCTTTCACCTTTTTAATTTCTGAATTATTCCTGTAGTTGAAAATCCATCTACTAAAGAAATTGCTTCTACACTTCCTCCGTAACTTCTAACTACATCTGAACCTACAATGTATTTCTTTGAAGATGAATCTGTTTCATTTGGGTCGTAATCTGCTCCTTTTACTAAAACATCTGGTTTTAATTCTTGAATTAACTCTAGTGGTGTGTCGTTATCGAATAAAACAACCATATCAATAAAACCCAATGCTGAAAGGACAAATGCTCTTGCTTCTTCAGGGTTTACTGGGCGATCATCTCCTTTTCCTAAACGTTTTACTGATGCGTCTGTATTGATTGCTACCACTAATTTATTTCCTAAATCAGCTGCTTTTGAAAGATAGGTTACGTGACCTTTGTGTAGAATGTCAAAACAACCGTTGGTAAAAACAATTTTATCGTTTTGTAATTTCCATTTTGCGATGCGTTGAACTGCTTCAGTTGTTGTCGCTAACTTGTTCTGGATGTATTGAATTCTTGCCATTTTCTTCTGTGAAATTTTTCGGTATTAAAACCAATGAAATTAATCCTAACACAATCATTAAAATTGTTTGAGATAGCCAAATAATCCAGCCTAGTGCAGTTCCTATTCCTAATGCTTGTTCTGGGTAATCTTTTCCAATATAGAATGCTACAACCAATCCGACTAATACAGGGTAGGTTCCTATTCCGCCATTTGTTAAAACAATTCCTAATGAACCGGCTATAAACCCAAGGAAAATTCCTGATATAGGAAAATCATGTGTTTGTTTTAAAGCGAAAAAGGGAAGTGCAAACATTAACAAATAAGCTATCCAAATAAATACGGTGTGACCAATATACGCCAATGGAGATTTTAACTTGAATATTGAAAATAAACCGGCAAATACATCTTTTACAAATCCAATGATTTTTAAACGCAACGCCTGTTTTTTAATGAAGAAGTACATGGCTGCAATTCCACCTAAAGCGAGCAGTGATAGAATAAACATTTTCCAAGGGAATCCTCCTACATTAGTAGGTTTTCCTCCAAAATCATACTGTTTTATTTGATCGATAATCGCAAAGAAATCGTCGTATGCAATGTATGCTGTAAATGCCCCTAATGAGGCTAAAATAACGAAATCAACAGCTCTTTCGGCGATAATTGTACCAAAGGAAGTTGAGAAAGGTACTTCATCCGAACGGTATAACATGGCTGCTCTTGAAGCTTCGCCTGCTCTTGGAATGGTTAGATTTATTAAATAACCTATCATTATCGCATGGTATCGGTGCCAAAATTTTGTAGTGTAACCTAATGGTTCTAATGCGTATTTCCAACGATAAGCTCTTGAGAAAAAAGCAAGTGAACTAATAATTAACCCTAAAATAATCCAAAAATAATCGGCTTCTTTTATTGCTTTGTAAAATTGAATTTCATCTTTTGGTGACATACTTGTAAATGAATGCCATATTAAGTATGCTCCTAAAAATAAAGGTAAAACTGTTTTTACAAGAGTAATTATTAGTTTTTTAGACATTAGTCGAGAAGATTTGTTTCTTCGTTAGGGAAAACCAAACTAGGTTTAAATGATTTTGCTTCTTCAAAATCCATGTAACCATATCCAATTATAATGATAAGGTCATCTTTCGCAACACGACGAGCAGCAGGACCATTCAAGCAAATTGTTCCACTTTTACGATCTCCTTTAATAATGTAGGTTTCAAAACGTTCTCCATTATTAATATTAACGATTTGAACTTTTTCACCTTCAATTAAATTTGAAGCATCCATTAAATCTTCGTCGATTGTAATGCTTCCGATATAATTTAAATCAGCCTGCGTAACTTTTACACGGTGAATTTTGGATTTTACTACTTGAATTAACATCTACTTTAAATTTCGACTGTAAAATTAATGATTAAATTTCTCTTTCCATCAAATACGCTGCAAGTTGCAACAGGGGTAATTTTTGTTTTTCTGAAAGGGAAGTTTTGTGAATTGCCTCTTTTGCGATTGAATAATGATGATTCATTCGTTCTTTACACGCTTCTCTTACTCCTAATTCATTGAATAAATTTCTGACAGAACTGATTTTTAAATCTAAATCTGTTTCGGTTAACAAATTCATTAATGTTTCTTTCTGTTCTGAATCTGAAATTTCAAAAGCTTTCAAAAGCAATAATGTTTTCTTATTTGAAATTACATCTCCTCCAACTTGTTTTCCAAATTTTTCAGGATCTGCATATAAATCTAAAATATCATCTTGTATTTGAAATGCAATTCCAATTTGTTGACCGAATTCATATATTAAATTTCGATCTTCTTTAGAAGCACCTGCAATGATTGCCCCCATTTCCAAAGCACAACCTAAAAGCACGGAAGTTTTAAGTCGAATCATTTCAACATATTCTTCTATTGAAACATTGCCTCTGCTTTCAAAATCCATGTCAAACTGCTGACCTTCACATACTTCTACAGCTGTTTTATTTAACAAATGTAATAAATCTGGTAAAACGGTTGCGTCTTGTTTTGCTAATTCTTGGTATGCTTTTACTAATAAAACATCACCCGATAAAATAGCAATATTTTGATTCCATTTTTCGTGAACGGTTACATGTCCTCTTCGCAAAGGAGCTTCGTCCATAATGTCATCGTGAATCAAGGAAAAATTATGAAATAACTCAACAGAAAGTGCTGCAGGAATAGCGTTATTAAATGATTTGCCAAAAGCTTCTGCTCCTAATAAAGTTAAAATAGGACGCATTCTTTTTCCTCCTAATAAAAGGAAATAACGTAAAGGATCGTATAAATTATTCGGAGTTTGAGGAAAATCAATCTTCGAAATAGCATCTTCAATAACAGCTGAATAACGATTTAAATCTTGCATCAATCTTTTGCTAAATTCATTAAATAGCTTCCGTAACCACTTTTAACAAGGGGTTTAGCTAGTTCAATCAATTGTTCTTTATTAATATAACCATTTCTGTATGCAATCTCTTCGATACAACCAATTTTTAAACCTTGGCGTTCTTCAATTACTTGCACAAATTGACCAGCTTGCATTAATGATGGAAATGTTCCCGTATCTAGCCAAGCTGTACCTCTATTTAAAATTGCTACCTTTAATTGGTCTCTTCTTAAATATTCTGCATTTACATCAGTAATTTCGTATTCTCCTCTTGGTGATGGCTTTAGGTTTTTAGCAATCTCTACAACACTGTTGTCATAAAAATACAAACCAGGTACAGCATAATTTGATTTTGGCTTTTCAGGTTTTTCTTCGATAGAAATTGCTTTCATATCTTTGTCGAACTCAACTACACCATATCTTTCGGGGTCACTTACATGGTATGCGTATACTACACCTCCCACAGAATCAGCATTTTCTTTTAATAGATTTCCCATTCCTACACCGTAGAAAATGTTATCACCTAAAATCAAAGCTACTTTTTCACCGCCAATAAATTCTTCACCTATAACAAAAGCTTGAGCTAATCCATTTGGTTCGGGTTGTTCGGCATATTGAAAATCACAGCCTAATTTTTTACCGTCACCCAATAATTTTTTGAAATGCGGTAAATCGTGAGGAGTTGATATTATTAAAATCTCTTTTATACCTGCACTCATTAAAACTGAAAGAGGGTAATAAATCATCGGTTTATCATAGATTGGCATTAACTGTTTACTAATCGCTAATGTCAAAGGATGAAGTCTCGTTCCAGATCCTCCGGCTAAAATAATTCCTTTCATATTCGTTTGATTTTAATCAAGTGTCTTTTCTAATTTTCCAATTTGAAGGTTGTCTAATTCAATATCTTCTTCTTCGTCGTAGATATCAAAAAATGGTTCTTCAAATGATCTCGTTGTTGCTTTTCTTTCCAATGTTAAAAGTAAGGCTGGTAAAATGACTAAGTTCGTTGCCATTCCGACCATAATCGTTAAGGATACTAACATCCCTAAAGCTTTTGTTCCTCCAAATTGAGAGAAAGCAAACATAATAAACCCGAAAAATAAAATGATAGATGTATAGAAAATACCTAATCCTGTTTCTCTAAGTGACAGTAAAATAGCATGTTTTATATCCCATTTATGAAGTCTCAATTCTTGTCGGTATTTTGCGAGGAATAAAATCGCGTTATCAACAGTAATACCTAAAGCGATACCAAATACTAATAAAGTAGACGGTTTTAATGGGATATGACACCATCCCATAATTCCCGCGGTGAAAAGCAATGGAATAATATTCGGAATCATAGATATAACAATAATTCTGAATGATCTAAATAATACCGCCATTAAAGCTGAAATAGATAAAACGGCAAACACTAGACTCTGAATCAAACTGATAAATAAATATTGTGTTCCTGCTGAAACTACAACTGATGTCCCAGTAAATACTAAATCATAATATTCATCATCAATTGCCTTTCTTAATTTTTTATTAAATCCAGGCTTTTTTACATACGCCTTTACTTTTTCAGGATCTAAATCGAATTCCATTTGTTTATCTGCATTTCCGTTACTTAGGATAGCTGTTAAACCATTATAAACAGATGGATATGTATAAATGATTGAATCAATACAGTCATTTTTACCTTTTTCCACTTTAGTATATAATCTTTCGATTTCTTTCTTATCAGGATTTAAAATTCGTTCAATTTGTGCTTTGAGTGAATCTACTTTTTTAGCTACAACATACGAACCTAAATCTTTCATTTGGGTTCTAATTCTTAATGTTGTAGTTGAAGTATCCACCAATTCTTTTAGTGATAAATTCCCCGCATTCGCATTACTCAAATCAAATTTATCGATGTAATGTTTTAAACGTACTTTATCTCTGTTTGAAATAATTTTATATTGCTCTTTATCATTTCCATAATAGGCCATATTGATCACTTTGATCATATCTACTAGAGATAAACTTTTAGAAAATAATGAATCTTTCGCAAAGATTTCTTGGATCTCTTCTACTTTGTAAAGCGTTTCTTGTTTAAAAAGTCGACCTGGCTGTTTGTAATTAATCGTCATTTCGAAAGGAATTGCTCCTCCGAAACTTTTCTCTACAAAGCGAAGATCTTGCGTAATTTGATGATCTTTTGGTAAATCACCTGTGACATTTCCTGTCGCTTCGATTTTTGTCATTCCGATGATACTGAAAATCACCAAAACAATAGAAGATATATAAATTATTGGTCTTCTGTTAGTTACCCAGCCAACAATTTTCTCTATAAATCCTTTAGAATAAACTCTGTATAAATGTCTTAAATGACGTTCTTTTGGTTTTTTAGAAAACGAAGCTAAGATTGGAATAATACAAATTGAAAGTACAAAAACAACCATAATATTAATGGAAGATATAACCCCAAATTCCATCAATTTTTCTGAACTTGTGAATGTACAGAAACCTACTGCGGTAGTTAAATTCGTTAAGAAAGTTACCGCTCCAATTCTTCGAATCATCGTGTATAATGCCCGAATTTTATTGCCGTGCTTCTCAATTTCTTGATGATACCTTGTTATAAGGAATACACAGTTTGGAACACCAATTACAATCATCAATGGTGGAATTAAAGCCATCATTAGTGATAAGTTAAAGCCACATAATCCAATACTACCCAATGCCCAAATTACAGAGATAAATACAACGATGTTACATTGCATAACAACTCTAAATGAACGAAAGAAAATATATAATAATAAAGAGGAAGCAAAGATTGATAACGCCAAGAAAAAGTACATTTCTTTGATAATCAATTTTCCTACAACAACTCTAATATGAGGTAAACCTGCAAAGTGAGTAGGTCCAAAATACTTCTCATATTTTGTCGCTAATTTTTCAATTTTTAGTACAACATCTGATTTCTTTTTATTAGCAAGAAATTTTTCATCCATTCCAATTAACAACAATGATACATTAGTTGAATCGTTGTATAAAAGCTTGTTATAGATAGGGTTATGTTTGATTTCTCTTTCGATTGAATCGATGTCTTTTTCTTTGAACGCCAAATCCGAGAAGATACGTTTGATTTCGAATCTATTTTCTTTGATGTTGTTGCGAATAGTAAAAAGTGTCGCTTCAGATATTACATTTTCAACGCCATCGTATTGTAAAATGGAATCTCCTAATTCTTTCCATTTGGTGAAATTTGTTTCTGTATAAAGCGAATCGGTTTGTATCGCAATAACCAAAGTAGATCCATCTTCACCGAATTCTTCTTTGAATTTTAGATAATCTGATTGTGCTTGAGATTCTTTCGGTAAAGTATTTCCATAACGATTGTCAATCTTTAGTGATGTCACAGCATAATAACCGAAAAAAACAGTTAAAATGGTGATTATACACAGAATGAATAATCGATTTCTTAATATTAAACTTGCAAATTTACGCCACATATATTGAACTAATCAAATCAAAGTAAGTAACAAAGTTAATCAAATAAGCGAATGGTTTTTGGTGAAATTATTCGAAAATTACGAAAGATGTTAAGAGCAAATTGTTGGTAAGAGTGCCTATTCTCTTTTATTTTACCTTTGATTCTTTTAAATCTGTTGCTAACCATTCAAAAAATTCACGGTACCAAAGTAATCCATTTTGAGGACTTGTTACCCAATGTCCCTCTTCCGGAAAATGTAAATATTTACTTCGTAGTCCTTTTAGTTGAGCTGCTTGAAATGCTTGCATACCCTCACTTTCAGGCACTCTGTAATCTAATCCTCCGTGTATAACTAAAATTGGTGTATTCCATTTATCGACCATTTTGTGGGGACTGTTTTTCTCATACAATTCTTTGTTTTTTGGATCCCAGTATGGTCCACCAATTTCGTTGTTTGCGAAATACATTTCTTCTGTTGTTCCATACCAACTTTCTAGGTTAAAAAGTCCACAATGTGAGACAAATGTTTTGAATCTATTTTCGTGAACTCCTGCTAAATAGTAAACAGAAAAACCACCGTATGATGCACCGATTGCCCCTATTCTTGTTTCATCTACATACGGTTCATTTGCAGCGTTATCGATTGCTGAAAGGTAATCTCTAATCGGTTGACCACCCCAATCTTTCGAGATAGCATCTTGCCATTCTTGTCCAAATCCGGGTAAACCTCTTCTGTTTGGAGCAACCACAATATAACCTTGAGAAGCCATTACCATAAAATTCCAACGGTATGAAAAGAATTGACTAACAGGACTTTGTGGCCCACCTTGACAATACAACAAAGCCGGATATTTTTTACTAGCATCAAAATTTGGAGGTAAAATCATCCATACCAACATTTGTTTTCCATCTGTTGTTTCTACCCATCGCTGTTCAACTGTAGGTTTGTCTAATTTCTTTAAAATTTCTTCGTTAAATTCAGTAATTTGTTTGATTTTTGCTTTTTTCAACGAGACTTTGAATAAATCTGTTGGTGCTATCATCGATTGTTGTCCGGCAATTATTTCATCTTCTGCAACTGCTAAACTTAAGAAATCAAAGGTTCCATTTGTTACTTGACGGTGCGTGTTTAATGCTAAATCAACTTCAAAAATTTGTTTCGTTCCTTTAATTGCAGCAATATAATAAATGAATTTTCCTGAAGGATGCCATTGAAATTGATCTACAATTACATCGTTATTGATGGTTACGTTAACATCTTTCCCGGAAGCTAAATCTCTAAAAATTATATCATTTTTAGCTGATTCATTTCCGTCTATCGCCATTGATAACCAGGCCATTTTTTTCTCATCGTATGAAAAAGAGGGATTTACATCATACCCTTTGTTAGAAGTTGTGAGATTGACCGTCGTTTTTTTAGCGATTGAATATTCATAAAGGTCTGAATTTGTACTAATTGCAAATTCTTTTCCAGCTAATTTTTTAGATGTATACACAATTGATTTACAATCAGGTGAATAACTAAATTGATCAGATCCACCATGAGGAGGTAAGATTCCGTCGAAATTTTCACCTTTTAAAATATCCGTTCCATTTAACTCAATTGCATCATTTTCAATAGAATGAACAAACAAATGACGTTTTTTAAAATCATCGTAATGGTCCCAATGTTTGTACATTAAATCTTCTTCGATACGTGCATTTGAAAGCGCTAAATCAGGATATTTTTCTTGTAATGTTTTTCTTGTTTTTACCGCTTGAATGGTAATTATCGATTTTTCATTCGGAGCAATTTTAAATCCTTCTAATTCAATATCAACAAAACTCGACATTTTCATTTTATTTTCTCCTTCCAAATTCATCTTCCAAATTTGAAGTCCGTCCGTTTCTTTCGACAAAAACCAAATGGAGTTATTTTTCCCCCATTGCGATTCCATCTCCGAAAAAGGAGTTGTCGTTAATTGCTTTACTTTGTCTTTTTTAATATCGTAAACGAAAATCTCGTTGTTTCCTTTATTCGTTTCCATTTCATAGCTTTTCACTTCGAAAAGAACGTATCTCCCATCAGAAGAAATTGAACCTCCGTTTACACGTTTTAATTTCCACATTAATTCGGGTGTAAGTACTTTTTGAGCCATAGTAAAACAAGATAAAATCAAGAATGATAACGCAATTGAAATCTTCATTGTCTGTGAGTTTAAAAATGAGGTGTGAAAATAGTAAAATTTTCTTAGACATTAGATTTTTAGATTTTAGACATTAGACTTGATTATAGTACAATTTCAAAATGTCTAATAGTTTCGTTTACGAAACGGTCTAACTTCTAAAAGCGAAGCGATCTAAAGTCTTTTTACAAAAGTTAATTACTAAATTTACACTCATTAAAATAGAAAGGTGACTTTCGCTAAATTTTGGATTATGAAGAATTTCTCTACAGCTTTTATTCGTTTTAATTGGATTGCTTTGGTACTGATCTATTTAGTAGTTATTGCGGGAAGTTTTGTTCGTATTACCGGAAGTGGAATGGGCTGTCCGGATTGGCCAAAATGTTTCGGTCAGTGGGTGCCGCCAACGCAAAAAACTCAATTACCGACCGACTATAAAGATATTTATGCTCAAAAAAGGGCTGAAAAAATCGAGAAATTTGCCAACTTGTTAGGTAAAATTGGATTCAAAGATGTTTCTCAAAAAATTAAAGAAGATAAATCACTTTTAGTTGAACAAAATTTCAATGCAAAAAAGACGTGGACAGAATATGCGAATCGATTGGTTGGTTTTTTAGCTGGGAATGCTTTGTTAATTGCATTTATTTGGATATTAGTCTATTACAGAAGAAGGGATTTAGTTCTTTTAGCTGGATTTAATTTACTATTTATTGGTTTTGAAGCTTGGTTTGGATCAATAGTAGTTGCAACAAATTTAGTCCCTTGGACGATTACCGTTCATTTATTTTTCGCTTTGGTAATTATTGGCGTTCAATTATTTATCATTCGAAAAATAAGCGCGAAACAATCTCAAAATTTAATCATCGAGCCCACTTTAAAATGGTTGATTATCTTCTGTTTTATCATCACTTTCATCCAAATGTTTTTGGGTACACAAGTAAGAGAATACATTGATGAACTTACGAAACAAGGTTTTGGTAGAGAAACTTGGTCGGATAAATTAGGAATTGCGTTTTTAATTCACAGAAGTTTCTCTTGGTTAGTACTTGTGATTCTTATTTTCATCGCTTGGAAAAACGAAAGTTCTCAAAAATTACCAATTCTTAGAACCTCTTTTATTGTTTTAGCCTTGGAATTGATTTCAGGAGTTTTATTAGCCTATGCAAACATGCCTGGATTAGTTCAAACTAGTCATTTGGTTTTTGCAACTATTTTATTGGGTACTTTGGGAATGGCTGTTTTGAGAGTTAGGAGTGTGGGTGGTGAAATAGTGAAATAAACAATTTTTAAATGTGTCTAGCTTTTAACTGGAATTTTATATCCGTTATTAATGACTAGTAATTATCTTTAATTTAACTTTATCGTTTTCTCTGAAGGCATTGCTTAACATTAGATGATGTTCCAAATCCTCCATATTGTCAGCTATTAATGTTGCGCTGAATTTTTGTGCTCTTTGCAGACATCCTAATATAAACCGCAGTCTCATCGTTTCTTGTTAATTTCCTTAAAGAACCTAAATAATCATCCCGATATACTGTTGGAATTATGATGCATTTTACACTCAAAAAAAGATACTATTCTCAACTAAAAAGCATTTTTAAGTAGAAATTTTCCAGTTAATTAATCAATATTCTTCCAACGCATCGGCAAGGTTCAATCGAATCCCATAAAAATCGAAATTATTTCCATTGTCTGAAGGTACCAAACTATCGGGCTCTATGAAATCAATGATTAAATCTGTTTGCGGCAATGGTTCAAAAAACAAAGAGAAATATTGCCAATCTGTTTTGGTTTGAAACTCGAGTTTTAGAGGTGCAATTGGAATCCCTTCCGCTTTGGTCAATTTATATTGATACCCCGTTTTTTTATCTTGCAAATAGGTATCAGCGTGAATCCGAATCCATCCACCATTTGTGTAAATATTATAGGCGGAATAACCCAAATCAACTTGTGTTTCATTTTCCCTTACTGTAATTCTCAAGATTGACGGATTCTGTCTTCCTCCTTCCATCTCTGGCTTTTGCCAAATCAATCTTTTTAGTTCTATCTTCTTCTTTGCCATTTTCTTTTTTCTTGAAAAATTTCAGTGTTAATCCACTCTGGTTGTATGACTTCAATTTCATTCCCATAGGAACGGAAAAGACGAATCAATTCGTGCGAAGGAATTAATTCGAAGGTAACTTCTCCGTGACCATACTCTCCTCTATTTTTGACTTGTTGACTGGAATGTATTGGATACGCCATCAAATAATTGATTACCAAAGAACTTGCTTTAATGAGAATCGTTTGCTTTTTTTCCTCACTGTAAGGATAAACACCGTAGACGTCTTTCAGATATACATCCTCTTTTTCCTTATTTACTGGGATAAATTTTTTCTTCAATAAAACGGGATCATATAAACGATCTAGACCAAACGTTCGGATAGAATCATGATCTTCTGAATATCCAACTAAATACCATCGATTCTCAAATTCCTTTAAAATTCTTGGATGAATAACAGTTGCATTAAAACTCATTTTATCATAGGAATAATGGATCACTGAAACGGGCTTCTCCTCACTACATGCTCTAAACAAAATATCAAAATGTTCTATCCCTCTGTACAAAGGAATTTGATCCGTTTGTATAATTTTTCGCGCATTTTCGGAACCGTCAAACTCCTCATTGTATGCCGACAAAACCTTCCCCATTGAATGAGCAAACTGCTGACTCACTCGAGAGGTTCCAATGCTATTGATTACTTCCAGTGCTTTTTTAATTCCTTCAATATCGGCATCATTTAAGCCAATTTTATCAATTGAAAATTCAGGATCCGTATATTCATACACAAGTTTCTTGCGACAAAATTTGATGGGCGCAGCAAATCCTTTTGGAGGATCCTCGCGCATCATTTTGATGTCTTTCTGAATCGTTTCAATGCAAGGCTTATACTCTAGTGCTTCGCAACAAGCGTCAATCAAATCTTGCATATTTGGAGCAGGACGATACCGATTCCTCAAACGTAAGTCAATCGCCTTATAACGGATGTATGCATTTCTATTTATACCCATTTGTCATTTTTTTTATAAAAATACACATTATTTTTCATTACGGTGCACTATTCCGTTTTGATGTCTTTATTTTGTAGAATAAATTAAAAAAAAGCGAAGTTATGAAAGTTGAAAAAGTAGAAATTGTTGATATTAAAGACTTTACAGAAGTAACTGTAAATTTCTTCGTAATTGTATTCATGATTCAAATAGAAATGTATTTGCGAAGCACTAATATGAATTTGGTCTTTCTACCGAATTAGCTGTAAATTTTTCCGTAATCGCGTTTCGCTTTTTCAGCGAAAGAGAGCGTGAAGGAAAGTATTTACGTGCGGTTTCACTTCATTAGCGATG